>JABDKA010000126.1 GCA_013002405.1 Sulfitobacter sp. | reverse complement strand
TCCAAAAACTGCCTTATTTACCCCTTCGGGTAAGGCGAATGTGTCGTCCCTCTCCTCGATAGAGCCGTGGGCGTCAAAAACGTATATAGTCATGGTTCACCAACGTTACTTTTTGGTTGAGCCAGTTGCGCGCTTCAATCTTAAGTTTAGTATGGGAGGCGCTGGTGATTCCTGCAAGGCAGGTGACGTGGCGCAGAGGTTCAGCGCGCGGGTTTATTTATGCGTTTGAAGGCGGCTCAAGGAACGCCTTGAAAGCGGCGGATACTCGAATACGGCCCCAAGCCCACCGGAAAAAGTGAGGACTTGACTTGTTATCATCTCATTTTACCGGGCCCAAAAACCGAGAATTTCAAGAGTAAGGCTTCGCCGCCTTCTTAGATTGGCGTCATTCTCCTCGGTCTGCCGCCACCCATCATTGATTGATATGTCAGGGCGTAAATGGCGGCG
Organism: Sulfitobacter sp.; assembly: GCA_013002405.1. GTDB lineage: Bacteria > Pseudomonadota > Alphaproteobacteria > Rhodobacterales > Rhodobacteraceae > Sulfitobacter. The sequence goes on along the minus strand of JABDKA010000126.1, from coordinate 5,252 downwards.
CTTTCCAAGGACATTGCCGCTTGTGGTATTTCTTCGATCAGGACACGGAACTGCGCGGCAACATGAAGCTTGGGCCATGGCTCTCGACTGACAGGAGCGACGATAGAGGCCTATTCGTAGGGGTCGAGGAGCCGGATTTGGCGGGTGAGCCGGTCCATTTCTGTACCAGGACCAGATATACCAGCGGGGACGGTAGCGATGGCGTGGCGTCTTCTGTTCACCGCCAACTGGACAAAGCGCGTTCAACGCCCTGGCAACCCCTTCTCCCGCATGCGTGAGCCCTCGAAACACCGCTTCGAGAGGCAGTACCGGTTGCGACCAGGAGTCCGCCAAGCAGTACCATTTTCCGGGCCTTGTCCTGTATGGACCTGCGATGCATGCACGGGCCTCTGCGGTCAGTGAAGGACGTCACACGATCCCCACGGGCGGCGCGTAGGACACGCATCTCTTGCTTCCCTTTGTTCGTCAGGCACCACTCGATTGGATCAAGCGGCCAATGGCCTTGTTGAGACGACTGCCGAAAGTGTTCGCGACGTGATCCATCTCGTCACAGTTCCCTGCCTGCCCGCCATTCGGCCCACTTCAGGTGCAGCCTGGCACCAAGTTGCGCGATCGGGGCAGGGGGTAGACGGGTCGGTTGACCGGCGGCCAAGGCGCGTTCCTGCGCTGGGGAGGTCAATCCCATTGCGAGGTCAGCGGCCAGGCCTCCGGCCAGTGTCCCCTTGGCCGTGCCCAGACCGTTCTGGCAGCAGGCCGCGTAGAGTCCATCGTCCAGTTGACCGACCACCTGCACGCCATTCCGGCTTATGCAGAGCCGCCCGCCCCATCGATAGGCCATCGACACCCCGGCCAGCATCGGGAAACGCGCGGCAAATGCCCTGTCGTGGTCACGGGCGACGCGTGCTATCCGGGCGGCACCCACCTCCATCGACGGATCAAAAGTAAAGCGATTTCGGATGAGAATCCTGTCGCCGCCGATGCCGGAGATGCGCCGCACCGTCGTTCCCATCGGATCGGCGGGGGTCAGGCCCCAAATCGCATCGCCGCCGAGACGGGAAACCTCATCACGGCTCAGGGCCCGGGTCATGGAAGCGTAGGTGAAGACATGCATCAGGCGGCCGGGCAGAAATCCGAAGCTGTTGAGATGGCCATTCACCGCCAGGATGACGCGGGGCGCAGTGACCCGCCCGGCGGGTGTCGTGGCAACCCAATCGCCCTGTCGATCAAGTGAATGGACCGGGCTCATCTCGTGGATGGTCACCCGGTTCGACCGCAGCCCGCGTGCGACGCCACGCACGAAAAGCGCGGGCTGGATCATTGCCGTACCGGGCGTAAAGAGGCCGCTCAAATAGTAATCCGTGCCGGTGATCCCGCGCATTTGCCGGGCGTCAAGGTGTTCGTGGACTTCCCCCATGGCCGTCAGGTGGCGCGCAAAGCTCTGGTTGTGGGCATCGCCCTTGGCGGTTGCGGCACCATTAATCTTGCCCGACATCACCAGGGCTTCGGGGCCAAGGTCATATTCCTCGGTCATGGCCCGGGCATGTGAGATGCCAAGGCGGTTGTCCTCTGTCTGAGCAATATCGGCCTCCAGGGCACCGCCATAGTCATCGGAGGTCAGATCATGGGGCAGGTCGATCATAAAGCCCGAATTGCGACCCGCCGGTCCATCGCCCACGCGGACCGCATCAAGCAGGACGATCCGGTCGCCGGGCGCCTGTTTCGATAGTCGGTGTGCGGCGGCAAGGCCCGCAAATCCCGCCCCGATCACAAGCCAGTCGGCTGTGATGTCGCCTTCCAGCGGCCTCGGCGCGTCCGGCTGGGGCAGCAATCGGTTCCAACCCGCAGGACCTGGATCACGGGGCAATCGGCTGACCCGCATCTCAGAACTCCTGGTTAAGCGCGTCTGCCGCCGGGATCTCGCGCTCGCGTCGGGCGATATATTCCAGGAGTGCCTCATTGACGCCCGGGTCCAGCTTCGGCTCCTGGTATTCGCCCAGCAGGGCACGCGCACGGACAAGGGCACGTTCGTTGGTCTCGATAGCACCCCCGGCCTGCCACTGCTCGATCGAGTCGTTGTCGAACATCTCGGGCATGAAGAAAGCGCGCTGAAAATGCTCCAGCGTGTGCGGATGACCAAGGTAGTGACCACCCGGACCGACGTCGGGTATGGCAGCGATGGCCGCGTCGAAATCGTCCCAGTTGATCCCCTCGGCCATGCGGTAACCCATGGCGCACATTTCTGCATCGACGATAAACTTGGCGGTCGAGCAATGCATGCCTGCCTCATTCCAGCCCGCAGAATGCCAGATGTAGTTGGCCCCCGCCATCAACACGGCATTCAGGGTCATCGCACTTTCGTATCCCGCCTGCGCGTCAAAGGTCTTGGACCCGCCCAGCGTGTTCGAAGTGCGCCAGGGCACGCCATAGAAACGGGCCATCTGGCCGATCATAAAGTTCATCAGGCTGATTTCCGGAGTCCCCGCCATCGGCGCGCCGGATTTCATGGAGACGGTGCTCAGGTAATGGCCATAGATCGCCGGACAGCCTTTTCGCACCACCTGCGTATAGGCCAGGGCGCTGAGCGCTTCGGCATTCAGCTGTGCGACCGTGGCAGGAACACTCGCAGGCGTATTCGCCCCGCCCAGCACGAAGGGCGAACATAGGACCGGCTGGTTCCGACGGCAGAAGGCGCGCATCGCCCCAAGCATGGTTTCATCCCAGACCAGTGGCGAGTTGCCGTTGCAGTTGCCCGTGACAACCGGGTGGCTTTCGATAAAGTCGTCTCCGAACAGGATCGCGCACATCTCGATCACGTCTTCGGCGTTCTTCGGGCTGGTCGTCATGCCCATAAAGGTCTTGTCGGAGTGTTTCATCGACGAATAGGTGATCCGCAGATGACGCTGACTGATTGGGTGGTCGTAGGGCTCTACGATGTGATGCGCGCTGGAATGCATCGCGGGCAGCATATGGCTGAGTTTGTGGAAGTTCGCCAGATCGTCAAGCGTCGGATTTCGGCGCACATCGTCAAGATCGCGCAGGTAGGGCGCGCCAGTCATCGGAACGAATATCGCATGATCCTGGCCGAAGGGGAGGTTCTTGGCCGGATCTCGGGCGTGATAGATGAAGCTCTCGGGAATGGTGGAGATCAGTTCACGGACAAGGCCCCGGTCGAGATAGACCAGCTCACCGATTACCTTTGCACCGGCACGCCGCCAATCCTCCAGCGCAATCGGGTCACGAAATTGCACGCCCACGCTTTCGAGGATGTCCATCGACGCGGCGTCGATCTTCTCGATCTGTTCGGGTGTCATGGGCTCTGTCAGGGGCAGTCTGCGCTTGAGCGCCGGCAGCATGGTGATGTCGCGTGTCTGGCGGATCGCCTTTCGTGCCCCGCGACCGCGGCGGACGGTGCCGACAGCCTCGATGCTCATGTGACATTGTCCCCATCTGCTGGATCGGTGAGATCGATCCAGATGGTCTTGATCTCTGTATACTGGTCGTGGGCGTGAAGCCCGTTGTCGCGACCGCCAAAGCCTGACTGCTTGTAGCCGCCGAATGGCGTCGCAATATTGCCTTCGCCGTAGCAATTGACCGTGACCGTGCCCGCCCGGATGTCGCGGGCCGCCCGGATGGCCTTTCGTCCGTTGGCCGAAAAGACAGAGGCGGCAAGTCCGTAGGCCGTGTCGTTGGCAAGGCGCGTGGCCTCGTCGTTGCTGGCCACTTCGATGACAGAGAGCACAGGGCCGAATATCTCTTCTTTCGCGCGACGGTCATCGGGGGTCACCTCGACCACGACTGGTTCAACGAAGGGGCCCTCTTCCTGACTGTCCAGATAGCCGCGCACCTTCGCACAGTGGTCTTTGTCGATCAGGGCGCCGATGTGGTGCGCGGGGTCCAGGGGATCGCCCGTTTTCCAATCCCGCAGCCGGGCGGCGATCTTCTCCAGCAATGCCTCCTTCACCGTGCTGTGCACGATCAGTCGCGAAGTTGCCGAACAATTCTGCCCTGCGTTCCAGAAGGCGGCGTTCACAACGTGGCCCGCCACATGATCGAGATTCTCGGCATCGTCGAAGACGACTGCGGGGTTCTTTCCGCCGCATTCAAGCACGACCTTTTTCAGGTTGCTGTCCGCTGCATATCGCAGGAACCGCCGCCCGGTTTCGGTTGAACCCGTGAAGCTAACCATATCGACGTCCATGTGCCGCCCAAGCGGTTCGCCCACGGACGGCCCGTCGCCCGGAAGCACCTGCAACACACCGCGTGGTACTCCAGCCTCGTGGGCAAGCGCGGCGACCCGCAAGGCTGTCAGGCTGGTCTGCTCCGCCGGTTTCACGATCACGGAACAACCCGCCGCCAATGCCGGACCGATCTTCCACGCCAGCATCATGAGCGGGAAATTCCAGGGCAGTACGGCGGCGACGACCCCGACGGGTTCGCGCAGGATCATCGCAAGGGCACCGTCACCGGTGGGGGCGGACTGGTCATAGATCTTGTCGATGGCTTCGGCATGCCACTTGATGCATTGGATGGTCTCGGGCACGTCGATGAGTTCGCAGTCTCGGATTGGCTTGCCGCTCTCGACGCTTTCCATCACCGCCAACTCGCGCCGGTTGCGGGTGATCAGCTTGCAGAGCCGGATCAGGACATCCTTGCGCGCCTCCGGGTCAAGTTTTGACCAATGGCCCTGATCGAATGCGTTACGGGCTCTGGACACGGCAAGATCCACATCTTCGGCATTCGCCGTAGAGATCTGTGTGATCTCTTCCCCGGTGGCGGGGTTGATGGTGGCCATCATGGGCCCATGGCCGCGCTGGTATTTGCCGTCGATGAAGGGGCTTTGGGGCGGGTCCAGCGCCTCGGCCAGGGCCCGATATTCTTCAAGGGTTAACAGGTCAGTCATGTGGTCGCCCCCGTGATGCGAGAAATTGCTGTGTCCATGGTCCGGATCACTTCGGCCAACTCGCGTTTGTCGTCCTTGTTAAGCGGTTGCAGCGGTTTGCGCGGCGGCCCGGCATCGATGCCGCGCAGGGTCAGACCATACTTGATGCACTGGACGAACTTGCCGCCCTGTTCCAGCACCCGCATCAGAGGCAGCATCGCCGACATGATCGCCCGGCCTTTGGTGAAGTCGCCCTCGACCGCGCAGGCGTGATAGAGCGCGATATGAGCTTCGGGCGCAAAGTTGGACCCCGCGCAGACCCAGGAACGCGCGCCCCAGGCAAAGAACTCGAGCGCCTGGTCGTCCATCCCAC
>JABDKA010000125.1 GCA_013002405.1 Sulfitobacter sp. | reverse complement strand
GATCCTGAACAGCGCCAAGGAGGCGGGTGTGATCTGCTATCCGTCACAGGGCTGTGCGGACGGCACCTCGGGCGATCACGTGCTCCTGGCGCCCTGTTTCACTTCGACGGAGGAGGAGATCGATCTGATCGTGGATGTCATGGGGACAACAATCGAAGAGGAGACGGCGCGGGCCGCTTAGGCGTAGCGTTGCTGAGGTCCCGGCTCGGGGCCGAGACGGCGGGGCAAGAGCTGACTGAGGCCTGCCCGTGAGCCCTACCCCTCTGCCCCCAGCTTTTCATCGAAGAGATCACGCAGCGGCTTGGTCCGCTCGAACTCGGCGCGCACGGCACTTACCAGACCGCCCTCGGAGGTGCGCCAACTGTCGTCCATCTTTGTGTGCAGGATCAGGTTCTTGCGCTTGAGCAACCCCGCCTGGGGGTGATCAGCGCTATAAGGCTTGGGCACCCGCTTGAGCGGCTCGGCTCCCCAAGTTCCGTAGTCCATTCCCACCGCCCCAATCGCCTCTTCCAACTGGTCGCTCCAGGCATCCACGAAAGCGCGAAACCGAGTAAGCGTCTCTCCCTTCATCGAAGGCAGGCCGAAGCCAACAGTCATGTCACCCGGCTCCGACCCAAAAAAGAAGAAGGGTGCGAAAGGGTTTTCGGCCACAGGGGACCAGAGCATGTGCAGATGGGCGTTCAGCGGGGTCTTGTCCTTGGAGAACCGGACATCGCGATAGATGCGAAAGACCTTGGGTTTCATAGGTCGGCCCGCGATGCGGCTTAGGTCATCGGCCAGAAGATCGGCGAAGAACTCCGCCGGTTTCTTGATATGCTCGTTGTAGTGATCCTTCCGCGGATTGAACCAGTCCTTGTTGTTGTTCTCCCGCAGTTCCGCGAAGAAGGCGTTGCCGTCGTCGATCATCCGGGTGAAGCCATCCTTGGCCATGGTCCGCCTCCTCTGTCCGGTGCTGGGAGCCAGACTAGCACACCGGGCACCGCCTCACGAAGAGGCAAGCTCCGGATGGCCGTAGGCTTCGGGATAGGTCATCGGGTGCACTGGTCCGATGGGGATCGTGCCATTCCAAGAGCGGCCAAAATAGCCCTGCTTGCAATGGATGAGCGAGCCACTTGCCGCCACACCCGGCAGGGCGTGCACCCGGCAAAGCCAGCGCCAGAGGTGAGGATAGTCAAGAATCCGAGCGCCGTTTAGCTTCATCCGGATATAGTAGACGGGGTCATGGCGGTAAAGCGTGGGGAAGAGCCGCAAGTCAGCCTCGGTGAACCTATCACCGGTCAGGTAGGGATGGCCTTGGGAAAGGCAGTTTTCAAGCTCATTGAGAGTGTCGAAATAGGTTTGGAACGCCGCCTCATAGACCCCCTGATCCGATGAAAACCCGGCCTTGTAGGCACCGTTGTTGATGCCTGTGTAGATCTTTTCGTTCAATCGATCGATTTCTTCGGCGCGTGCGTCAGGGTAGAGATCGGGCCGTTCATCATCCGAGAGGACACTGCCCAACGCCCCAGCCTGCGCATTGAGCATCCGCACGATCTCAGCGCTTTCGTTGGTGACGATGCGTCGGCTCTGCTTGTCGAAGAGGATGGGGACCGATTTTTCCTCCGACCCTTCGGCCAGGTAGAGGTCCCGCACAAGTCGCAGGTTCTGCCCCGTGGCGGTTTCCCAGGTACATTCGGGTAGGGGCGCGCCGGTCAGGCTGGCGATCCGGTCAGGAGCGAACTGCCACAGGTTCGGCCCTTGCGGGTCCACTTCGTCCGTCCGGTTGGGAAAGGCCACATCCATCGTAATGCTTTTCTCCAACCCAAGGATCGCCCGGGCCAGGGTGACCCGGTGGCACCAAGGACAATTGAGCGCGACAAAGAGGTGGTATCGGCCCGGTTCCGGCGGGAAATCGGGGTCTTTGCCCAGAACCGCCCGGAAGCCGCTGACACCGCGCACGAATTCGCCCTGCGCGCGGCGGATGCTGGCGTCCTGCTGGGACTCCTCGAGGGACTGATCCGGCTGCTTTCCTCCTGCATCGTGCTGACTTGCCAAGCTTTGGCCTTCTCTTTGTCGGGCTTGGCGGATCCGCTGGGCGCTGTTCCCCGCTATCCTAATGACGCCAATTCCCTTGCAGTGTTTTTGGCCCGCACAGCTTCGATCAGTTCACCCGCATTTCGAATGACCGCAGGAGCCGCAGGTCATGCAACCCTCGATCATCCGCATGTCGTACTGGCCGCAAGAGGGGCAGGCCTTGCCCCGGGGTGCGTCAAGCCCCACGACCTGGGCCTGGGGATCGGCCTTCAGGCCCATCCCCTCGCCCGCGATGAAGCCCGTCGCGATCATGTGCTGTTCGATCACCCCCCCGATGGCGGCGAGGATCGAAGGGATGTACTTGCCCGCCATCCAAGCGCCGCCGCGCGGATCGAAGACGGCCTTCAGCTCCTCAACCACAAAAGAGACATCGCCGCCGCGACGGAAGACGGCCGAGATCATCCGGGGCAGCGCCTCGGTCCAGTCGAAATGCTCCATATTCTTGGAGTTGATGAAGACCTCGAATGGCCGCCGGTGCCCGTTCAGGACAATGTCATTGATGGTGATGTAGAGGGCATGTTCGCTGTCGGGCCATTTGACCTTGTAGGTGTTCCCCTCCAATTCCTGCGGGCGGTCCAGCGGTTCGGACATATAGACCACTTCGCCCCCGTCGCCCACCGGCACGGGCTTGTCCGCCTTGGTGTCCTCGCTCACCGACAGGACCGAACCGGTCACGTCGTTGGGCCGGTAGGTCGTGCAGCCTTTGCAGCCGGTGTCCCAAGCTTCCATATAGACATCCTTGAAGGCGTCAAAACTGATGTCTTCGGGACAATTGATGGTTTTGGAGATGGAGCTGTCGACCCACTTCTGCGCGGCCGCCTGCATCTTGACGTGCTCCAGCGGCGCGAGGGTCTGGGCGTTCACGAAATAGTCGGGCAGTTCGCGGTCCCCGAACTTTTCCCGCCACATCTGTACGGCATAGTCGACGACCTCTTCCTCGGAGCGCGAGCCATCTTTTTGCAGGACCTTGCGCGTATAGGCGTAGGCAAAGACCGGCTCGATCCCCGAGGAGACATTCCCGGCATAGAGGCTGATGGTACCCGTGGGCGCGATAGAGGTGAGCAGCGCGTTGCGGATGCCGTGTTCGCGGATCGCATCGCGCACGTCCTCATCCATCTGACGCATATTCCCAGAAGCGAGGTACTGGTCAGCATCGAAGAGCGGGAAGGCGCCCTTTTCCTTCGCGAGGTCCACCGATGCGAGGTAGGCCGCCCGGGCGATTTCCTTCATCCAGGCTTCGGTCTGTTGCGCGGCCTCATCGCTGCCGTAACGCACGCCGATCATCAAGAGGGCATCGGCAAGGCCGGTGACACCCAGCCCAATCCGGCGCTTGGCCTGGGCCTCCTGCGCCTGGGCCTCCAGCGGGAATTGGGAAACGTCAACGACGTTATCCATCATGCGGATGGCGGTTGTCACCAGTTCCTGCAGGGCGGCTTCGTCCAGGCGTGCCGCTTCCTCAAAGGGATCGCTGACCAGCCGGGCAAGGTTGATGGAACCCAGCAGGCAGGCCCCGTAGGGCGGCAGCGGCTGCTCCCCGCACGGGTTGGTCGCCGCAATCTCTTCGCAGTAATTCAGATTGTTGGCCTGATTGATCCGGTCGATAAAGATCACCCCGGGTTCGGCATAGTCGTAGGTGGCCTTCATGATCTTGTTCCAGAGATCGCGGGCCTCAACCGTGTGATAGACCTTGTCGTCAAAGACCAGTTCCCAAGGGCCGTCGGCTTTGACCGCCTCCATGAAGGCGTCCGTCACCAGCACCGACATGTTGAACATACGTAGGCGGGCGGGGTCGGACTTGGCTGAGATGAAATCTTCGATATCCGGGTGATCACAGCGCATGGTGGCCATCATCGCGCCCCGCCTGCTGCCCGCCGACATGATCGTGCGGCACATGGCATCCCACACGTCCATGAAAGAAAGCGGCCCGGAGGCATCCGCCGAAACCCCCAGCACATCCGCCCCCTTGGGCCGGATGGTGGAAAAATCGTACCCGATCCCGCCACCCTGCTGCATGGTCAGGGCCGCCTCTTTCAGCATGTCGAAGATACCGGCCATGGAATCGGGGATCGTGCCCATGACGAAACAGTTGAAAAGAGTCACCCGGCGGGCCGTGCCCGCGCCCGCGGTAATCCGGCCCGCGGGAAGATATTTGAAGTCTTCGAGCGCTTCGAAAAAGCGCTCCTCCCAGACGTCCGGCTTCTTTTCAACCCGCGCAAGATCCCGCGCGATGCGCCGCCAGGTATCCTCGACCGTCACGTCATGCGGCGTGCCATCGGGGGCCTTGAAGCGGTACTTCATATCCCAGATCTGTTCGGCGATGGGGGCGGCAAAGCGTGACATCTCGATTCCTTCGAAAACACGGATGGGAGGCTGACAACCTACCACAGTTTGCATGTGGGGCAAGAAGGACTACTCTATATCGTGGCTCAGGGGTGAGTCTGGGGATATGTCGGTGGATAAGTTATGGGCAACTTCGTCAATCTGATCAAGCTGAGCGTGGGCAGCGAAAGTGTCGAACAATTGGTCGACTGGCAGCGTCATCGTTCGAAGCAGATCGAGAATGGCCGCTACTACCACGTCACCCGCATGTGGCCCAAACGTGAGGCGGATATTCTCAGGGGTGGTTCGATCTACTGGGTCATCAAGGGCGAGATACTGGCGCGCCAACGGATCCTGGGGTTTGACGAAAGGATCGGCCAAGACGGCATTCGCCGCTGCGCGATCATGATGGACGATGAAGTGGTACGGGTGACACCGACATTGAAGCGGCCCTTCCAGGGATGGCGGTATCTTGAGCCCGCGGATGCGCCCATTGACCTGCCCGAGGCGCGCGAAAACGAAGAGGCCCTGCCCGCCGGACTGAACCGGGCCCTGGCAGAGATCGGCGTGCTATGAAGATCACCCCGTCGCGGACCTGATCCGGGATCTCACGGATTGGGGCAACACATCGACGTGAACAGCAAGCCTACGAGTAAAGCCCCTCGATCTCATTCGCGTAGATCTCGTAGATCTTGGCCCGGCGCACTTTCATCGTGGCCGTCACCTCGCCATCGTCGTGGTCCAGTTCCTTGCGCATCAGCCAGATCTTCTTGACCTGCTCGACTCTGGCAAGGTTTGCATTCTGCTTCTCGACCTCTTTCTCGATCAGCTCCTGCACCTTGGGATTTTCGGCAAGCGACCGGAAGGTCGTGTAGGCAATCCCCTGGCCTTCGGCCCAAAGCCGCACGGTGTCCATATCCAGCTGAACAAGGGCCGCCACATAGGGCCGCCTGTCCGCGATGACGATCACCTCCTTGATGAAGGGGCTCGACTTGATGACGTTCTCGATCAGTGCGGGCGACAGGTTCTTGCCCGCCGCATTGATCATGATGTCCTTCTTGCGATCCACGAGGGAGAGCGAGCCGTCGGCCTCGATCTTTCCCACGTCGCCCGTATGCAGCCAGCCGTCGATGATTGTCTCCGCCGTAGCCTTGGGGTTCTTGTAGTAGCCCTTGAAAATGGTCGGGCCGCGAAAGAGCACCTCGCCATCCTCGCCCAGTTTCGTCTCCACATTGGCGACCGGGAAACCGATGCGGCCGTCGCAATTGCCCCAGGAAGACTGGATCGTGCCCACGCCGGAAGTTTCCGACATGCCCCAGGCCTCGCGGATATTTACACCGATGCCGCGGAAAAAACCCAGGAGGTCGGCTGAAATTGGCGCGGCGGCTGAGATGCCAAAGCTTACCCGGCCGAGGCCGAGGTAGCTGCGGATGTGGCGGTAGACCAGTGCATCCCAAAAGGCATTGGCAATCCGGTCGCCCGTGCTCCACTGATCGCGGCGCTTGATCCCGCGCTGCTGTGCGCCCCTGAGCGCCAGCATGGTCATCGGCCCGCGCAGCTTACCCGCGGTTTGGGCCTGCACCAGCACACCCGCCTGCATCTTTTCCCAGATGCGGGGCACACCGAAGAAGATCTGCGGGGCGACCTCGCGCAGGTCCAGCGTGATGGTCCGCAGGCTCTCTCCGAAGTTCATGACGAATTGCTGGCTCAGACCATTGATCACCGTCACCGCCTGCTCGGCGATGTGGCAGAGCGGAAGGTAACTCAGCACATCCGTACCCGCCGGATAGTCGCCGAATACGTCCTTGGCGATGGCAGCCCCTGCGTGGATATTGCCGTAAGAAATCTCCGCCGCCTTGGGCAGACCGGTGGAGCCGGATGTGAAGACCATCATGCAGGTGTCTTCGGGATCAATTGAACTGACCCGCGCGCGCAGATCGTCTTCGTGGGTCTTGAGCTTCTCCCGGCCCAGCTTCAGCAGCGCCTCGAAACTCATCAGCCCCAGGGTATCGTCACCCTTGGTTCCCTTGGGGTTGAGCACGATCAGCTGGCGCAGCTTCGGCACCTTGCCTTCCAGCTCTTTGATCTTGTCGAGCTGTTCCTGATCTTCGATGAAAAGCACCGTCGTGTCCGAAGCATTGATCAGATGGTCCAGCTCCGCCGCCGGGGATGTGGGGTACATCCCCACCACGACGCCGCCCGCAGCATTGATTCCGAACTGCGCCTGCACCCACTCGCTTCGGTTCTCGCTCAGGATGCCGACATGGCCGCCCTGCTCAAGCCCCAGTTCGACCAAACCCGCGGCGGTGGCCTGCATGATCTCGGCGAGGCCTGCCCAGGTGATCTCATTCCAGATGCCGTACTCTTTTTGCCGCATCGCGACAGAGGTCGGGCGCTGAGCCGCATGGTCGCGAACCATCTGCACGAGGGGCTTGAAACCGGGCAGTCTTTCGTCGAAGGGCATGGGCGGCTTCCTCTCAGCTCAGCCAGCGCTTGCGGCGCTTGTAATGTTTCACGTCCCGGAAGGACTGGCGCCCCTCCGATCCGTCTTCGGACATGCCCAGATAGAAGCTCTGGATGTCCTTGTCATTCTTCAGCTTGGCCACATCGCCCTCCATGACGATCTGGCCGCTTTCCATGATGTAACCGTAGTCGGCGACGCCAAAGGCGACGCCCGCGTTCTGCTCCACCAGCAGGATGGCGGTGCCATCTTCTTCGTTGAGGCGCTTGATGGTGCCAAAAATCTCTTCGACGATCTTCGGAGCCAGTCCCAGCGAAGGCTCATCCATCAGGATCAGCTCGGGGCGGGCGATCATGGCACGCCCAAAGGCCAGCATCTGCTGTTCCCCGCCCGAGAGATATCCGGCGATCTGACGGCGGCGTTCCTTCAGTCGCGGGAAGAAGGCATAGACCTTATCATAATCGGGCTTCTCTTTCCGCCGGTCGAGCGCGTAGGAGGCAGCGATGAGGTTATCCTCCACCGTCATTTCGGTGAAGATCCGCCGCCCTTCTCGGACGTGGAAAAGACCCTGCTGCACCAGCCGGTCGGGCTGGATCGAGAGGACTGACTGTCCTTTGAAGAAAATTCGCCCCTCGCCCACCTCGCCGTTTTCCAGCGCCAGCAGGTTGCTGGCGGCTTTGAGCGTCGTGGTCTTACCCGCGCCGTTGGTGCCCAGGAGGGTGACAATCTTGCCATCGGGCACCTCAAGCGACAGGCCGCGCAGCGCCTGCACGGTGTGATAATAGGTCACTTCGATGTTTTCGATGGTCAGCACAGACAGGCTCCCAACTTTGTTCTTACGGACAAATCCGAAGGGACCGGAGGCTCACCCCCGGTCCCTCGGTTGGTCATCGGATCAGACGGTGAACCAGTCAGAGGAGGGCACGAAAAGCCCGCTGTCGGCCTTGTAGGTATAGACCCGACCGGTCCCGATCTTGTTATCGACCATGGAAACGGGGCCGCCGAAGAAGCCGCCTGTGTCGAAGTCCTTGATGCCCGCCAGCTCTTCCGCCGCACGGTCCGCCGTGATCTCTTCACCCTTGTTGGCGACGCGGCGCAGGGCCTCGATGCCGAGGTTGAGCGAAACCAGCGATTGCAGGCCCCAGGTGGGCATGTAGTTCTCAAGCGGCGTACCCGCGAAGGCCTTCTTCTGGAAGGCAGCGTAGCGCTGATAGGCGGGGGCCTCTTCCTGATCGTAGGAATAGCGATAGGGCATGACACCGGAATAGCCGTCGAGGAAGGGTCCGGCCTCTGCCGTCACACGGTCGGCGATGAGCTTTTCCATGCCCCAGAAGGTGCCGTGGAACTGGGTGGGCAGGCCGAACTGGCGCGCACCGCCGATGAGCTGCGGCCAGACGCCGGTCACATAGCCTTGCAGGATACAGTGCTCTGCACCCGATTGGGCCAGCTTGGTGACGTGAGTCGGGATGTCCGCTCCCTGGGCTTTCGTCGCCTCTTCCAGCACGACCTTGATGCCGAGTTCCTCGGCTTTCTTTTTGCCGTGTTCGATCGGGTCGCGCCCGAATTCGGTGTTGGAGAAGATGAAGGCAACGGTGGAGCCGCCCGCGTCCTTGATGTTCTGCAGCAGGATGTCGACCTGGTCCTCGTAGGAGGGGCCGGGCAGGTACTGGTAGGGGTTCTCGGCCGGGTTGGCGAGATCCGAGGCGAAGGAGGTGGAGCCCATCAGGGTCGCGTTGTCGCCCTTCAGCTCAGGCGCCACCAGCTTCATGAAGCCGGTGCTGTCGCCGTAGTACATCACCATGTTCGGCTCGGTTGCGAGCGCCCGCTGGTAGTTGGCCAGGGCCGTCGCGGGAACGTAGCCGGAATCCTCGATTGTGGTGCGGATCGGCACGCCACCGATGCCGCCGTCCTCGTTCACGATCGCCTCGAACATTTTCAGCGCGGGCGAAACAAGCTGGCCAGCCGTTGCGAAGGGTCCGGTCAGGGGCAGCGAGGAGGCGACAACGTACTCCGAAGGCTGCGCCTTGAGGATCATCGGGGTGCCCATTACGGCCGTTGCGGCAGCGGAGGAGGCGAGGAAGGAACGTCTGTTGAGTTTCATATCTAATTCTCCCTGATATGGTTCTTGGTCATCCGCGTGCGAAGGGCCAACGGTTGGCGGCCCGCAGCATGCGGTCTACGATCTGGTTGATACCTAGCGGCTCCTTCAGCAAGAAGAACACGAGCAGCGCGCCAAAGGCAATTTCCTGCAGCGGCGCGCGCAACTGGGCCATGCCAGCGGCGTCACCGGTAAGCGCGCCGAAGGTGATCTTGATGACTTCGGGCACCATGACGATGATGATCACGCCAAAGACCGGTCCCATGGTCCGGCCCATGCCCCCCACGATAAGGGCCGCAACCAATTCGAGCGAGAGGTCGAGTTCGAACTGCTCGGGCAGGATGCGGGCGTAGAAGTAGGCAAAGAGCGCACCAGACAGGCCGCAGAAGGCGGCGGAGATGGAGAAGCTCATCAGCTTGTACTTCAAAAGCGAGATACCCAGGATCTCAGCCGAGTAGTCCCTGTCACGGATGGCGATGAAGGCACGGCCAATCCGCGTGCGAATGAGGTTCTGCGCCATCAGAAGGGTTACGAAACCCACCAGAGCAATCAGGCCAAACATCTCGCGCTTGCTGTCCAGGATCCAGCCAAAGATGTTGGGCGCGTTGGTGGTCAGCCCCACCATGCCACCGGTCCAGGGCGCAAAGAGATCCTGTTCTATGAGAAAAATCACGATGAAGTTCGCCGCCAGCGTGGCAACGGCCAGGTAAAGCCCCTTCACCCTCAGTGACGGCAGGCCGACAATGACGCCGATGAAGGCCGCCAGAAAGACTGCGAAGGGCACGGCGAAGAAGATCATCACCGGATCGGGGATGAAGCCAGCCGTAACGTTCTGGAAAATCGTTACCGAATAGGCCCCGATGGCCACGAAGGCCGCGTGACCGAGGGACACCAGCCCGGTATAGCCGGTCAACACGTTGATCCCTACCACGGCGATCAGCAGCAGACCCATCTTGCAGGCGATGAGGATCAGGTAATCGTTGGCAAAGGCCCCAAAGACCGCCAGCAGCAGTGCCATGCCGTAGACGAACATCTGCTTGTAGCGGTTGTTCAGAACCCGCTCGTCCGCGGCGTAGGTGCTCTTGAGGTTCGCGTTGATCATATCCGTTCGACCTCCTTCTGGCCCATGAGCCCGTGGGGCCGCCAGATCAGCACCACCAGCACGGCGACGTAGGGCACGATCTCGGCCCAGTCACCCCCCAGCTGCCACTGTGTCATGGCCTCCATCACGCCCACTGACATGGCGGCGATGAAGACACCGATGTAGCTGTCGAGGCCCCCCATCAGAACGATGGCCAGAACGGAGAAACCAAAGAGGCCCAGCGATGGAGAGATGCCGTTGCGGGTCGCCAGAATGGCCCCGGCGATCGCCCCGGTGGTGGAGGCAAGAACCCAGGCGCGGGAAAAGACCTTGGGTACTGAGATGCCCATGGAATAGGCAGTCGAGCTGTCCTCCGCAGTGGCGCGGATGGCGATGCCACCCTTGGTGAAGCGCACGAAAGCCACGATGCCGCCGAAGAGCAGAAGCGCGATGACCATGTTCACGAGGTCGGTTCCGAAGATGAAGATCATAGTCCCGAAGAGCTCAAACCGGATCGGCATGTTTGGGGCGATGTAGGGAACATTGGCCGCATCCGCCGTCCAGATCAGCTGGGCGCTGCCAGACATGATGGAGATGAGGCCAACGGTGACCATGATCATGGCGAAGATGCTTTGGCCCATCAGTGGGCGCATGAGCGTACGTTCGATGATCAGGCCCACGACGGCATTGGCGAAAAGCGCCCCCACCAGCCCGAAAAGGATCCGCGGCAGGTTCGCGACCCAATCCAGCACCGCCCCCATGGGCGAGAACATGGGCAGGCCTTCCTTCGCGGCCAGCAGCCAGTCCGGCTGCCAGGAGGCAAGCCAAGCGGGTGCCCATTCCTGTCCCGGGACGACCACGGAGAAGGTGAAATAGAAATAGGCCCCGAACATGATCAGATACCCGTGGGCGAAATTCACCACCTTTGTGGCCTTGAACACGCTGACAATCCCGATGGCAATCAGCGCGTAGATCGCGCCAGACATCAGGCCATTGATGGCGAATTGGGCAAACTGTCCCATCAGGCGGCGGCTCCCAGATATGCTTCGATGACGTCGGGGTTGCGGCTGACCTCGGCGGGTGTGCCGCTGGCGATCTGCTGGCCGAAATTCAGCACAACGATGTGACTGCAGATGTCCATTACCATGTGCATGTCATGCTCCACCAGCAAAATGGTGGTGCCGAACTGCTCCTGCACGTCGAGGATGAAACGCGCCATATCCGCCGTCTCCTCGCGGTTCATACCCGCGACAGGTTCATCCAGCAGCAGAACCTTGGGCCGCATGGCCAGCGCACGACCCAGTTCCACCCGCTTTTGCAGGCCGTAGGGCAGCATGGTGATGGGGTACTTGCGGATGTGGTCGATCTCCAGAAAGTCGATCACGCGCTCTTCGATCTCGCGGCGCAACTCCAGCTCCTCTCGCTGGGCCGACCCGAAATACCACAGCGCCTGCCAGAGGTTGGTCTTGAGTCGGGTGTGACCGCCCAACTTGATGTTGTCGAGAACGGTCATCCCCCGAAAGAGCGCGATGTTCTGGAAGGTCCGCGCCAACCCCAGCTCGGCCTTCTTGTCCGGTCTGAGATCCGTGATGTCGCGCCCTTCGAAGGAAACGCGACCCTTGTCAGGGGTGTAGAAGCCCGAGATGGCGTTGAAGAGTGAGGTCTTGCCCGCGCCGTTTGGCCCGATCACCCCGGTGATCTCCCCTGCCCTGGCTTCGAAATTGACACCCTGCAGCGCCTTGATCCCGCCAAACGACAGGTGCAGATCTTCGACTTTCAGCATCCCGATCCTCCCTGATCACTCACTAGACCCGGTCGCGCGACTGACGCGCCCCTTTTGTCATTGGATTGATCGCAGTCCCTCTCCGCCAACCTCCCGGCGGAATGTGGCGGGAAACATACCCATGACGCTTGGCGCTGCAAGCAGATTGCCGCGCTTCGAAGGCGGACAAGGTCCACAAAATAATCATCAACCATCTGAAATTAAATGGTTTACGCGACCTCTGACAGATCAGACGTCGGAGCCTAACGCCGCGTCACCCGAGCCTTTTCAGCAGCTGATTCAGGGTTTCCCGGTCCTCATCCGGCAAATCCGCCACCCGGCTGCGCCAAAGCGTCGCCTGCGATTGCAGGATCAGCCCGTCGCTGAGGATCTTCAGATGATTGGCGCGCAGGGTCTCCCCGCTCGAGGTGATATCGGCGATCGCCTCGGCCGTCTCGTTCTTGACCGTTCCTTCGGTGGCCCCCTGGCTGTCCACCAGTGCATAATCCGCAACACCCGCCTCACGCAGGAATTCGCGCACCAGACGGTGGTATTTGGTCGCGATCCGCAGGCGATGCCCGTGGTGCGCCCGAAAGGCCGCTGCCGCCGCATCAAGATCATCGAGGGTATCCACGTCGATCCAGGCCTGGGGCACTGCCAGGATCAGATCGGCCTGCCCAAAGGCCAGTTCCTCCACCGGTTCAACCAGTTGATCCCAGAGCGCCAGCTTCTCCTGCACCAGATCAGTCCCGGTGACGCCCAGATGAATGCGCCCCGCCGCCAGTTCGCGCGGGATCTCCCCCGCAGAGAGCAGGATGAGCGAGACATTGTCGATCCCGGCGACCGCCCCTGCATATTCGCGATCCGATCCGGTTCGCTGCAGCGTGACACCCCGTGCGGCGAACCAGTCAAAGGTCTTTTCCATAAGCCGCCCCTTGGAAGGCACGCCCAGCTTCACCGTCATCGACCAGCCTCCAGCTCAAGCATCAGGCCGGGCCGCATCACACCACCCACTGCGGGGATTGCATCCCCCTGCCCCAGCTGCCGGGTCAGGGCGTCATAACGCCCCCCGCTGGCCACGGCAGGCAGGTCCGCACGCGCGTCGGCCCGGAAGCCGAATACGAAACCGTCGTAATACTCCATTGAGGCGCGGCCGTAGCTCGCCTCGAAGGTCAGGTGGGCCGTGTCCACGTCCCTTGCCTTCAGCGCCGCCTCACGTGCCGCGATCCGGGCCACGGCCGGTGCGATGGCGGGCATGTCAACCGCCAGATCGTGCAGGCGGCTCAGGGCGTTTGGCATGGTCTCTCGCACATCAAGAAGGGCCATGATCAGCTCCACTTGCTGGGCAGAAAGGGGCGGCGTTTCCGCATCGGCCTTCAACGCAGCGATCCGTTCGTTAATTTCCGCACAGCTGCGCAGACCCACAATCGGTGCCTCCGATGAGACCTCTCCCGCCAAAAGCGCGCGGCGGCTTTCCGGCATGGGCGCCATCCCCGAGAACCGCTCCAGAAGCGCGCGGAACCGACGGGGCCGCCAGATGTGGCGCATCAGGG
Organism: Sulfitobacter sp.; assembly: GCA_013002405.1. Taxonomy (GTDB): domain Bacteria; phylum Pseudomonadota; class Alphaproteobacteria; order Rhodobacterales; family Rhodobacteraceae; genus Sulfitobacter. The sequence goes on along the minus strand of JABDKA010000125.1, from coordinate 1,053 downwards.
CCGCCTTGCGCCGCGCCGTGGTATCGAGGCCCTTCACCGCAGCCATGAGCAGCCCGATGTCCCCGGTCACTGCCCGCACCGGCAACCCCCTGAGCGCGCTTTGGATGAGCGCAAAGACCTCCGCATCCGCCGCCGCCGGATCGGTCCGATCAAAGACCTCGTAACCGACCTGAACATACTCGTTGGCGCGGTCGGGATCCTGCTCCTGCCGCCGAAAGACCTCCCCGGCGTAGGTATAGCGCGCGGGCTCTGCGCCGTGGGCCATGTGCATTTGCACCACCGGCACCGTGAAATCCGGGCGCAGCATCTGCTCGCCCCGCAGCGCGTCCGAGGTGACATAGGCGCGGGCACGGATATCCTCGCCGTAAAGCTCCAGCAGGGTCGCGGCGGGCTGCAGGATCGGCGGCTCGACAAGGGCCGCGCCCTCCGCCTCGAAAAGCGCCCGCAGCGCGCTGGCGCGGGCCAGTGTCTCAGACCGGGTCGGCATCAGCTGTGCTGGTCCAGGATCTCGCGCACCTTCGACACCATCTGGTCGCGTGGCACTTCGACCTGGCTGGGCCGGTCCTTCCATTCCTCAAGCGTCGCACTCTCGGCGATCTTTGCCCCCAGGATCAGGTCCTTGATCTGAACAACACCTGCCGCTTTTTCATCGCCGCCTTCGATGATGGCAATGGGGCTTTCGCGCCGGTCCGCGTACTTGAGCTGATTGCCAAAGTTCTTGGGATTGCCAAGGTAGACCTCGGCGCGGATGCCCGCCTGGCGCAGTTCCGCCACCATGGCCTGATAATCGGCCATCCTGTCCCGGTCCATTACGGTGACGACGACGGGCCCTTCCGCCTTCGTGGTCAGCCGTCCCTTGGCCTGGAGTGCCGCCAGCAAGCGGTCCACGCCGATGGAAATACCGGTTGCCGGCACGGCCTGCCCGGTGAAGCGCTTGACCAGATCTTCGTAGCGCACCCAGCTCGCGACAGAGCGGAAGTTGCGCGTGGGGCCCTCTTCGTCATGGATGTCGAAGGTCAGTGGGGCTTCGAAGACGGGGCCGGTGTAGTAGCC
>JABDKA010000123.1 GCA_013002405.1 Sulfitobacter sp. | reverse complement strand
TTGTTGCACCGCGTGCAATTCGCAAAGTGCGCGCCTTCCACTGGTGTTCCGTTTGTCGTTACGAACCCATTGAGCTTCAGTTGTCCTGCTTCTTTCAAGGATTCAAAGATTTTGTTAGGGTGACGCTTTATGGCTGCCACGTCCAATTTTTTCGCAGTTAAACCAAACCAATCCTGCTGTGAGAATGCTACGCAATATGGGCAGGTAAATGCGTTCTCAAAAAACTTTGGGGTCATATGTTTTCCTTGGGCGGTCTACCCCAAACCTATCAGACAAGGTTGTCAGTGAAACCGCAAACCAGTCGGACGATACCTCGCGCATACCGCCCTGCTCTGGCAGGGTGACGCTGCGTCATCAAAGCTCACACAAATATTTTACAATTTCGAGAAAAACCTAATAGTATGAGACTAAAAATCGTCTAAGTTATTCATTCTTATATATAATGCTGTGGTGGGTCGTGAGAGGCTCGAACTCCCGACATCTTCGGTGTAAACGAAGCGCTCTACCAACTGAGCTAACGACCCGCCGTGCCGTGTCATAGCCCAAGGGAATGGCGGGCTTCAAGCCACTTTTCTGGCTGGAATACCGGTTTTTCGTGGCATTCGACGGCCAGCCTTCAAAGTAGTCTAGTCAGCCCGGGAATCGAAAGGCAAGCGCCCATCTAAAACACAGAAACAAGGTGGTGGGTGATAAGAGATTTGAACTCCTGACATCTTCGATGTGAACGAAGCGCTCTACCACTGAGCTAATCACCCATGACGGTGGGATTAGCCAATCCGCACGAAAGGTTCAAGGGGGCTGCGGGGGAAAAGAGCCGCGAGCCCCGCCCCGTCAGCTGCGCGCTTTGTCCACCTTCGGCTGGCGTATCTTGGCAACCAGCATACGTCCGTTCGGCAGATGCTTTTCCTTTCGGATCATCAGCTTGCCCATGGGCTGCAGGTTCAGTTCCCGGTTTTCGCTCAGTGCCGCGCCCAGTTCGGCCAACGTGGCTTCAACAACCGGTTTGACGTCCTTCTTCTTGAGCCCGGAGCGTTCGACGACCGCATCCACCAGCTCTTTCTTGCGCAGCACGGGACCAAGGATCACCGGCTGCGGGGCCGTGGTGACGGGTGACTGGGTCTTGGCCACCGGCGGGGTGGCCTTGGATTTGTCGGCACTTGTCGTCGCCGGTGCGGACTTGGCGCTGTCCTTCTTTGGTGCAGGTGGGCTGCCGTCGAGGATCGCGCGGGCCGCGGACGTGGTGGCCTCCTTGGGTTCCGTACCGGTCGTTGATTTAGGGGTGTTGCCTGTTGCGGTCTTGGTCGGTTTTTTTGTGGTCGTTGCCATCTGATCTCTGCTCTATTTTGTGTTTATTATGGCTAAGCATACCTGATCTGGCGGAAATAGCCAGTCCAGGTTATCCCGGATCGCTTGCAGCTGTGCTTTTTTCGATGTTTCGGGGAGCCTGCGAGATCAACAGGCGGCAAAAAAAACGCCCCGTCGAAAACGGGGCGTTACCTTATCTTACCCAAGGACCTCAGTGGGCCGTGGCGGAATCCCCTGACCCCGTCTTGGAGGCCATGGCCGCTGCCGCTGCGGCATCCTCGGCCTCCTGGTCCCACTCGATCGGTTCGGGCTTTCTCACAAGCGCCCGTTCCAGAACTTCCGACACATGCGACACCGGGATGATCGTCAACCCCTCTTTCACGTTGTCAGGAATTTCCGGCAGGTCCTTTTCGTTCTCTTCCGGGATCAGCACCGTCGTAATGCCGCCGCGCAGGGCCGCGAGGAGCTTTTCCTTAAGACCCCCGATGGGCATCGCGTTGCCGCGCAGGGAAACTTCACCGGTCATGGCGATGTCCTTGCGGACCGGGATCTGCGTCAGGACCGACACAATGGAGGTGACCATCGCCAGACCGGCGGACGGGCCGTCCTTGGGCGTTGCCCCATCCGGCACGTGCACATGGATGTCCAGCGTGTCGAATTTCGGCGGTTTGACCCCGATCTCCGGCGCGATAGAGCGCACGTAGCTCGAAGCCGCGTCGATCGATTCTTTCATCACGTCGCCCAGCTTACCGGTGGTCTTCATCCGGCCCTTGCCAGGCAGGCGCAGCGCCTCGATTGAGAGCAGCTCACCCCCGACGGAGGTATAGGCCAGCCCGGTCACAACACCGATCTGATCTTCCTTCTCGGCGAGACCGTAGCGGTATTTGCGCACGCCCAGGAAATCATCCAGATTATCACCGGTCACAACGACGCGCTCGGCTTGCTTCTTGATGATTTTGGTCAAAGACTTGCGCGCCACCTTGGCGATCTCCCGCTCCAGGTTCCGCACGCCCGCCTCACGGGTGTAATAGCGGATCATCCCGGTCAGGGCGGAATCCTCGATCTCGAATTCCTTCTTTTTCAGACCGTGGTTCTTGATCTGCTTGGGCACCAGGTGCTGCTTGCCGATCTCGCGCTTTTCATCCTCGGTGTAGCCGGCCAGCGGAATGATCTCCATCCGGTCCAGAAGCGGTCCGGGCATGTTGTAGCTGTTCGAGGTGGTCAGGAACATCACGTTTGACAGGTCATATTCGACCTCAAGATAGTGATCCACGAAGGTGGAGTTCTGTTCCGGATCAAGCACTTCCAACATGGCCGATGCGGGATCACCGCGGAAATCCTGACCCATCTTGTCGATCTCGTCGAGCAGGATAAGCGGGTTCGTGGTCTTGGCCTTTTTCAAGGCCTGAATGATCTTGCCCGGCATGGAGCCGATGTAGGTCCGGCGGTGGCCACGGATCTCGCTCTCGTCGCGCACGCCACCCAGGGAAATGCGGATGAACTCGCGCCCCGTCGCCTTGGCCACGGACTTGCCGAGCGAGGTCTTACCCACACCCGGGGGGCCCACAAGGCACATGATCGGACCCTTGAGTTTGGAAGAGCGCTGCTGCACGGCAAGATACTCGACGATCCGCTCCTTGACCTTCTCCAGGCCATAGTGGTCGTCATCCAGGATCTGCTGAGCCTTGGTCAGGTCCTTCTTCACGCGGGACTTCTTGCCCCACGGGATGGACAGCATCCAGTCAAGGTAGTTGCGCACGACGGTGGCTTCCGCCGACATCGGGCTCATGTTCTTGAGCTTTTTCAGCTCGGCCTCGGCCTTCTCCCGGGCCTCCTTGCTTAGCTTGGTCTCGGCGATCTTTTCTTCAAGCTCGGCAACTTCGTTCTTGCCGTCCTCGCCATCGCCCAGTTCCTGCTGAATGGCCTTCATCTGTTCGTTCAGATAGTATTCGCGCTGGGTCCGCTCCATCTGGGATTTCACGCGCGTCTTGATCTTCTTCTCGACCTGCAGCACGGACATTTCGCCCTGCATCAGGCCATAGACCTTCTCAAGCCGCTCGGACACGCTGAGCGTTTCCAGCAGATCCTGCTTCTGTTCGACCTCGATGCCCAGATGACCAGCCACAAGGTCCGCAAGCCGGGCAGGCTCGCTCGTCTCACCGACAGCGGCAAGGGCCTCGTCAGGGACGTTCTTCTTGACCTTCGCGTAGCGCTCGAACTCATCCGCGACAGAGCGCAGCAGCGCCTGCGTTGTGGCTGCATCACCCGGCATTTCGGTCAGATACTCGGCCCGCGCCTCAAAGAAGTTGTCATTTTCCAGATACTCGGTGATCCGGACCCGTGCCTGACCTTCGACCAGCACTTTGACGGTGCCATCGGGCAGCTTCAACAACTGCAGGACGTTCGCCAGAACGCCCGCGTTGAAGATGCCATCGGTGTTGGGATCGTCCTCGCCGGGGTCAATCTGGCTCGACAGCAGAATCTGCTTGTCGTCCGCCATCACCTCTTCAAGGGCGCGGACGGATTTCTCGCGTCCCACGAACAGCGGCACGATCATATGTGGGAAGACCACAATATCGCGCAGCGGTAAGACCGGATAGGACGCGTTCAATGGCTCTAACATGCTCTTTTCCTTATCTTAGCAAGACGGCTCCGGTCCCTCACTGAGGCAACCAATGCCGTCTCCTGTACAAGACCGATATGTAGGTCCGGTCTGCCTGTTTCAATCCCTTATCTTGGGCCTTGCCGCATCATCGCGTCCTTTCGGGGCAGAGGCAACTGCCCTCTGGCAAATGTTTAAGCGAAATTACGCGTGTACGCGTCCAGCCTTGGAGTGGCGGCGCTGGCACGTGCCATTCCGGCATCGCAGGCCGAGCGACGCACAAAGGGGCACGCGCACCGCCTCGATCCCGGTATCAGGCCTCTTCGCTGGCCTCTTCCAATGTCGGATAGTCGGTGTAACCTTCGCGTCCGCCGCCGTAAAAGGTATCGCTGTCGCCCTTGTTCAGCGGCGCATTCTTTTCCAGGCGGGTCACCAGATCGGGGTTCGAGATAAATGGCTTCCCGAAGGCGATGAAATCCGCCTCGCCGCTATTCACGGCCTCGATTGCCATTTCACGGTCATAGCCGTTGTTGGCCATGTAGGGCCCGTCGAAAAGCGCTCGCAGCTTCTCAATGCTCTGACCTTCCTCCAGCTCACGCGAACCGCCGGTCGCCCCCTCGACCAGGTGCAGATAGGCCAACTTGAAGCGGTTCAGTTCCTGCACGACATATTCGGCCGTCTCCTGCGGGTTCTCGTCACTTATTCCATTGGCCGGAGAAAAGGGCGACAGCCGCACGCCCACGCGGCCCGGACCCCAGACATCCGTCACCGCCGCCATCACCTCCAGCAAGAGCCGTGCGCGGTTTTCCACGCTTCCGCCATAGTCATCCGTGCGCTGGTTCGACCCGGTCTTCAGGAACTGATCCAGCAGATAGCCATTGGCCCCGTGCACCTCGACCCCGTCGAAACCCGCCTTCAATGCCATATCCGCCGCATGGGCGAAATCTCCGACCACCCGCGGCAATTCTTCCAGATCCAGCGCGCGGGGATCCGAGGTTGGCTCAAACCCGTTTTTGGTAAAGGTCTTCACGCCCGCATTCACTGCCGAGGGCGCTACAGGTTGCTGTCCATCGGGCTGCAGCGAAGTATGGCTGATACGGCCGACATGCCAGAGTTGGCAGACGATCTTGCCACCCGCTTCATGCACAGCATCGGTCACCCTGCGCCAGGCGGCGACCTGCCCTTCGGTATGGATGCCGGGGGTCTGGATGTATCCCTTGCCTTCGGGGCTCACCTGGGTTGCCTCCGTGATGATGATCCCCGCGCGGGCGCGCTGACGGTAGTAGTCGACATGCATCTGCGCCACCTCACCGGTGTCATTGTCGGCCCGGTTGCGAGTCAGGGGCGCCATCACGATGCGGTTGTCCGCTGCTATTGCGCCTGCCGTGGCGGGTTGAAAGAGTTTCTCGGTCATGGGGCAATCCTTCACTCGATAATCTACGTTTCCGAAAGAACTAATGCAGTGGGTAAGGGCAGCAAGGCCCCCACGCGTAATGAGCCACAATCACGACGGAAAATGCTCCCTTCCCTTCCGCAAAATCGCCAAGATCACGGCGCAGGTTGGCACGGCGACAAGAGATTGGATTTTGCCTTGCTACGCTTGATATACCGACAGCGCCGACGGCTGCTTTTTGGCACCTTTTTCGGGACACTGGCCCTCATGTTGATGGCCCTGAACCAAGCGGGGACTGAATTTCTCTATGAACAGGCAACCTGGATCACGCTGGTCGCCCTTGGTCTGACCACGTTGGTCGTGGCCCTTGCGCTCTTTCTTGGATCGACGCTCTTCCTGCTTCTTCTGCCCAACTGGCGCATGATGATCGAATTCCTTCCCTTTGTCCTTTTCGTCAATGCCGTTCTGAACAACCTCGTCCCAGGATGGACCGAAATACCCTATATCGGCGTCGTCATGCCGATAGCACTGACAATGGTGATTTTCTCGCTCATGTACGGCGAGGCGTTGGACCGGTTACGACTTTGGGTCGATTACCGCTCCAAGCGGTCTTTCGTATCGCCCAAGTCCGCGGAAGAGCTTTGGGCCGAGCTGGTGCCAGGAGAGGCACCGATCGAGAACCACTGGGACAGCCTGCTTTACAGTCTGGAGCCCGATCCCGAAGACCCCGACAGCCTGATTGCGGAGTATACCCACGGCAGTTCAGTCTACGAACACCAGACGATGACCTTCCTCGACAAGGCGGCGCCCACCCACGCCCGTTATCACCATGTCGGAGAGGTCGACCCCAAGAATCGCAGTCTGGTGGAAGGCATCTACGAGGTGCACATCACCCCCCGCGAGAAGGGCGGCTGCCTCGTGACCTTGGATGAGCGGCGCGATCTTATGGTGCACCGGCAGGCACTGATGATGTGGTTTGACGATCACCTGGGCGACCAGGCCGACCATCTGCAGTCCCAGCATCTGGGTCGGCGCGACTGGTCCCAGACCGGGCGCTACCGGCGCAAGGTGGGTCAGTTCGCCTGAGGCGAGACGGCCTTCAGTGCCAACCCGCGAATGAGCACGACCCCGGCAGAAGTAGGCGCGCCGCAAGCGAATATTGTCGGCACCCCAGCTCTTTATTGCCAGGAGATACTCCGGCGCATGCGTCGCCACTGACCCAAAGGGTTGCCAGTTACGCGCCCGACAGCACAACCGCCCTCAAAGAGGCTCGATGTCCCCCGCCTCCCGGCCCGCGTGGAAATCCGTCTGCCAGACCGCGAACCGCCCCGCGGCGATGGCATCCCGCATGCCCGCCATGATTTCCTGGTAGTAATGCAGGTTGTGCCATGTCAGCAGCATCGAAGCGATGATCTCTTTCGCGCGAAAGACGTGGTGCAGGTAGGCCCGGCTGTAGCCCCGGCAGGCAGGACAGGTGCAGGCATCATCCAGCGGGCGCGGATCATCCTGGTGGCGGGCATTCTTGATGTTGACCACCCCGTGGCGGGTAAAGGCCTGCCCGGTACGGCCTGAGCGGGAGGGCAGCACGCAGTCCATCATGTCGATGCCGCGCGCCACGGCGCCCACGATGTCGTCGGGCTTGCCCACCCCCATCAGGTAGCGCGACTTGTCCTCGGGCAGTTGATCGGGCGCATAATCGAGACAGCCGAACATGGCCTCCTGCCCCTCACCCACCGCAAGACCGCCCACCGCGTAGCCGTCAAAGCCGATCTCGCGCAGTGCCTCGGCGCTCTCTGCGCGCAGGTCCTCTTCCAGCCCACCCTGCTGGATGCCAAAGAGCGCGTGACCGGGCCTGTCGCCGAAGGCCTCCTTGGAGCGTTTGGCCCATCTCATGGAAAGCTGCATGGAGTCGGCGATGCGCGTCCGGTCGGCGGGTAGTGCCGGGCATTCGTCGAAACACATGACGATGTCAGAGCCCAGCAGCCGCTGGATCTCCATCGACCGCTCCGGCGTGATCTCGTGCCTGGAACCGTCGATGTGACTTTTGAAGGTCACGCCCTTTTCGGTCAGCTTGCGCAGATCGGCCAGGCTCATCACCTGAAATCCGCCTGAGTCCGTCAGAATGGGTCCCTTCCAGTTCATGAAGCTGTGCAGACCGCCCAATCGGGCGATCCGCTTGGCCGTGGGGCGCAGCATCAGATGATAGGTATTGCCCAGCAGGATGTCCGCACCTGTGGCCGCCACGCTTTCGGGCATCATCGCCTTGACTGTGGCGGCGGTGCCTACCGGCATGAAGGCGGGCGTGCGGATGTCACCGCGTGTCGTACGGATCACCCCGGTCCGGGCCTTGCCGTCCTGTCCCAGCTTTTCGAAGGATATCCCTGTCATGGCCGCGTCCCCATCTCTTTCAGCCCGGCGATAAAGAAGCCTTGCGCGCTTTGCAATCGCGGCCCCGCGGCAGGGGCCAACTGCTTGAGGTCACCTGTCGCGCCTGCTACGCCCGCCGCCAAGGCCAGGGAGGTGCGCGATGGATGAGTTGAACTTTGGGTGGGAAGAATGGGTCGCCCTGCCCGACCTCGGCCTGCCCGCGATCAGGGTCAAGGTGGACACCGGGGCGCGCACATCCGCTCTCCACGCGCACGATATCGAGATTTTCGGTCCCAAGTCCAAGCCGAAGGTGCGGTTCAACGTCTTTCCGGTAGCCGGCCGTGAGGACATCGCCATCACCTGCTCCGCGCCGCTGGTGGACCGTCGCGAGGTCACCTCTTCCAACGGAGAAAGCGAACAGCGCTACGTAATTTCCACCAGGCTTGAGGTCGGCGGACAGGATTGGCCCATAGAGGTCACCCTGACCAACCGCGGCGGCATGACCAGCCGGATGCTGCTGGGCCGACAGGCCCTGGCCGATCACATCAAGATCTCCGCCACGGAACGCCGCCTGCAACCTGAACTCAGCTATGACGTCTACCACGACGCCCGCCTCCGGCGGGTGGCGCCCAAGCGTGACCTGCGCATCGCGGTCCTGAGCCGGGAAGACAACTACTCCACCCGGCGCCTGGTTGAGGCGGGTGAAGCCCGTGGCCATACAGTTGAGGTTATCGACACGACCCGTTGTTATATGGCGATAAACCAGATGGCTCCCGAGGTTCATTACGATGGCAATCGTCTGCCCCGCTACGATGCGGTTATCCCGCGCATCGGGGCCTCCATTACTCCCTACGGCACAGCCGTGATCCGCCAGTTCGAGACCATCGGCACCTACTGCGTCAATGGCAGCGCGGGCATCACGGCAAGCCGCGACAAGCTGCACGCGCATCAGGTGCTGGCCGCCAAGAAGATCGGCATGCCCCAGACGGCCTTCGCCGCCTCACCCAAGGACACCTCCAACCTCATGGGGCTGGTGGGCACCGCACCGCTGATCGTGAAACTGCTGGAATCGACCCAAGGCAAGGGCGTCGTCCTGGCCGAGACGAAGAAGGCCGCTGAATCCGTGATCGACGCCTTCAGGGGCCTCAAAGCAAACTTTCTGGTTCAGGATTTCGTCAAGGAAGCCGCCGGTGAGGATATCCGCTGTCTCGTCATCGCGGGCAAGGTCGTTGCCGCCATGAAACGCACCGGCGCTGATGGCGATTTCCGCTCCAATCTGCACCGGGGCGGGTCCGCGAGGGTGGTTCGCATTACCAAGGCCGAAAGGGAAACTGCCGTGCGCGCCGCCCGCGCTTTCGGCCTCGGCAAGGCCGGTGTGGACCTTCTGCGCTCGGAAACTGGACCAAAGGTTCTTGAGGTCAACTCCTCCCCCGGCTTCGAGGGGATCGAGCGGGCCACGGGCAAGGACATCGTCGGCAAACTCTACGATGAGATCGAGGCCCGTGTGAAGCCGCAGCCGGTGCGGCGGCGAAAGGGCGGCTGAGCAATCCAGCCGCTGCCTCAACGACAAATTCCAACGATGAAGCGGTTTTTGGTGTACTCTTGTACCCGGAGGACTGCGTTTGGAACGGCGGATAGCTGCGATCCTTGCCGGAGATATGGTCGGTTTTAGTCGATTGACTGAGCTGGACGAGATCGGCACGCTAACCCGTCAACGCAAGCACATGATCGAGCTGATCGACCCGATGATCGAGCGGATGAACGGCCACGTCGTCAAGCTGACAGGCGATGGCATGATCGCTGAGTTTGGATCGGTCATCGACGCGGTGCAATGTGCCGTGGCCATTCAGAAAGAAATGTCCGCGCGCGAGGAAGGCCAACCCGAAGACCGTCGCATTCAGTATCGCATGGCGGTCAATCTGGGCGATGTGGTGTTCGAGGACGGCGATGTCTTTGGCGACGGCGTCAACATCGCGGCCCGGCTTGAGGCCCTGGCCGAGCCCGGCGGTATCGTGGTTTCGGGCACGGCATTCGATCTTCTGAAAGCCAATGTCGATGTCGGCTACCGTCCGATGGGAGAACAGCGGCTGAAGAACATCGCCACCCCTGTGCGGGTGTACCAGGTGACAGAGGAAAAGACGCAGCTTCCCTCACCGCCAAGAGAAAGCCGACTGGTCGGATTTCTGACCACCATCGCAGCAGGGATCTTGATTGCCATTGACGCTTCCTGGTTCTTTTGGCAGTCCACGAACACCGCATCATACGAAAAGACAGCCGCGCTCGATGATGACACCCTGTCGATCATCGTCCTGCCACTCGACAACCTCAGCGGTGATCCGGCCCAGGACTATTTCGCCGATGGCCTAGCGGATGACATCACGACGGACCTGTCCCAACAGCCGGATCTTTTCGTGATCGCCAGAAATACGGCCTTTGACTACGCCGACAGAGGGCTTGATCCGCGCCAGATCAGTCAAGAGCTTGGCGTGCGCTATGTCCTGGAAGGAAGCGTGCGTCGGGTGGCCGATACACTGCGTATCAATGTCCAATTAATCGATGGAAAGACCGGTACACATGTCTGGGCCGAACGCTACGACGGTGAATTGGACGATGTCCTGACCTTTCAGAACCGGATCATCGGTAGCATCATCGCCAGCTTGCCGCTGCACTTGGATGGGAACCGCCAGGAGCGTTCAAAAGCAGGCGAGACCGACAATCCGCTGGCTTTCGATGCCTTCCTGCAAGGATGGGAACATGTGGTTCAAAGTACGCCGGAAGGATTTGCGGCGGCGGTTCCGCATTTGAAACGCGCAGTCAAGCTCGATCCAAACTACGGGCGCGCCTACGCGGCCCTGGCATCGACCTATTGGGAGGCCTCGCAAAAATGGTGGTACGTCAGCGATGCCATCGGCGCGCATGACATGCGAAAGGAGGCATACAAATTCATAGAACTCGCGTTTGAAAGGCCAACGGCCCTGGCCCACCGGGTTGCCTCCGAAATGCGCCGGTGGGACGGGAAGCATGACGAGATGATGAAGGATATTAATGCAGCCGTGCTTCTCGATCCCAACGATCCCGATAACTACACCATGCTTGCGTTTGCGCAGATAATAATTGGCAATCCGGCAGATGCATTGTTGGCGGTGGACAAGGCAATGGCGCTGAACCCCCACTACCCGCCAGTCTATCTAGCCGTTAAGGGATGCGCCTATTACATGCTAAAGGACTATGACACGGCCCTCGAATTTCTTGAACGGTCCTACTCAAGAAACCCCCAGCGTGCGCTCGCGGTCATATACCTCATTGCGACCTATGCCCGTCTTGACCGAATTGAGGATGCAGAGCGTGTGGTTTCTCATTACCCGTCGCCACTCAGCGTAAGGGGTACTCGTGACTCGATGGGCTTCAGGAATCCCGAGGATTGGGCACATTCAGCCGAAGGAATGCTCAAAGGCGGAATGCCCTACTGATTGAGTTCCAGGTAAGTCCTTGCCTCTTGCCCGCTGATCCGGTCACCACAACATCAACGCTTGAACAGGTCGCCTGGCAAGCATTCAGCCGCCCCACTGGACGCCCCTCCACATAAATCCTATATAAACACTCAGGATCAAGACGAGGCCCCGATGACCGAACAGTCCCAGCCCCTTGAAGGCACCCCCCTGATCGCGCCTTCCAGCACCGATCATCCGCTTTACGATCAGATCGTGGAGGCTTGTCGCACGGTCTATGACCCTGAAATTCCTGTGAATATCTACGAACTGGGCCTGATCTACACCATCGACATCAGTGAGGCGAACGAGGTCGATATCAAGATGTCGCTGACCGCCCCCGGCTGCCCCGTCGCCGGTGAGATGCCCGGTTGGGTTGCCGACGCGGTTGAGCCGCTGCCGGGCGTGAAGCAGGTCAACGTGGAGTTGGTCTGGGAGCCGCCCTGGGGCATGGACATGATGTCCGACGAGGCACGGCTTGAACTGGGCTTCATGTAGCCTCATTTGTACTTGAGCGTGGCCCTTGTTAGGCTGCGCGGCAGAGGAGCACTGACATGTTCGGCATTCCCGGCAAACAGGCCATCACCATGACCCGAACGGCGAGCGCCCAGATCGTCAAGCTGATGGCGTCCAAAGGCCACGCTGGCCTGCGCATCGGCGTCAAGAAGGGCGGCTGTGCGGGCATGGAATATACCATGGAATATGTCGACGAGGCCGACCCCAACGACGAAGTCGTCGAACAGGACGGTGCGCGTGTGATGATCGCCCCCATGGCGCAGATGTTCCTCTTCGGGACCGAGATTGACTACGAGACGACCCTGCTGGAATCCGGTTTCCGCTTCAACAACCCCAACGTGACCGAGGCCTGCGGCTGCGGTGAATCGATCAAGTTCGACGAAACCCTCACCGCGAAATGAGCCTTGAGGCGGGCGATATCGCCTTCGCCCGGGAGCTTTTCTCAGACCTGCCAGACCTGACGAGCCGCCGTATGTTCGGGGGCCTTTCGCTCTATTCCGAAGGCACGATCTTTGCGCTGATGCTCAGCGACGGCAAGCTGATGATCAAGGCGCAGAGCGGTGCCTTTGCCGACCGGCTGGCGGCACTCGGTTGCGAGAGGTGGGTCTATACCCGCAAGAACGGCGCGCTTTCCTCCATGCCCTACTGGAGCCTGCCCGATGCCGCTCTCGATGATCCTGGCTACGCCTGCGAACTTGCCCGCGATGCGCTGGCGGCGCAGCGTTAAGCGGTCTGCTGCTGCAGATGCAGGTAGGTTTCCTTGTATCGCTTTGACAGGTGATCCCCGGCCAGAATGATCTTGCCCGATCCCAGCGGCGCGATGTTGGTATCGTGTGACGGGTTGAAGAAAAGCGGCACCGATATCCGTTCCGCCGCGCCCCCGATGACCCGGTGTGGTGTGGCTACCACCTCACCATCGGTCCAGGTTTCCATCATCTCACCGAAGTTGATGACAAAGTCACCGGGAGGGGCCGCAAGCGGCATCCAGCCACCGCCGCGCCTGCGCACCTCCAGCCCCGGTGAACCATCGGTCGCCAGAAGCGTGAGACAGCCATAATCGGTATGTGGCGCAATCCCGAAATCCTTCTCTCCGGCCGTGGCGGGCCGCGCCGGATAGTAATTCCCCCGTAACAGCGCCATCGGCTTATCGAAACCAGCATCGAAGGCATCACGCGGCTGACCGATGGACTGGGCCACCCCACGCAGCACATCAAGTCCAACGGTGCAGGCATCCTGGTAGTACGCCCTGATAATCCGCTCGAAACCGGCAGGCTGCGCGGGCCAGCGGTTGGGCGCGTAGAAGGGCATCTCGCGAAGAGGATCATCCACCGCAAGACTCACGCCGCTGTCGAAGACCTGCTTGAAATCGGGATTGGCATCGGGATCGACCTGTTCGGAGGCCGCCGCCCCCCAGCCCCGGTTTGATCCCGTCTTGGCCATGTCACAGGCCGCCTTCTGGCCCTCCGGCAGCTTGAAGAAGGCGCGGTAGGTCTCGATCACCTCGCGCACGCGCGCCGTAGTAAGGGGCGTGTTGGTGATAGTGGCAAAGCCCACGTCCGTTGCGGCCACCCGCATGGCCTCCAGCGCCTCGGGCACCCCCCTGATCAAAGCTGCCAGATCGATTCTCGGTATCATGGTCGTCCCTCCCCGGTGCAAGGCTACCATTCCGCTTCCCGACTTGGGAAGCTGCGTTGTATCGACCCCACCGCAATGCTACCCACGAAGGCACGTAAGGGAGACAGACGCCATGCCACTCAAGATCGCCGCCGGGAACTGGAAGATGAACGGCACCGCCGCCTCCCTTGGAGAAATATCGGCCCTGGGGGCCGCCCTGCCCGATCCCGCGCCAGCGGTGGTCATCTGTCCCCCCGCACCGCTCCTCTTCCGCGCGCATGAAATCGCGGGGCCGCTGCGCATCACCATCGGTGCGCAGGACTGTCACAACGATACCGAAGGGGCCTATACCGGCGATATCTCGGCCGAGATGATTGCCGACACAGGAGCAACGCACGTCATCCTCGGCCATTCGGAACGGCGTGAGGCCTACGCAGAGACAAACGACGACGTGCGCGACAAGATCAGAGCCGCCTGGAACGCGGGCCTCACGGCGATCCTTTGCATCGGGGAAAGTGGGGAGGACCGGGCCGCGAACAACACGCTGGACATCATCGGCGGCCAGCTGGCAGGCTCCTTGCCCAACGGGGCAACGGCTGCGAGCACGCTTGTCGCTTACGAGCCCATCTGGGCCATCGGAACCGGCAAGGTGCCAACCCTGGAAGAGATCATCGAGGTGCATGACTTCATCCGAGACCGCCTGACCCAGCGCTTCGGGGTAGAGACCGGCAGCGAGATTTCCCTGCTCTATGGCGGTTCGGTCAAACCCGACAACGCTGAAACCATCTTCCGCGCGGAGAACGTTGATGGCGCTCTTGTCGGCGGCGCCTCCCTCAGGGCGACCGATTTCGCCCCGATCATCGCGGCCCTCGCACGTAGCTGAGGCTTACCGCCGTCCGCTCCATTTTTGCAAAATAATACTCAGACGCCTCCGGCCCGCCGCCCCGCGACACAATCGCCGCGGCGTGCCGGAGGCGCTAGTTGGTGATTATCTCCGGACCCATCATCAGCGTCGGCAGCCAGGTTGACAGGAAGGGGATGTAGGTCACCATGATCAGGAAGACGAAGAGCACCGCCAGGAAGGGAAGTGCGGCCCGCACCACGCTCATCATCGGCATGTTGGCCACGCCCGAGGTGACAAAGAGGTTCAGACCCACCGGCGGTGTGATCATACCGATCTCCATATTCACCACCATGATGATACCAAGGTGAATGGGGTCTATCCCCAGTTCGATGGCGATGGGAAAGACCAGGGGCGCCACAATCACCAAGAGCCCGGAAGGCTCCATGAATTGCCCACCGATCAGCAGGATGATGTTCACGATCACCAGGAACATGATCGGCCCGAAGCCCGCGTTCAGCATCGCGGCAGATATCTGCTGCGGGATCTGTTCGTCCGTCAGCACGTGCTTGAGAATTAGCGCGTTGGCGATGATGAACATCAGCGTGATGGTCAGTTTTCCCGCCTCAAAGAGGGTATTCTTCGTGTCACGGTGGAAGAAGACAGTAATCAGGGATAGCGGCTTCTGAATAAGCGTCAGGTTGCGCCCCTCGCCGCCGACGTGCAGCGGCCCCATGTCGCGATAGACGAAGGAGGCAATTAAGAAGGCATAAACCGCCGCCACGGCTGCCGCTTCGGTGGGCGTGAAAATGCCACCGTAGATGCCGCCCAGAATGATCACGATGAGGAAGAGGCCCCAGCCCGCTTCGCGCCCCGAAGCAAAGACCTCGCCCCAGCCCTGCCAGTCACCCTTCGGCAGGTTGCGGATCTTGGCGATGGCGTAGATTGTCACCATCAACATGGTTCCGGCCAAAAGGCCCGGAATGACCCCGGCCAGGAACATCCGCCCCACGGACACGTCCGTGGCGGAGGCATAGACAACCATCACGATGGAGGGGGGGATCAGAATGCCAAGGGTGCCTGCGTTGGCGATCACACCAGCGGCAAAGTCTTTGGAATAGCCCACCTGGCGCATCCCGGCGATGACGATGGAGCCGATGGCGACGACGGTCGCGGGCGATGAGCCGCTGAGGGCGGCGAAGAGCATACAGGCGAAGACGCCGGCAATGGCCAGACCACCCGGCAGGTGCCCCACGATGGCAATGGAAAAGCGGATGATCCGCTTGGCCACGCCGCCCGTGGACATGAAGGAGGAGGCAAGGATGAAGAAGGGAATGGCAAGCAGCGTATAGTGCCCCGCCATAGCCTGGAAAAAGGTCTGGGCAATGGAGGCGAGCGAGGTGTCGCTGAGCACCAGCAGGAAGATGATCGAAGACATGCCAAGGCTGACAGCGATCGGCACGCCGATCAGCATCAGGCCAATGACCATTGCGAAAAGAATTACGACTTCCATGGCCTTACGCCCCTTCGTTCATGTGGCGGACGTCTTCCACGGCGTCTTCCGCCTCGTGGCTGACGATGAGCGAGGTCTGACGGCCCCGGATCACGCGGAGCGTGGCCTGTACAAAGCGAAGAAGCAGCAATCCGGCGCCGAACGGCAGCATGAAGTAGGGAATGAAGCGCGGCAGCTTTTCGTATTCCTCGCCTTCGTTCATGATCGGCTCGATAAAGCGCAGCCATTCGGGCACGGGGATGTCGATGACCTCATACCATGCCTGGTCGCGGCTATTTTCGAATCCCGTCGGGAACCAGCGGCCAGAGGTGGCATCGAGCCCCGCGAAGGGTGCCCAATAGTCCCAGGCACCTTTGAAGAGAAGGCCCGCGTAGATAACGCATACCAGCCCTGCAATCACTGCGAAAACCCGGCGCGGTCCGGCGCTGAAGAGATTGATCACCGCATCCACTCCAAGGTGCGCGGTGACCTTGACCGCGTAGCTGATACCGAACAGCACCAGCCAGGCGAAAAGAAAGGTCACCATCTCAAGCCCCCAGATGATGCCAGTGTTGAATCCGTATCTGAGCACAACGTTGATGAAGGTAATGATTGTCATCAAACCCAGGAGGATGGCGATGGCCGTCTCCTCGATTTCGCTGACGATGCGGCCTAGCCGTGTATCTGCCTGATAGTGCGCTGACATGCCTTCGGTCCCCCCCGGTCGCGCCAATGGTGTGGCCCCCGCCCGAAAAAACGGGCGGAGGCCGGTCTTCAAATCAGATCAGGAGCTGGCCTCGTTGAACTTCTGGGCCGCGTCGATGTTGTCCTGGCCCACGTCATCGCGGAACTGGTCCCATACGGGCTTCATCACATCGACCCATTCCTGGCGCTGCTCGGGCGACAGCTGGCGGACCACGCCACCGGCGTCGATGATCGCCTGCTTGGCATCGGCGTTCACCTTGCTGGATTCGGAGTTCCGCGCCTCGGTCACTTCACCCACGATGGTCATGAACTGATCGCGCACATCCGCATCCAGGCTATCGAGCCAGTCCGTGGAGGTCACCAGCAGATAGTCGATGATGCCGTGGTTGGTCTCGGTCACGCCATCCTGCACTTCGAAGAACTTGCGGCCATAGATGTTGGACCAGGTGTTTTCCTGCCCGTCCACAACGCCGGTCTGCAGGGCGCCGTAAACTTCGGAGAAGGCCATCGGCTGGGGCGAGCCACCCATGGCTGCCATCTGCGCCTTGAGCACATCAGAATTCTGCACGCGGAACTTCAGGCCACTCGCGTCAGAGGGGCTGAGCAGTGGCTTGTTGGCCGACATCTGCTTCATCCCGTTGTGCCAGAAGGCCAGGCCCAGCAGGCCGCGGCGGGTCATCGATTCCTTCATCGCCTGACCGGTCTCGGAGCTCTGGAATGCATCAACCGCGTTGATATCCTTGAACATAAAGGGCAGATCGAAAATACGGAACTGCTTGGTGAACTGCTCGAACTTCGACAACGAAGGAGCTGCCAGTTGCACGTCGCCCTGTAGCAGGGCTTCAAGCACCTGGTCGTCGTTATAAAGCGTGGAGTTCGGGAAGACCTCCATGCAGGCCTTGCCGTTCATTTCCTCGTTGACGCGCTCCTGCAGAAGGCTCGCGGCGATGCCCTTGGGGTGCTTGTCGGTGTTGGTCACGTGGCTGAACTTGATGACGACCTCACCATCGTCACAGGCGGCCTGAACGGCACCTGCGCTGACGGAAAGGCTCAGAGCCACGGCAGCAGCGGTAAAGAATTTCATGTGATCTCCTCCCAGAGAGTTCGTTTTTCGGTTTCAGGCACCCATGCGGTGCGCTGACGTGAGGGAACAGGAAGGCTTGGGCCACCGCAAGCTTCTGTACAGTAATTGAGCGGAACGCGAAATTATTAAGCGATTTGAGAGGATTAGCGTCGAAACATGGTTCTCAGGTCCGCGCCGATTTTGGGCGCTGTGCGGTTTCTCGCACAGGCGCGGCGGACCTTGTGCGAGAATCCACACACTTTCACACGCGGAAATCCTCGGGCCTGATGCTGTAGCGACTCAGCTTGTCGTAGAAGGTCTTGCGCGGCAGCTTGAGCGCCTCCGCCGCTGCCGAGGCCTGCCCGCCGGTCCGCCGCAAGGCGGTTTCCAGCAGGGTCTTCTCCACCATGGACATCTGCTCGGCCAGCCCCAAACCGCCGTCGGGCGTCACGTCTTCGGTGATCCCCATCACGAAGCGCATGGCCGTCGACATCAGGGCGCGGGTGTTGCCGGGCCAATCCCGGCTCATCAGCCCCGCCACCACTTCCGGCGTCACCTCCGGCGCGCGCAGGCCCGCTTGCTCCGCCGCCTGGGCCACATATTGACGAAAGAGCACCGGAATATCCTCCGGCCGGTCGGCCAGGCTGGGGATCTTCACCGCCAGGACGTTCAACCGATAGAAGAGATCCGCGTCGAAGCGTCCCTCGGTAACCTCCGCCTGAAGATCGCGGGTACTGCCCGCGATAAGCCGCGCCTGCGACCCCTCTTCAGCCTCGCCCAAGCTCATTTGCAGTTGCGGGGAGAGTTGAGCAATGCCGTCGATGAAGAGGCTGCCGTTGCCAGCCTCGGTCAGGGCTGCGGCCAGTGTTTCAGCGGTCAGGCCCGCGGCGGCACGTTTGACGAAGGGGGCCTTGGAACGGGGCGAACTGAGGTGGATCACCTCCGCCACCTTCGATACGCCCGTGCCCGGCGCGCCGCTGACCAGCGCATCGCCCTCGGCCTGAGCCACCAGCCGCACCTGCCGCCGCAGCGAGTCGGCCTGATCAGAGGTTCCAAACAGCATCCGTGCAGCCGGGTCACCCGTTTCCACCAGATGCCGCATCCGGCGGTTTTCCAGCACCATCGCGCGGGTCTTGAGCGCGCGTTCCAGCACGTTGAGCAGATCGGCGGGTGCACAGGGTTTTTCGAGAAACCCGAAGGCCCCCTTGCCCATGGCACTTACCGCCATCGGAATATCCCCCTCTCCGGTCAGCAAGACCACGGGCAGGTCAGGATCCTGCCCCTGGGCATAGTCCAGAAGGTGAAAACCATCCCGCCCCGGCATCCTGATGTCCGACAGGATCACCCCGTCGAATTCGGGCGTGATCCGGTCCTTCGCCGCCACGAAAGAGCCCGCCGTGATGGCCTTGATCTCCGCCAACTCCAGCGTCTGCGAAAGGGCTTCGCGCACCGCCGCATCGTCATCGACAAGGAGGACAGCACCACTCATGCCGCTTCCGCCTTCCGCTCGGCCCGTTCCAGGGTGACGGTAAAGGTTGCTCCGCCCGCGTCACTGTTCGAGCCCTTGATCTGTCCTCCGAGGCTCTGAACAATGCCGTAGCTGATCGACAGACCCAGACCCATACCGGCAGTCTTGCCGACCTGCTTGGTGGTGTAAAAGGGATCGAACACCTTGTCCGGCATCTCGATCCCCGGGCCGGTGTCGCGGAAATGTACGGCCAGTGCCGCGTCTTCGCTCACCTCCACGCGCAGGATTTTCTCCTCACTCTCAGCCATGGCATCGACCGCGTTGGTGATCAGGTTGACAAAGACCTGGCCCAGCCGCACTTCGCCCCCCTTGACCCAGAGCGGTCCCTTTGGCGCGTCATAGATCAGCCGCACGCCCGCATCCTCCACATGGCCGCGCGTCAGATCAATCGCCGCTTCGATCACGCGCCCCAGTTCGATCCGCTCGGGCTGCCCGGTCTCCTGCCGGGCGAAGGCACGCAGGTTCTGAATTATCCGCCCCATGCGCCGCGCCATGTCGGAAATGCGGTTGAGATTGTCGCCCGCCCGCTCAGGTGCCCCCCGCTCCATGAATTGCACGGCGTTCTCGGCGAAGGAGCGGATGGCCATCAGGGGCTGGTTCAGCTCGTGGCTGATGCCTGCGGACATCTGGCCCAAGGCACTCAACTTGCCCGCCTGCACCAGATCGTCCTGGGCCTGTCGCAAGGCCGCCTGCGCCTCCTCCCGCTCGGCGGCTTCGGCCACCAGCTTGGCGTTGGTTTCCCGCAGGGCCGCTGTGCGTTCCGCTACGCGATATTCCAGCTGCGCGTTGGCCCGGGCCAGCGCCCTGCGTCGTTCCGCAGCGAGAAAGAGGAGCGACCCGAAGGCCAGGCAGAGCCCCGCCACCGCCGCCGCCTGCGCGAGCGCCAGCGCCTGCGTCTGGGCCACGTCCAGCAGAACCTCGCCCGTCATTCCGATCACCGGCAATGCCTGTGTCAGATGCAGCGCCTCCTGTGGCAGGTAGGGACCCCAGCCCAGCTTCCAGATCTCGTGTCCGCCGATCAGGCGCGCCTCGAAGGGGGGGGCGGCACCCTGGGGGGGTACAAGGCCCGGCTCGCCCTCGGGGCGCTGCCAGAAAAGGAGTTCTGAGCGATTGGAGATATAGACCTCCCCCGCCGCGTCGGTGAAAAAGGCCGCCGGATTGGTGCCGCGCCAGTTGTAGTCGATGCCATTCAGGTCGGTGACCATCAGCACCGCCCCGATCACGCCCCCCGAGGTGCCAAAAACGGGTGCCGCGTGAAAAAAGGCCCGTCGCGTCAGGGGCTCAGCCGATCCGTGTCCCCATCCAAGCGCCCCGCGCAGGGCGCGCTGAACGTAAGGATAGGTCCCCAGATCGCGCGGTACCTTTCCTTGAGCGGAGGTGACCAGCGCACCATCCGGGTCCAAGATCAAAAGATCGAGCGCGGCGGACTTGTCCGCCACCTCCAGCAGCAGCGCCTCTGTCCCCCCATCGGGTCGGCCAATCAGCGCCTCGGATACGCCCGGATGATCCGCCATCACCACCGCCAGATCCCTGTAGCGCTGCAACTGCCCCACCAGCCGGTCGCCAGCCAGCGCCAGGTCCGCCTGGCCGCGCGCCGCCAGCTGGTCCAGCCCCTGCTTGTAGGCATAGCGCCAGACCCCGGTGGCCAGTGCCAGCACCACCAGGCAGAAGGCCAGCACGATAACGGCCCTTTGTTGCATCCCCTGTTTCATGGTCCCAGATTGCACAAGGGCCCTTGCATTGACCAGACCCGCGCGCTTCAAGAGGGGCATGGAAAGGCTCTCTCTCTCGCCTCAGGACCCCGACTTCATCCAGAACCCCTACCCGGCCTACGCCGAAGCACGGGCCCGCGGTCCGGTGCTTTTCTGGGAGGACTACGAGATGGCCGCCGCCTTCGACGCGGCCACCGTCCAGGCGCTCTTGCGGGACCGGCGTCTGGGCCGCGCACCCCTGACCGAGGCATCCCTCTCCTACCCGGATCACCTCTCCGACTGGGCCATGGCAGAGCGGCACTCGATGCTTGACATGGAGCCGCCGCAGCACACCCGCCTGCGGGGCCTTGTCCTGCGCGCCTTCACCTCGCGCCGCATCGCAGATCTTCGTGCCGACATCGCGGAGGTGACGGAGGCGCTGCTTGCCGCACTTCCGGGTGATACTTTCGATCTTATCCCTGCCTTCTGCACCCAACTGCCCGTCCGCATCATCGCCCGGCTTCTGGGCGTGCCGGAGGAGATCTGGCCAGACCTGCTGCGCTGGTCCAACGCGATGGTCGCGATGTACCAGGCGGGCCGCACCCGCGCGACCGAGGTGTCCGCGAACACCGCAGCGGCCGAGTTCAGCCAGTTCCTGCGCGCCTATATCGAAAGACGCCGGGCCGACCCGCGCGATGATCTGATCACTCAGCTGATCGCAGCCGAGGAGGAAGGCGAGCGGCTCTCCGCCGATGAGCTGATCGGCACCTGCATCCTGCTCTTGAATGCGGGACACGAGGCGACGGTGCATAGCCTGGGCAATGCTACAAGTTGCCTGCTGGGGCATGGCACCCCTGCCGCGGCTTTCGCGCCCGATAGGATTGAGGCAACAGTGGAAGAACTGCTGCGTTACGACCCGCCGCTGCACCTCTTCACCCGCATCGCCTACGAGGAGATCGACCTCGGGCCCCATCGCCTCAAACGCGGCCAGCAGATCGCCCTTGTCCTCGGCTCCGCGGGCCGCGATCCGGCCCTTTGGGACAAGCCCGACACCTTTGACCCCGCACGCCCCGTCAGGCCTCACGCAGCCTTCGGCGGCGGCCTGCACTTTTGCGTCGGTGCGCCACTTGCCCGGCTGGAGCTTCAGATGGCCCTCCCCGCCCTCTTCCGGCACCTGCCAGACATGCAACTGGCCGCGCCCCCGCGCTATGCCCCCACTTACCACTTTCACAAACTCGACCGGCTCATGATCACTCCGTGAGTCGGGTCCGGGTCAAGGTGGCCGCATTCCCCAAGCTTCGCCTGGCTTGTCTCCGACGCGGGCGCGACTAAGAAAGACCTTTGACAGGTTGGCTCAGGACGCACCGCGTCGGCCGGTTCACGTCAAAGCGGCAGGGCGACCGTCGACTTGATCTCTTCCATCGACAGTAGGGCGGTCACGTTGTGCACCCTGACTTCTGAAATGAGCGCCTGGTAAAAGGCATCGTAGGCCCGCGCGTTCTGGACCCGGACCTTGAGGATATAGTCGATGTCGCCCGCCAACCGGTGCGCCTCCTGCACCTCGGGCCGGTCCTGGAGCGCCTTCAGAAACCGCGATTGCCACTCCGCCTCATGCTCCGATGTGCGGATGAGGACAAAGAAGCAGGCCTCGAACCCCAGCGCCTCGGCATCCAGCATCACAGTCTGCTGGCCGATCACGCCCGCTTCGCGCAACTTGCGAATCCGGTTCCAGACGGGCGTCTTGGAAGAACCCACGCGCCCCGCGATCTCGTCCAATGACTGGCTGGCGTCCCGTTGCAGCTCGCCAAGGATTTTCCGGTCCGTCTCATCAATTCGGATGTTCATTCTCATTTCGTCCTTTCCGGCAACCGCGCGTTCCGTTTTTCGAGCAGTGGGGAACGCTTGTCCTTATCTTTGCCAGCATCTGGCGTAATAATGGGAAATATTTCTATATTCAAGACAAGAATTCGCAGAGCTGAGGCCATTCCATGGACCATTTTCCAATCTTCCTCTCCACCCCCGGCCGTCATATCGTCCTGTCCGGCGGGGGCGATGCGGCAATAGCAAAACTGCGGCTTCTGCTCAAAACCCAAGCGCGCCTTTCCGTTTTCTCAGCCACCCCGGCACCTCAGATCGAAGCCTGGGCGAAAGCAGGCAGACTGACCCTGCACCGCCGCCCCCTGCGCCGGGGTGACACGCTTTGCGCCGCGCTCTTCTACGCCGCCAATGAAGATGCCGCCGAAGATGGTCGTACCGCCGACATCGCGCGGGCAGAAGGGGCGCTGGTCAATATCGTCGACAATCTGGCCGACAGCGCCTTTATCACCCCCGCCATCGTGGACCGCGATCCTGTCACCGTCGCCATCGGGACCGAAGGGGCCGCACCTGTGCTGGCCCGGGCCATAAAGGCCGATCTGGAAGAACGCCTGCCCGCGGCTCTCGGCCCCCTCGCCCGCATTGGCAAGTCCTTCCGCAAGGTGGCAGAGGGCCTGCCTTTCGGACGCGCCCGGCGCGACTTCTGGCGGGACTACTACTTCAAGGCAGGCCCAAGGGCGATGAGCGAAGGCGAAGAGCGTGTCCGTCCGGCTCTGGATGATCTGCTCACGGACCACCTCTCTCGCAGCGCGCGACCCGGACACGTGGCCTTCGTCGGTGGCGGCCCGGGCGATCCGGAGCTCCTTACTCTCAAGGCCCGCCGTGCCCTCGATGAGGCGGACGTGGTGATTTACGACCGGCTCATCTCCCCCGAGATCCTCGAACTGGCGCGCCGGGAGGCCCTCATGATCGACGTCGGCAAGGAGGCCTTCGGACCTTCGACCCCGCAGGAGGAGATCAACAACTTGCTCGTCCGGCACGCGAACGATGGCACCCAGGTTGTCCGCCTGAAATCCGGCGACGCCACGATCTTCGGTCGGCTGGACGAGGAGATTGAGGCACTCGATGCGGCGGGCATCAGCTGGCACATCGTGCCCGGCATCACCGCCGCCTCCGCAGCCGTCGCCGCCATCGGCCAGAGCCTCACGCGCCGGGGCCGCAACGCTTCCGTCCGCTTCCTCACGGGTCATGACATGCAAGGCTTCGCCGATCACGACTGGCGCGCCCTGACCGAACCCGGTGCCGTCGCCGCCGTCTACATGGGCAAGCGCGCCGCGCGGTTCGTGCAGGGGCGTCTGATCATGCACGGGGCCGACCGCGCGACACCTGTCACGGTGATCGAGAATGCCTCCCGCCCCGGTCAACGGATCCTTTCCACCACGATCGACCGCCTCTCGGAAGACCTGACCGAGGCCGCCATGTCCGGCCCCGCCCTCACCTTCCTCGGCCTCGCTCCGCGTGAAGCCGCGCTCGCCGCCCAAGACGCCCCCCTGCAGGAGATGGCCTGATGCCCAAGCCCTTTACCCCCAAGATCGTCACCGCCAACGCGCTGCTTGAAGGCGACGTGATCTATCAGACGCTGACGGGCTGGTCCCGCCGCATCGAGGAGGCCGAGGTTCTTACAGACGAGGCCCACGCCGACCTGCGCCTGATCGAGGCAAGCGCCCAGACACGAGAGGTGATCGGTGCCTATCTGGCAGAGGTCGAGCTGGACGGCTCCAGGCCTCGGCCCGCCCATTTCCGCGAGGCCTTCCGCGCGCGGGGGCCATCGAATTACGCCCATGGCAAACAACAGAGCAAAACGCAGCCCCGGACCTGAACCGGGGCCTCTCCCTCCAAGCTGAGGTTCCGGATCAAGTCCGGGACTGCACCTCAACAAAAGGCCCAGACCATGTACCATTACACCGACTTCGACCAAGCCTTCCTGAGGGAACGCAACGCCCAGTTCCGCACCCAGGTTGAGCGCCGCATCGACGGATCGCTCACGGAGGAAGAGTTCAAGCCGCTCCGCCTGATGAATGGTCTCTACCTTCAGCTCCACGCCTACATGCTGCGCGTTGCCATCCCCTACGGCACGGTGAACTCTGCCCAAATGGAGAAGCTGGCCGAGATTGCGGAGCGCTGGGACAAGGGCTATGGCCATTTCACCACCCGCCAGAACATCCAGTACAACTGGCCCGAGCTGCGCGATGTCCCCGACATGCTCGACGCCCTGGCGGAGGTGAACCTTCACGCCATACAGACATCCGGCAATACCATTCGAAATGTCACCGCCGACCACTTTGCGGGGGCTGCCGCCGACGAGGTGGCCGATCCCCGTCCGGTGGCCGAGCTGATCCGCCAGTGGTCCACCGATCATCCAGAATTTCAGTTCCTGCCGCGCAAGTTCAAAGTTGCCGTCACGGGCGCCGCCGCCGACCGGGCCGTTATCAAGGCCCACGACATCGGCCTGCGGATCGTCAGGCGCGGCGCGGAGGTGGGCTACGAGGTGGTTGTGGGCGGCGGTCTTGGCCGCACGCCCATGATCGGCAAGGTGCTCTATGATTTCGTGGCTGAGGAGGACCTGCTGCCCACGCTGGAGGCCATCGTGTCGGTCTACAACCTGCTGGGACGGCGGGACAACAAGTATAAGGCCCGGATCAAGATCACGGTCCACGAAAATGGCATTGAAGAGATCCGCAAGCGCGTGGACGAACGATATGCCCTGATCCGTCCCAGGTTCACGGGCCTCGATCAGCAGCACCTTGCCCGCATCCGTGCCAACTTCGCCGCGCCGAATTTCAAGGTGGCGGACGAGGCACCCTACCAATGGGCGCGCCAGCACGATCCCGCCTTCCGCGCCTGGTCAGAAACGAACCTTGCCGAGCACCGCGCGCCTGGCTACGCCATCGTCACTATCTCACTCAAGGCCCACGGGGCCACACCGGGTGATGCCTCCGCCCGGCAGATGCGCCTCATGGCGGGGCTGGCCCGGCGCTATGGCCACGATGAGCTGCGCATCAGCCACGAACAGAACGTCATCCTGCCCCACGTGCACAAGGCCGACCTGCCCCACATCTACGCCGCCCTGCGCGCGGCGGAACTGGGCACAGCCAATGTCGGGCTTATCTCCGACATCATTGCCTGCCCCGGCATGGACTATTGCGCACTGGCCACGGCCCGTTCCATCCCCATCGCGCAAGAGATCGCAACCCATTTCGAGGCGCTTAAGCTGGAGCACGACATTGGCCCGCTCAAGATCAAGATCTCGGGCTGCATCAATGCCTGCGGGCACCACCACGTGGGTCACATCGGTATCCTGGGGCTCGACCGTGCGGGCGTGGAGAATTACCAGATTACCCTGGGCGGCGATGGCACGGAGGATGCCACCCTTGGCGAACGGGTCGGCCCGGGATTTTCCGCGGATGAGATCGTCCCGGCGGTGGAGCGGCTGGTCATGACCTACCTCGAAATGCGCACTGAGCCAGCGGAGAGCTTCCTGCAGACCTACCGCCGCCTTGGCCTCGCCCCCTTCAAGGCGGCCCTCTACCCGGAAGCCCGCGCCGATGCCGCTTGATACCCTCTCTGCCGCCACGCCCCTTGCGGCGCGGGCGGCGCGGCTTAACGTCCAGATGCGGCATCATGCGGCCCAGGATGTGATCCATGCGGCGGTGGAGGCACTGCCGCGGCTGGCCTTGGTCTCAAGTTTTGGGGCGGAATCAGTGGCGCTGTTGCATCTTGCGTCAAAGGTCAAAAAGGATCTCGAGGTGCTTTTCATCGACACCGAGATGCTCTTTCCCGAAACGCTGGTTTACCAGCGGGAGGTGGCGGAGAGGCTGGGCCTGAGCCGGATCACGCTAATCCGGTCGGAGGAAACGCATCAAAGCGATCCGGAAGGCACGCTGCACCGGACAGATCCCGACGCCTGCTGCGCCCTGCGCAAGACAGAGCCCCTCGCCCGCGCCCTGCGCGGTTACGACGGGTGGATCACCGGCCGCAAGCGTTTCCAGTCCGGCACCCGCGCTGCTCTGCCTCATTTCGAGGCTGAAGAGCGCAATGATGACGCCCCCAGGCTGAAGATAAATCCCTTGGCCTTCTGGGCCCCGGGAGACGTGGCCGAGTACATCGAAGAAAACAACCTGCCGCGTCATCCGCTCGTCAAGCGCGGTTATCCCTCCATCGGCTGCGCCCCCTGCACCTCTCCTGTCCAGCAAGGTGAAGACCCGCGTGCAGGCCGTTGGCGGAACCTGGAAAAAGAGGAATGCGGCATCCACTTCGCCAATGGCAAGGCAATCCGCCAAGGAGCAACATAATGACCCAATTGATCACCGACGCAGGCTTTGTGGAAGATGACTGGACACAGGGCTTCTGCGAACCCGGTGCTGCGAACGATTGCCGCGCGCTGCATCTGACTTCGGACAGGCAGCCCGAAGAGGTCCTACTGCCAGAGAGCCTTGAGATGATCCGCGTGGATTTTCCCAATTTCGCCGACGGGCGCGGCTTTGGTATCGCGCGCGCACTGCGCCTGCGCGGCTTTGCCGGTCGTCTGCGCGCCCACGGCCATCTCATCGCGGACCAGTACGCCATGGCCCGCCGCGCGGGCTTTGACGAGGTCGAGGTGACGGACGAAATCGCCGCCCGCCAGCCCGAGGACCAGTGGCGCTTTCGCGCGGACTGGCAGGCGCATGACTACCAGGACCGACTGCGCGGCTAACCGCGACCGCGCGCCCGATTGCCACTCACCCCCACTTTCTCTATCAAGGAGCCGCAAGCTTCGCTTGTGTACACACGATATGACCGAGCAGACCCCCGTGAACCAACTCTCCGCCAAGCCCGCCCCGACCTTGCCTGACGCCCAGACCGTGACGGACGTCAAGCACTGGACGGACCAGCTCTTTTCCTTTCGCGTTACGCGCCCCGCGACGCTTCGCTTTCGGTCGGGTGAGTTCGTGATGATCGGCCTGATGGGCGACCCCGACCCGAAGACTGGCAAGCAAAAGCCGCTTCTGCGCGCCTACTCCATCGCCTCACCCGCCTGGGACGATGAGCTGGAGTTCTATTCGATCAAGGTTCAGGATGGCCCGCTCACCTCCAAGCTGCAGCACATAAGGCCGGGTGACCAGATCATCCTGCGACCCAAGCCCGTGGGCACGCTGGTGCATGATGCGCTCCTGCCCGGCAAGCGCATCTGGTTCTTTGCCACCGGTACGGGCTTTGCCCCCTTTGCCTCGCTCCTGCGGGAGCCCGAGACTTACGAGAAGTTCGAAGAGGTCGTCATCACCCACACCGTTCGCGATGTGGCGGAGTTGGAATACGGCCGCCGCCTGATCGAAGAGCTCAAGGCCGATGAACTGATGCAGGAACTGATCGGCGCGGATCATTTGGACAAGATCCGCTACTATCCGACCACGACCCGCGAAGAGAGCCCCAAGATGGGCCGGATCACAACGCTTTTGCAGGACGGCACGGTTTTCCGCGATCTCGGAATAGAGGGGATCAACCAGGAAACGGACCGCGCCATGGTCTGCGGTAGCTTGAGTTTCAACAAGGACATCATGGCGATTCTCGAAGACTTCGGCCTTGAGGAAGGGGCCAATTCGGACCCAAAGCATTTCGTGGTCGAGAAGGCCTTCGTCGGATGACCTGCCGGAACTAGCCGGTCAGGGGCACGCCCTGGACCGTGATGCGGTGCATCAGCCGGGTATGGCCCTGGTAATCGGCCGTCGCATAATGCTGCACCAGTCGGTTGTCCCAGATCGCCACCATCCCCTCCTCCCAGACCAGGCGGCAGGTAAAGATCGGCTGGGTCACGAAACGGTAGAGGTAGTCAAGCAGCGGCGCGCTTTCCTCCGGCGTCCAGCCATCGAAATGGGTGGTGAAGTCGCCGTTCACATAGACCGCTTGCGCCCCCGTAACGGGATGGCGGATCAGGACTGGATGCAGTGCCGGGTCCCGGTGGGCCTCTTTGCTTGCCTTGATGCCCACCTTGCTGTTGGCGAAGGTGCTGTCGCTGTGCCAGGCGCTCAGTCCCTCCAATGTCTTGCGCAGCCCCCCTGACAGGGCCGCGCAGGCCGCGGACATGGAGGCGAAATGGGTGTCACCGCCGTAGGGCGGGATCTGCTGCGCGCTCAGAATCGAACACATGGCCGGAGCTGGGTCATAGCTGTGATCAGTATGCCAGGTGCCGCCGATGACACGGCTCTGATCCGCCCGGGTGCGGACCTCGGCAATCATCGGGTGGTCCGGGACCGGTGTGAAGAAGCGGTTGATGTCGATGGGGCCGAAATGCTTGGCCAGCCGTATATGCTCATCGGGGGTCAAGTTCTGATCGGGCAGAACCACGACACCGTACTCGAAAAGCGCGGCCCGAAGAGCGTCCAACTCCGCCTCCCTCGCCTCTGCAATTCGCACCCCGGTCAAACGCGCGCCGCAATGGCCGCTGAGTCTTTTGATGTGCCAATCGGTCATTTTCCGTTCCCCCATCGACTTTCGAGTGACTGTAGACAGCGGAAGGGGCACCGTCGCACAAAAAAACCGCGCTCCTTTCTCAAGGGGCGCGGTCAATCGCACGTTGGTTTACTTAGCCTCAGAGATTGAGCGCCTCACGGATCTGGGACAGGGCCTCCTTCAGCAGGTCGGGGTTGTCCTGCGCCTGCTGCAGCACGTTTGCCAGAAGGGTTTTCTGCATCGTGCCCAGATCTGAGTTATCGATCATTTCGCCCACCTTATCGAGGTCGAAGCCCTCAACCGTGAGCAACTCCGACATGGCGTCCTGCGTCATCTCTGCCCCATCGGTTGCGGACGCAACTTCTTCGGTGCCGTCGGTTGCGGCCTCTGCGGCCTCGTCTACGGCCTCAGTCGCTTCGGTCCCGGCAGCTGCCGATTCTTCCGTGCCATCGGCGGCAGCTTCCGCGGCTTCGTCAATCGCTTCCGCTGCACCTTCTGTGGTCCCATCTGCGGCCTCGCTTACGGCATCCGCCGCCTCTTCCGCAGTCTCTTCAACCGCTTCAGCCGTCTCGCTCGCGGTCTCAGCGGCTTCATCGGCAACGGACTCCGCCGCTTCGGTGGCCTCGGTCGCGGCCTCGTTCGCGGCCTCGGCCGAACTCTCGGTCGCCTCCTCCGCAGTCGCTGCTGCCTCGCTCGCGGCATCTGTGGCGGCCTCAACCGCTTCGGCTGCCGCATCCGCAGCGTCTGCGGCTGTCTCTTGCGCATCCTCAACCAGCGCCCGGGCCGCATCGCCTGCCTCTTCAGCAGCTTCGGACATGGCGGCGACGGCACCCTCGGCGGCATCGGCTACGGCGTCACCGGCTTCGGCGGCGGCCTCGGCGGCCTCTTCAACCGCCTGGTCAACTGCCTCTGCGGCTTCTCCCGCAAGCTCTTCTGCGGCCTCCAGCGCCTCAGGCGCGTCGACCGCATCGGAGGCCTCCGTGGCGATCTCCTGCGGCGACTTGCCGGAATAGAGCATGTAAGCCCCCAGCGCGATGGCGGCGGCGACAACGATCCAGATGATATTTCGCATGTGATTTTCCCTCATTCAGTCCGGGTCACGCGTTGATATAGCGCGCGCTGCTTCTGTGTCGCGCCAAATGCGCCCGAACCCACGCATGTTCAAGGGGAATAATGCGTAAGTGCCCTGCCGCCGCGCAGAATCCGCCTTGAAGAACCCACGCGCGGCGGCTAATTTGAGACCTTGAAAAGTAAAACAATCAAAGGACGAACACCATCGCTCGCAGACCGCACAACGCGCCGCCCACACGTGATACAGGCCCCCGCGTCAATGAGAATATTCGCTCTTCCGAAATCCGCCTGATTGGTGCCGACGGCGAAAACGTCGGTGTCGTGACACCCTCCCGCGCCATGGAAATGGCCGATGAAGCCGGGCTTGATCTGGTTGAGATTTCACCCAATGCCAATCCGCCTGTCTGCAAGATCATGGATTTCGGAAAGTTCAAGTACGAGACGCAGAAGCGCGAGGCCGAGGCCCGCAAGAAGCAGAAGATCATAGAAATCAAAGAGGTCAAGTTCCGCCCCAACACGGACACGAATGACTATGACGTCAAGATGCGCAACGTATTCAAGTTCCTTGAAAACGGCGACAAGGTGAAGGTCACCCTGCGTTTCCGGGGCCGCGAGATGGCGCACCAGAACCTTGGCAGGGAACTGTTGGAACGGGTCGCCGAGGACACCAAAGAACATGGCCGGGTCGAGAACTTTCCCAAGATGGAAGGCCGCCAGATGGTTATGCTGATTGGCCCCCTGCCCAACAAGTAGGGCCTACAGGATATCCCGATGAAGAAAGCCCCCGCCGAGGCGGGGG
>JABDKA010000108.1 GCA_013002405.1 Sulfitobacter sp. | reverse complement strand
GGGCGGCACTGGTCTTGGCCTTGCGATCGTTAAGCATATCCTCAGCCGTCACCGCGGTCGGCTGAAGGTGACCTCAGAGGTAGGGCAGGGTTCCGCCTTTACGGTGATCCTGCCGACGGAGTGAGGGGATTTGCCTGCCGGATAGACTAAGCTGCGGCCCTCGCGCCGCTACCTCGCTTCCAGGATCAGAGAAAGAGGTGCCGGATCAGGTCCGGGACTGAAAGCGAACAGGTTGTACAGCAAAGCCCAGTGACAAAGGCTTTCCCGCGCTCACTCTTTACCTCTTGTAGGCGAAGGCCGAATCCGGGACCGGCTCCATGCCACCACCCTTGTTCCAGTCCATCAGCAGGCAAGAGGTACCCTTACGCTGGAAATAGGTGGCCTCCAGCTCGTACCAGCCCGCGCTTGGCACCTGGACCGAGGTCACACCGGCGGATTCGCAGGCGTGAATGCCGTCATTGAACGCGACCTGCTTGCCGCCCACACGCAGCAACACGCCGTCGTTGCTGATCACCTCCAACTGGTAGGTGCCCGGCGCGTCGAACTTCATGTACCCCTTGATCGAAGCGGCCACTTTCATCGCGGCCTTGGAGGTCAGGGCAATCTCCCCCTCGGCGCCATCAAGATAGGAGAGACCGGCCAGCGCGGGTCCGCGCTTGCCCTTGGAAAGGCCCTTCTTCGCGTCAGCGATGGTGCGCAGCTTGCTGGGATAAGCGTAGATGACCGCAAGACCCCGCGCCAGGCTGCCCGCTGAAGGCTGAGGGTTCGCAGGCTTCAGTTGAAGCGTCTGGGCTGAAACAGGCAGGGCGAGGAGAAGACCAAGTAGAGGTGCAGCGATTTTCAACATATTGAAGGTTCCGTCTGGTTCTTGCGTGATAAAGACATCGCAGATCAGTTTGCGCGACAGGCGCGCGGCTGTCCACGGCTTTTCTGCCCGGAAACACAGGCCCGTGATTAGGCCCTTGCGTGCTGTTCCGGTTGGGCGTACAAGGCGCGCACTTAAACCCGCAGTCGGGGTTTGGGCCTTTGGGGGAGACATCCCCAAACGTCCGCCGGTTGGCAGATCCCTGTCATACCCCCGACGAGGCTAAACCGGAAAGGTATAAAGACATGGCTCTTCCTGAGTTCTCCATGCGCCAACTGCTTGAAGCAGGCGTTCACTTCGGCCACCAGACGCAGCGTTGGAATCCCCGCATGGGTCCCTACATCTATGGCGCGCGCAACGGCATCCACATCGTAGATCTGACCCAGACTGTTCCCCTGTTGGACCAGGCCCTGCAGGTCATCCGCGACACCGTCGCCAAGGGCGGCTCCATTCTCTTTGTCGGCACCAAGCGTCAGGCCTCTGGCCCAGTCGCCGAAGCCGCGGAGAAGTGTGCGCAGTTCTACATGAACCACCGCTGGCTGGGCGGCACGCTGACCAACTGGCAGACTGTTTCCAAGTCGATCAACCGGCTTAAGTCCATCGACGAGCAGGCAGAGCAGGGCTTTGAAGGCCTGACCAAGAAAGAGCGTCTGGGCATGGAGCGTGACCAGGGCAAGCTGCAGGCATCACTGGGTGGTATCCGCGAAATGGGCGGTCGTCCCGATCTTATCTTCGTGATCGACGTCAAGAAAGAGGCCCTCGCCGTGGCTGAGGCCAACAAGCTGGGCATCCCCGTCGTGGCCGTGGTTGACACCAACTGCGCGCCCGATGGCATTGACTATATCATCCCCGGCAACGACGACGCGGCCCGCGCCATCGGTCTTTATTGCGACCTAGCCGCGCGCGCGGCGCTTGACGGCATGTCCGCCCAGCTGGGCGCGGCAGGCGTCGACATCGGCGCCATGGAAGAAGCCCCGGCCGAGGAAGCACTGGAAGCGGAAAGCACCGGCGTCGAGGTTGGTGGAGCCTCCTCTGAAACCGTCGCCAACGACGCGATGGCCAAGGACGCACCGCTGGACATCGAATCCAAGCAGGAAACCGTCGCCAAGGCCGAGGAAAAGGCCGAAGGCTAAGACGCTTCTGTCATTTCATTGACACCGGGGCAGGGCGGACCTGCCCCGACATCTGATACGTTAAAGGAGAACCACAAATGGCGATCACAGCAGCCATGGTCAAAGAACTGCGCGACAGCACCGGCGCAGGCATGATGGACGCCAAAACCGCGCTGACCGAAAACAGCGGCGATATGGAAGCCGCCGTTGACTGGCTCCGCACCAAGGGTCTGGCGAAGGCCGCCAAGAAGTCCGGGCGCACCGCGGCAGAGGGCCTGGTGGCCGTTCAGGTTGAAGGCGGCCACGGTGCCGCGGTCGAGGTCAACTCCGAGACAGATTTCGTTGCCAAGAACGAAGAGTTCCAGAAGATGGTTGGCGGCATCGCATCGGTCGCGCTGAAGGCTGACGACATCGACGCGCTGAAGGCCGCGGATCTGAACGGCAAGTCCGTTGAGCAGACCGTCACAGACGCCGTTGCCGTCATCGGTGAAAATATGTCCGTACGCCGGATGAAGTCCATCGTCGGTGAGACGGTCGTCTCCTTCATCCACAATGCGGCCGCGCCCGGCATGGGCAAGATCGGCGTGCTGGTGGCCATGAATGGTGGCGACGAGGGCTTTGGCAAGCAGGTGGCGATGCACATTGCCGCCGTGAACCCCGCGGCCCTCTCTGAGGATGACCTGGACCCCGAAGTGGTTGAGAAGGAGCGCCAGGTCCAAATGGACATCGCCCGCGAAAGCGGCAAGCCAGAGCAGGTCATCGAGAAGATGATCGAGGGCCGCATGAAGAAGTTCATGTCCGAAGTGACCCTGCTTAACCAGCAGTTCGTCGTGAACCCCGATCACACCGTGGGTGATGCCGCAAAGGAAGCGAACGCCACGATCACCGGTTTTGTCCGGCTTGAAGTGGGTGAGGGGATCGAGGTCGTGAAGGAAGATTTCGCGGCTGAGGTTGCCAAGGCGGCCAAAGGTTAACTCCCTCCGGCATTGAACGAATTTGCGAAAGGCGGTGCCCCAAGGGGTGCCGCCTTTTTTCGTTGGGATGGACCATTGAAAGAGGGGCACGGGACCAAACGGACCCACATGGATCAATACATGCGGGCCCGTTCGGATGCCTGAAAAGAGCCCTGCAATTACAAGGGTATGCAAGCCGTTGCCCCCGTGGCGTAAACCACATCCGGGAACAACCTTACCCTGCGGCAATTGCGCGAAACCCACCAGTCAGGATTTCCTTACCTTTTGGATAAAGAAATTCGCAAGTTGGTTAATTTCTGGGCGCATCCACTACGAACATCTGGTTGGCAAAGGCCGCTTTCAGCACCGCCTGTGCCGTCGTCTCAACCGATAGCGCTTCCCGCGCGAGGCGCAGGTGTTTTTCGACTGTCGCGGGCGTGAGGCCCATTAGCAGGGCGATGTCCTGGGTTGTCTTGCCATCGCCGACCCATTGCAGGGTTTCGCGTTGCCGATTGGTCAGGGCGCGGGCAGGGGTCTGGTGGGGCAGGGACAGGATCTTGAGATGTGTGATCTCGTTCATCAGCTGGATATCGGCGCCGTGTCGTGCCCAGACCTGGTCAGCTTGCCGCTGGCCCATATCCTCGGCCGCGATCAGGGCAATGGCCCCCTTGGCACGCTCTGACGTGGTCTTGAAACTGACCGTGTAACCGGCGGTCACGCCAAAGCGGGCGTTGAATTGCAGTACTTCCTGCGCTTTGGGGGTCAGCTGTTCGGAGGCGAGCGCCTCGCTCAGGACGGCCCAACTGCAGGCTCCTTCGTTTTCCAGCGCCCATTTGACCATGGGCGCATCCCGGTAAAGCCCGCCGCGCAGGAACCCGTTCGTATACTCGGGGCAGAGATTGGTGAGAATGACAAAATCATCAGGATCCCCAAGGGAGGTAGGCGTTCTGTACCGGGTAAAACCGTAAAGCAGCCGGTCGAAACCATACTCTGCCATCTTTTGGGTGTGAACGTCCCAGAGTTCCTCAAGCGAGGGGCTTTTCGAGATCGTATCAAGATACGTGCGTAAACTCATATATTTGCAAGACGGTCTTCAAGTGCCTCAAGTGCCAGGACATAGCCCCGCGCACCAAATCCACAGATCTGGCCAACGGCCACCGGCGCGATGTAGGATTTGTGCCGAAAGGCCTCACGCGCGTGGATATTGCTGAGGTGAAGCTCAACCAACGGCAATTCAACCGACGCAATCGCATCCATCAGGGCAATCGAGGTGTGGGTAAAGGCACCGGCGTTCAGCACGATGGCATCGTGCGTACCTTTGGCCGCGTGAATGAGGTCGATCAATTCGCCTTCGTGGTTCGATTGCGCACAGGTTACATCCAGCTTCAGACGCGTGCCAGCCTCAGCGCAGAGTGCTTCGATATCGGCAAGTGTCGTTGTGCCGTACACCTCGGGCTGGCGTGACCCGAGGAGGTTCAAATTGGGACCGTTCAGAACTAGAATGGAAGGCACGATAAACCTCTGATGACCTCTGCCTGTCATACTGTCGCGAGCGTGGCGCTGTCTAGCGTCAAGTGAAATAACGCCCGCCATGATATGTCGCCACGCGACAGGGCGGCGCTGCTAAAGTTTAGTTTCTTTCTTGTAATCAGTATTATGTAAATTTTACGGATACTCCCATACGGCGTTCCATTCAGCACATCACCCCAAGGCATAGCCTGTCCCACGGACCGTGCGGATGGGATCTTCCCCGCCGTGCTTGGTCAGCGACTTGCGAAGCCGCGCGATGTGCACATCGACGGTCCTTGC
>JABDKA010000105.1 GCA_013002405.1 Sulfitobacter sp. | reverse complement strand
CCGTGCAGGCGCGGCAGGGCATCGCGGGCGTCGCGCCGCAGATCCTCGGCCGACAGGTCCTCGGCCAGCAGCAGCTTGAGCCAGTCGAGCACCTCGGAGGTGGAGGGTTTCTTCTTCAGCCCCTGCTGGTCGCGCAATTCATAGAACTGGGTCAGCGCGGTGGTCAGCAGCGCCTCCTTGATGCCGGGATGATGGACGGCGACGATCTTTTTCATCGTCGCGAGGTCCGGAAAGCGGATGTAGTGAAAGAAGCAGCGGCGCAGAAAGGCGTCCGGCAATTCTTTTTCGTTATTGGAGGTGATGATCACGATCGGGCGCTGCTTGGCCTTGATCGTTTCACCGGTCTCGTAAACAAAGAACTCCATTTTATCAAGCTCTTGCAGAAGGTCATTTGGAAATTCGATGTCGGCCTTGTCGACCTCATCAATCAGCAGGACGACCCGCTCGTCGGCCTCGAAGGCCTGCCAAAGCTTGCCCTTCTTGATGTAGTTGGCCACGTCATGTACCCGCTCGTCGCCCAACTGGCTGTCGCGCAGGCGGCTTACGGCGTCATACTCGTAAAGGCCTTGCTGGGCGCGGGTGGTGGACTTGATATTCCACTCGATCATCTCAAGCCCAAGAGAGGTTGCCACCTGCTTGGCAAGCTCGGTCTTGCCGGTTCCCGGCTCCCCCTTGACAAGCAGCGGGCGCTGCAATGTGACGGCCGCATTCACGGCGATGGTCAAATCGTCCGTTGAGACGTAATCGGCGGTTCCTTCGAATTTCATCTCGGCTCTCATCCTCTTGATTTACGGCGCTCATACGCTGGGCATAGGGCGGGCAGCTAAGGTCGTATAACCAAAATTCAATGGGATTGTGTAGTGACAATCAAAAGGCGCTCAGGTAGACGCTGCGGCAAGGGGCGATCTCGGGGAGAGGGGGTCTCATATGCCAGGACTGAAAACTGTTGAGGGACATAATATGAAGCAGGAAGTTTTCCTGCCGGACGACTATTCGCCGGCCGAAGACGAACCATTTATGAACGACAGGCAGCTCGAGTATTTTCGTCGTAAGCTGCTGAATTGGAAAGCGGAGTTACTGGCTGGCAGCCGCGACACCATCGAAGGGCTTCAGGACGGCACACGTAACATCCCGGACGTGGCTGACCGGGCATCCGAAGAAACAGACCGCGCGCTGGAACTGCGTACCCGCGACCGGGCGCGCAAGCTGGTCGGCAAGATCGATGCCGCCTTGCGCCGCATCGACGAGGGTGAGTTCGGCTACTGCGTGGTGACCGGCGATCCGATTTCGCTCAAGCGTCTGGATGCCCGGCCCATCGCGACCATGAGCCTTGAGGCTCAGGAAAAGCACGAGCGTCGCGAAAAGGTGCACCGCGACGACTGATCGGCGCTGATTGCGCATTGATCCGCCGCTGCGGATCGGGAACAAGGACGCCGGGGCAACTGCTCCGGCGTTTTCTATTGCGGGGCAGGATGACCTATTCGAACGCGATCGTGGTGGGGGGCGGCATCGGCGGGCTGGCCGTGGCCACCGCCATGGCCCGGCGCGGCATCGCGGTCACCCTGTTGGAGCAGACCCCCCGGATCACCGAAGTGGGCGCGGGCCTGCAGATCAGCCCCAACGGTCTGGCGGTGCTGCGCGCGCTGGGTCTGATGACCCAACTGCAGGGTCTGGGCGCCGTGCGGGGCCGGGCGGTCGTCCTGAAGGACTATCCGGACGGACGCCAGGTGGCGCGGCTTGATCTGATGCGGCTCAGGCCGGATCAGCAGTACCTCTTCATGCACCGGGCCGATCTGGTCCGCGCGCTTGGATCCGCAGCCAAGCGGCAAGGCGTCACGGTCGAACTGGACGCGCAGGTGGCCAGCATCCGGCCCGGTGAAACGCCGCAGGTGCAGATGACCGACGGCACGACCCGGCGTGCCCATCTGGTGGTGGCTGCCGACGGCATACACTCGGTCGCCCGTCCGGTGCTGAACGGGGCCGATGCGGCCGAGTTTACCGGGCAAGTGGCCTGGCGCGCGATGGTGCCGAATGAGGTGGGGCACTTGCCTGAGGCCCAGGTCCACATGGGGCCGGGCCGTCATCTGGTCAGCTATCCCCTGCGGGAGGGAACGCTGGTGAACCTGGTGGCAGTGGAGGAGCGTCCCGCCTGGGCCGCGGAGGGCTGGCACCACAGCGACGATCCCGAGAACCTCCGCGCGGCCTTCGCCCAGTTCGGCGGATCGGTGCCTGAGATGCTGGCAAGGGTGGACAAAGTCAGCCTCTGGGGGCTGCACAAACATCCCGTCGCCGCCCGCTGGTGGGGTGAGAATATCGCGCTGATGGGGGATGCCGCCCATCCGACGCTGCCCTTTTTGGCGCAGGGGGCCAACCTGGCGCTGGAAGACGCCTGGGCCCTTGCGGCTTCCGTCTCGGGACAGAATGCACCGGGTCTTGCCGCCTACCAGAGAGCCCGTGAAAAACGGGTGCGGCGCGTTATCGCCGCCGCAGACGGGAACGCCTGGCGCTACCATCTGCCCCCCGGGCCCTTTCGCAGGGCCGCGCATCTTGGGCTGGGGGTCGCCAGCCGCCTTCTGCCGGGGCGGATGGTGGGGGCCTACGACTGGCTTTACGGGTATGACGTGACCAAGGGACTATAGGCTGCGGTCCTTACCCAGTGGCTCAGGACTTGGCCCGCTGCAGCATCCCGTAAAGATCGCGCGGATCGTCCGGGTCAGCCAACAGGTCGAGCGGATGGTAGAATCCGGTATCCTGGATCCGGTCACGGACATAGCGCAGGGCCGAGAAGTCCTCGGTTGCGAAGCCCACACTGTCGAACAGCGTGATCTGCTTGTCGCTGGTACGGCCGGGGCGTTTGCCCGTGATCACTTCCCAGAATTCGGTGACCGGGTGGTCCGGGGCCAGCTGCTGGATCTCGCCCTCCACCCGGGTCTGTTCGGGATATTCCACGAAGATGTCCGCGCGGTGCAGGATCGCCGGGGCCAGTTCCGTCTTGCCGGGACAGTCGCCGCCAATGGCGTTGATGTGCACGCCGGCGCCCACCATGTTGTCGGTCAGAATAGTCGCGTACTGCTTATCGGCCGTGCAGGTGGTGATGATCTCAGCCCCCAGCATCGCCTCTTCGGCAGAGGTGCACTTGGTCACGCGCAAACCCGATTGCGCGAGGTTAGCTGCGCACTTTTCGGTGGCGGCACGGTCGACATCGTAAAGGCGCACCTCTTCGAGGCCCAGGATGGCCTTCATCGCAAGGCTCTGAAATTCCGACTGGGCACCGTTGCCGATCATTGCCATTGTCTTCGACCCCTTCGGCGCCAGGGTGCGAGCCACCAGGGCGGAGACGGCTGCGGTGCGCATCGCGGTGAGCATGGTCATCTCTGACAGCAGAACCGGATAACCTGAGGCCACATCCGCCAGCAGACCGAAGGCGGTGACCGTCTGCAGGCCCGCTTTGGTATTGGAAGGATGCCCGTTGACGTATTTGAAGCCGTAGACATCGCCATCGGAGGTGGGCATCAGCTCGATCACGCCCTTTTCCGAATGGCTCGCTACGCGGGGGGTCTTGTCGAAAAGCTCCCAGCGCCTGAAATCCGCTTCGATGTAATCGGCAAGGCCGCGCATCATCTCCTCCACGCCGATGTGGTGGATCAGTTGCATCATGTGGTCGACGGAGACGAAGGGCACCAGCGCCTTGTCTGACGGAGTCGTTTGGGTCATCGGTTTCTCCCTTAGAAGGCGCGTGTGGGTCGGTCGAATACGCGGCGGCCAAGGGCCGAGGCGGCAAGATCCACCATCAACTGTGCCGTGCGACCGCGTTCGTCGAGGAAGGGGTTCAGCTCCACCAGGTCAAGCGAGGTCATCAAACCACTGTCGTGCAGCATTTCCATGACCAGATGGCCTTCGCGCACCGTGGCACCGCCGGGCACCGTCGTGCCCACTGCAGGGGCGATACTGGGGTCCAGAAAATCCACATCGAGCGAGACGTGAAGCATGCCGTCTTCGGCCGCAACCCTGTCCAGGAAGGCCGAGAGAGGCTTGCCCATGCCGCTCTCATCAATGGTGCGCATGTCGACATAGGTGATCGTCGTCTCTTGCAGGGCGGCCCGTTCCGGCGCATCGACCGACCGCAGGCCGATCATGGCAACCCGGTCGTGGGGCAGGGGCTGGGCGATGGCGGGAAAGCCGTCGAACCCTTCGCGCCCCGTGACATAGCCCAGCGGCGTGCCATGCAGATTGCCGCTGTCCGTGGTTTGTGGCGTGTGAAAATCGGTATGGGCGTCAAGCCAGAGCACGAAGAGCGGGCGGTCCTCGGCCTCGGCGTGACGCATGGCGCCGAGGACGGTACCGAGCGACAGCGCGTGGTCACCGCCCATGAAGATCGGGGTGCCTTCCTGCAGCGCCCCCTGGGCGGCATCGGCGAGGCTCTCGGTCCAGGCGATGGTCTCTTCCAGTGCGACCAGCTTGGCATGCTCTTTCGCGGTGAAGGGGCGGGGGGCAATGTTCCCGCGGTCGCTGACCCGGTGACCAAGGTCACGCAGGGCCTGCGCGATTCCTGCGGTGCGATAGGCATCCGGACCCATGAGACAGCCCTTGCGGCGTTTGCCGCTGTCCACCGGGCACCCCACAAGGATGCAATGCTCTTGGCTCATGTCGCTTCTCCTGAATTGCGTGTTAGCGCTCAGATATTGTCCGAATATGTTGATCGACAAGTGATCAGATTGATCTTATTGAGAGGTGATTGATCATATTGGGCAATAAATATGGACGAAATGGATAATCGCATGATCGCGGTGCTGCGCCAGGATGCGCGGATGCCGCTTTCGGATCTTGCGGCACGGCTGGACATTTCCCGTGCCACCGCCCGCGCACGGCTGGTCCGCCTGCAGGAAAGGGGCGATATCGTGGGCTTTACCGTGGTCACCGCCGCGGATGTGGCGCCGGACCCAGTGCGGGGTCTGATGATGATCGGGATCGAGGGGCGGGGGACCGAAAGGATCAGTCGCCAGCTTGGCACCATGGCCCAAGTGCGTGCGGTCCATTCCACCAATGGCCGCTGGGATGTGATCGTGGAGATCGGGACCGAGACGCTGGAAGAGTTCGATGCTGTCCTCAGCAGGATCAGGCGGCTCGAAGGGATTGTCGCGAGTGAGACAAGCCTACTGCTCAAGACTCGAAAGGCGACCTAGGCGCGCCGCGCGGCCATCACCCAGATCGCGGCAAGGGCAAGGGACAGGGCCGCGTTCCAACCGGCCATCGACAGGCCCAGGAACTGCCAGACCACCTCATCACACATGATCAGGCTGTTGGCCCCCTCGGTGGAGAGCAGGTCCGCGCCGGTCATTGACCCAAGACCCGCACCGCTTCCGGTGCAGGAAGAGGGCCCGGGCCAGAAGCCCCACTCAACGCCCGCGTGATAGACACCGATGCCACCTGTCGTGGCTGCCGCGACGGCGCCGAGCCAGATCAGCGCGCGGGGGCCGCCCAGCAGAAGGATTGCACCGATCACCACCGCCGCGGCGTGGGGCCAGCGCTGCCAGAGGCACATCTTGCAGGGCAACAGGCCCCCCAGATGCTGAAAACCGAAAGCGCCCAGCAGAAGGCCGAGCGAACCGAGAGTCGCGATCAGGACAAGCTGTTTCGATGTCATAGATACCTCACCACGGCAAAGCCGCCGATCAGAAGGGCGACGAACAGCGTAAACATGAGCCCCAGTTTTCTTTCGATGAAATCACGGATCGGGGCACCGAATTTCCAGAGTAGCAGGGCGACAATGAAGAAGCGGATGCCGCGCGCCAGGATGGAGGTGGCGATAAAGACACCAAGTGGCATTGCCGTCCATCCCGACATGATCGTGATGACCTTGTAGGGAAAGGGCGTGACCCCCGCAGTTAGCACGGCCCAGAATCCAAGACCGTTGAAGCGTTCCGAGAACGCGGCCATTGCTTCGGCCTTGCCCAGTGTTTCAAGGATCGGACGGCCCAGCGTTTCAAAGGCGAAGGAGCCGATGGCATAGCCCGCCAGCCCGCCCAGGACCGAGGCCACCAGCGCAACACTCGCGATCAGAAAGGCGCGCGAGGGGGCGGCGAGGATCATGGGGATCATCAGGATATCGGGCGGGATCGGGAAGAAGGAGCTTTCGACAAAGGCAACGACAGCAAGCGCCCACAGCGCATGGGGATGCTGGGCGAGGGTGAGGGTCCAGTCGTAAAGGCGTCGGATCATCGGGGTCTGCTCTTGCTTCACATGCTGCATGACCATGCCCCGCGCGCGGGGTCAAGAGGCAGGCTCAACCCGACCCAGAATGCCCTTGCCGCTTCCTCCATAGCGCGCTAGAGACCGGGGGCGTGCCCAAGTGGCGGAATGGTAGACGCAGGGGATTCAAAATCCCCCGCCTTCGGGCGTGCCGGTTCGAGTCCGGCCTTGGGTACCAAGGGACGCATCCTGACATTTGTAAGCGGATTGTTCGGGTTGTGATCCGAATTTGTTTCACGGCTATTTGAGAGACCTTGCAAATTAACCTTTGATTCGCCGAAAAACCGCTCTTCCGGCCTTTGGATCTGGCATCAGACACCACTTTTTTGGATGATTGGTTCCAATTCGTGAACAGACGTCGGCGGATTTTGTCAACAATAAGGCGATCCGATTGGGTCCCGGTACAGGGGCCGATTGTTTCTTTATTGGCACCAATCAAACTTCTATTTTAACGAGTGTTAACGGCCCACAAGACATCTTAGCCTTGTTTTATTGAAAAAGCGGTCCAAGGGGCCGCCGGAAGGGGAAACAATT
Source organism: Sulfitobacter sp. (assembly GCA_013002405.1). Lineage (GTDB taxonomy): Bacteria > Pseudomonadota > Alphaproteobacteria > Rhodobacterales > Rhodobacteraceae > Sulfitobacter. Next base: position 726 of record JABDKA010000105.1, on the reverse strand, counting down.
TGTACAACCTGGTCGATTCCAACACATGACCTTGTCCGGGACACGAGGGGATGGCCGCGCTGAACCCCGCCACTTTTAAGACACTTTTTCCTTTGTCGCGTTCTGACCGCTTTGTATGAAAGAGGATGCCCAACTGGGGGGCATTGTCTGCAGGTCAAAGTGGCGGCCACGCTTGAACGCATCCCTTTGCGATGCGGGAGAGTTCTGTACGCCGCGTACTTCGCGACCCTATCCACGACCTGACCGGGATCCTCTTGTCCAGGGTGTGGATACTGCGTCCGGCTCTACCCCTTTGAAAGGTGATGTTCATGGTGTGCGTCGCTCCGATCTTCGACGGTGCTTCATGGCGCGAGATGTTTGAGTGGGGTGAACGGATGATTTCAGTTTGGAGCCAGAGGGAGGCGGGTCGGGTCCGCCGATCGGCGGCGGCGTTCAAACAGGCAGAATGCCCTAGCAAGATCGCCGCAATTTCCAGAACGGCAGGTTTCCGCGCCGCGTGCAACAAGGCCTAGGAGACACTTCCATGCTCAGAACCCTCGATTTTAACGCGTTTGCCGCCGGTACCGTTATAGATGACGAATATGCATCCTTGGGCGTGACTGTCTCCGCCGCCGGTGGGGCAGGTCAGGCGATGATCTTTGACAGCAGCAATCCAACTGAGGATGACACTGATCTGGGGTCATCCAGCCTCGGAGGTCTGCTGATCGTTTCCGAGGACGGGGACGG
>JABDKA010000100.1 GCA_013002405.1 Sulfitobacter sp. | reverse complement strand
CGAAATGGGCGGCATGAAGATTGAGGCCCGCTACCTTGGACCTGCCCACAGTCCCGGCGACATCGTGGTCTGGCTGCCGGAACAAAGCCTCGTCATCTCGGGCGATATGGCTTTTCACGAACGAATGCTGCCGATTTTTGAGCATACCATGACCGCAGACTGGCTTGAGACGTGGGACACTGAATTCGAGGTGCTGGGGGCGACCTACGTGATCCCTGGTCACGGCCACCCGACGAACATGGATCAGGTCCGGCGCTATACCAAGGGCTACCTCGAATACCTGCGTGGCAAGATCGGGGAACATATCGACGAAGGGGGTGACCTTGCGGGCGCTTATTATGTCGATCAGTCCCCTTTTGCGCATCTTGATACCTTCGAGGAACTTGCCACCAAGAACGCAGGCCGGGTCTTTGAACAGATGGAGTGGGAGTAGGATCGGGCGGAGCTGGGCCGGATATTAATTTCTTCCAAGCGTTTCGCCGCGTTGTAACGCCCCGCTGGGGAGGCGCTGCAACTGATTATTCGTCGGCAGCCGTCTCAAACAGGTGGTGTGATCTCTTAATTCAAGCCCGCCTCACCTAGAGCCAGCGGCGCGTCTGGCGAAGGAATTCTTCCGCTTCGGTGCCGAAGGTCTTTAGAAGCATCGCCTCTTCCGGCGCCGCGAAGCGACGGTCCAACACCCACCAGAGCCCCAGGGCCGACAGAAGCCCGATAAATGAGCCATGACCCAAGGCGGAGGCAAGTGTCAGCATGACCAGCGCGAGGTAGATCGGGTTGCGCGAAATCCGGTAGGGCCCTTCAACGATCAGAGCCTTTGGTTCGTGGTGCGGCTCAATGGGGGTCTTCTTGGCGAAGAACTGCAGGGCCGACCAACCAATGAGCAAAAGCGCCAGTCCCAGAAGGATCCAGGAGGCCAGCGTCAGAACCCGAGCCCCCACATGCAGCCAGGGCAACAGCCACTTCCCCAGATAGATCACCGCAATGCTTCCGACCCACCAGATCGGTGGCAGGTCCGGATAGCCTTTCACTACTGCGCCGCCATGGGCATCCGCGCCAACTGGCACTGGGTCCATAGATCACCCAAGGCCGCGACCAGATGGTCGATATCCGCCTGGCTGTGCACCGGTGAGGGCGTGATGCGCAGCCGCTCGGTGCCCTTGGGGACCGTCGGATAGTTGATCGGCTGAATGTAGACGCCGTGATCCCGCAGCAGGATGTCCGAGATGTACTTGCACTTGACCGGATCGCCCACCATCACCGGGATGATGTGACTGGGGTTCTCCACGTGAGGGATTCCCAGAGCATCGAGGCGCGTGCGCACCTCGGCCACATTGGCCTGCTGCGCCTCCCGCTCTGCATCGCTGTTTTTCAGATGCCGGATGGAGGCTGCGGCCCCCGCCGCCACGGCTGGGGGCAAGGCGGTGGTAAAGATGAAACCACTGGCAAAGGAGCGGACGAAATCGCAAAGCTCGGCCGAGGCAGCGATATAGCCGCCCACCACGCCGAAAGCCTTGCCAAGGGTGCCCTCAATCACCGTCAAACGGTCCATCAGCCCCTCCCGTTCCGCGATGCCGCCACCGCGGGGGCCGTAAAGGCCAACTGCATGCACCTCATCGAGGTAGGTCATGGCGTTGTAGCGGTCGGCCAGATCGCAGATCTCCTTGATGGGCGCAATGTCGCCGTCCATCGAATAGACGCTTTCGAAGGCAATGAGCTTGGGCCGCTCCAGTGGCAAGCTGGCGAGCTTGGCTTCCAGGTCTTCCAGATCGTTGTGCTTCCAGATCATCCTCTCCGCCTTGGAATGACGGATGCCTTCGATCATGGAGGCATGGTTGAGCGCATCCGACAGGACCACACAATCAGGGATGCGTGAAGCCAGTGTGCCAAGGGCCGCCCAGTTGGAGACATAGCCCGAGGTGAAGAGCAGCGCGTCTTCCTTGCCGTGCAGATCTGCCAACTCCCTTTCCAGCAGGACATGATCGTGGGTCGTGCCGGAGATGTTACGCGTCCCCCCGGCCCCCGCTCCCGCGCGGTCCAGCGCCTCATGCATGGCGGCAAGCACTTCCGGGTGCTGGCCCATGCCAAGGTAGTCGTTGGAACACCAGATGGTCACCTCACCGCGATGTTCCCCGCGCGCGGTGGCGTTCGGGAAATTGCCGCAGTGCCGCTCAAGATCAGCGAATACGCGGTAGTTGCCCTGATCGCGCAGATCGTCCAGCGCGCCCCGGAAGAAAGCCTGATAATCCATTATTCCCCAATCGCTTCTTTCACGATCCCATCAAGCAGCGCCTGCACTTCCTGCATCGGCCCTTCGGGATAGTTGCGGTATCCCACCATCACCTTGCCCTCGCGTTCGGCAACGAAGATGCCATAGGGACAATGGGCGATGTTCATCGGATCCGCCTCCATCGCCTTGCGCGACACCACAGCCGAGCAGAAGACAAAGATGTCCGCCTCCTCGAAGAGCTTCATATCGCTGCCCACGTCCGCGCCGGTGCGGTTCAGCATCTCGCCAACGTGGCTGACATAGTCGATGACCAGCCCTTCGCCCACGATGGCGCTTTCGACGCTGAATTTCGCGTCATCGAAGGTACCGTCATAGTCGTAGACGGTCGATCCTTCGTCAGCCAGCGCTGGTGTGGCGGCAAAGACCGCAAGCAGTCCTGCTTTCAGAATGGTATTCATAGGAATTTCCCCTTTTTCAATAGCGGTTTTGCCAGTTTGTGGCGGGCCGGACGTTGACCTTGATCAAAGTCCGGCCCGGTTTCCATCAGACCCCGAACATGTCTGCGGTAATGCCCGCGTACCAGCCTTCGGATTCCTCGTAGGTGGCCTTGCGCAGCTCCGCGCTTTCGCCCGTGGCAGAGATGAAGCCATCGACCTTGGCGATCTTTTCCTCCGTAGCCTCGTAGGTCGCACCCACCTTCACACCATCGTTGGTATTGATGAGCGACCAGCAGGTGTTGGAGAACTTGGCCGGGAAGACCTTGGAGCCCGTCAGCGCGCCGCGCACGGCGTTCGCGCAGACCTTGGCCTGACTGTTGGCCGAGAAGCCGGATTTAGGCATGTCGCCCTGCTGGCTTGCGTCGCCCAGCACGTAGATGTCGCCATCCGCCTTGGAGGACATGTCCGCCGCGTTCACGGGTGCCCAGTTGCCATCCGTCACACCGGCCAGTTCCGCGATGCGGCCTGCCTTCATGGCCGGGATGACATTGCAGACATCGACCTTGGTTTCTTCACCGTCGACGGTGACGGTCATGGCTGTCGGATCGACCGACACGTTGCCGCCGCCAAAGTCTTCACCGATCCAGTCGATCATGCCATCGTAGTGATCGCCCCAACCTTCCTGGAAAAGCGCCATCTTGGAGAACTTCGGCTTGGGGTCGGCCACGATGATCTTGGCCGTGGGATTGTTCGCGTTGAGGTAGTGAGCCACCATCGAGACCCGCTCATAGGGGCCGGGGGGGCAACGGTATGGGTTCGGCGGTGCCACCATGGCAAAGGTGCCGCCCGCTGGCATGGACTTGAGTTGGGCCTTGAGAAGCTCCGTCTGGGAGCCGCCCTTGTAAGCATGGGGCATGGCGTTCTGCGCGCTCAGATCCCAGCCTTCGACAGAACCATCGATGAAGTCGATGCCGGGGCTCAGGATCAGCTTGTCGTAGGGCAGCGACCCGCCACCGGCAAGAGCGACCGTCTTGGCATCCCGGTCCACGCCCGTGGCCCAGTCGTGAACCACGTTCACGCCGCTTGCGGCCATCTGGCCATAGGTGTGGCCCAGATCGTCCATCTCCTTGAATCCGCCAAGATAGAGATTGGAGAAAAAGCAGGTGTAGTATGTCCGCGTCGGCTCGATCAAGGTGACGTCGATCTCACCCTTGCTGTCCTTCGCGATGTAGCGGGCCGCCGTGGCCCCGCCTGCCCCGCCGCCCACGACGACGACGCGCGGCTTGCCGTGGCCTGCGGCAAATACCCTGGGCGCTGACAACGTTGCCGCTGCAGCCGCCCCGGTTCCGATAAACAGACGTCTGTTGATTGTCATGGTCTCTCTCTCCCTGAAAATTGGCTCATTCGAGGTCTTCAAAATAGGCGGCCAAAGCCGCGATCTCTTCGTTGTTCAATCGCCCGGCCATCATCTGCATCACGGGATGGGGCCGGATCTTGGACTTGTAAGCGTGCATGGCCACGACGAAATCCTCCGTAGGCCAGCTGGTGATCGAGGGAATACCGTCATCCGCACCGTCGCGCCTGTGGCAGGTCGTGCACTCACTGGCTAGGTATTCACCATACTCCGGATCGCCCTCGAGGGCGAGAATTTCGGGATCGAGCGCGACTTCGGTCGGTGTCGCGGTCGGATCGGCCTCGGGGATGTTGGACGGATCGTCCGAGAATATCCGCAAGTAGGCCAGAAGGTCCGCCCGGTCCTCAGCATCCTTG
>JABDKA010000197.1 GCA_013002405.1 Sulfitobacter sp. | reverse complement strand
GTCGATCCCGTCGATGATCAACTCGCCAAGCGCCCGGTGCAGGCGCTTCAGCGCCTCGGGCCGGTCGCGGCCATGCACGATCAGCTTTCCGATCAGGCTGTCGTAGTAGGGGGGAATAGAATAGCCGTCGTAAAGTGCGGAATCCATCCGAACGCCCAGCCCGCCGGGCGCATGGTACTGCGTGATCCGGCCAGGGCAGGGCCGGAAATCCGGCAGCTTTTCGGCGTTGATCCGCACCTCAATGGCGTGACCGTTGATGCGCAGATCGTCCTGCTGGAAGGACAGCGGTTCCCCTGCCGCGACGCGGATCTGTTCGCGGACAAGGTCCACACCGAAGATGCCTTCGGTCACAGGGTGTTCCACCTGCAGGCGGGTGTTCATCTCGATGAAGTAGAACTCTCCGTTTTCGTAGAGAAATTCGATGGTGCCTGCACCGATGTAGTTAATGTCCGCCATGGCGTCGGCGCAGGTCTTGCCGATGCGCGCACGTTCTTCGGCACTGATCGCAGGGCCGGGGGCCTCTTCAAAGACCTTCTGGTGGCGGCGCTGGAGCGAGCAGTCCCGCTCGCCCAGGTGAACCGCACGGCCTTTGCCATCGCCAAAGATCTGGATTTCGATATGGCGCGGTGTTGTGAGGTATTTTTCAATATAGACCTCATCGTTGCCGAAGTTTGACTTGCCTTCAGCCCGCGCTGTCATGAAGGCGCGCTCCATCTCGGCGGCGGACTGGGCTACCTTCATGCCCTTTCCACCGCCTCCGGCGGTGGCCTTGATGATAACAGGATAGCCCATTTCTTCGCCCAGCTTCTGCGCCTCTTCAAGGCTTGCCACACCCCCTTCGGAGCCAGGAACGCAGGGCACGCCAAGCTTCCGCATGGTTTCCTTGGCGCTGATCTTGTCGCCCATGATGCGGATATGCTCTGCCGTGGGGCCGATAAAGGTCAGATCGTGGTCTTCGACCACCTGCACGAACTGCGCATTTTCCGACAGGAAGCCATAGCCCGGATGGATTGCCTCAGCGCCGGTGATCTCACAGGCGGCGATGATGGCAGGGATGGAGAGGTAGGACTGGATGGAGGAGGGCGGTCCGATGCAGACGCTTTCGTCTGCCATGCGCACGTGCATTGCGTCGCTGTCGGCGGTGGAGTGGACGGCGACCGATTGAATGCCCATCTCGCGTGCGGCGCGGATCACGCGCAGGGCGATCTCACCCCGGTTGGCGACAAGGATCTTTTTGAACATCTGTCGCGCCCTATTCGAGGATCACGAGAGGCGCGCCGAATTCCACGGCGTCACCATCGCCCACCAAGATGCGTTTCACGGTCCCCGCCCGCGGCGCGGGGATGTGGTTCATGGTCTTCATGGCTTCGACGATCAGCAGAGTATCGCCTTCGGAGACATTTGTGCCCACCGTGATAAAGGCCGGGGCACCGGGTTCGGCCTGCATATAGACCGTGCCCACCATGGGCGAGGTAACCGCACCGGGATGGCTGGCGGGATCGGCGGGGCCGTCGGCCTGGGCTGCGGGCGCTTCGGCGGCAGGGACTGCGGATGGTGCCGGGGCCGGAGACGCGTAGGAGGGGGCCTGTTGCGGGGCCATGACTTGCTGAGGGGGCTTGCGGCTGACGCGGACGTTCAGACTGTCGTCTTCGGCGTAATCACGTTTGACCTGCAGTTCGGTGAGATCATTTTCGTTGAGCAGTTCGGCCAGTGCCCGAATGAAGGCCACGTCTGCATCATGGGTGTTTTTTGTCATAGCGTCCTCAAGCATGTCACGGGCGCCGTTCTTGGCGACGGTCAGACCCCTTCGCGCGGTTATATGGCATGGGGTGACGCATGGAAAGCCGCCAGTTGATCGGCGCGGTCCGTCTTGGTGAGGTGCGAAGAGGGCTTGGTGGCAGCAAGCGCTGTGCATGTGGCCGCTTCACAGGCCCTAAAGAACTCAGTGACAGCCCCTGTAGGAAGCCTCAGCGATGGATTTATCCAGGTCGAAGGGGATTTGCGGAATTCCGGTTCGGTCTTTCGTAAAAGTCCGGGGGCGCCGTGACCCAAGCCGCGACGCCCCCCAGTATCAAGAAAAGATTGGGCCTCTGCAAAACCCAGATCATGACTGCGTCAGATCGCGAGGTATTCCGCGCGCAGTTTTTCGTCCTCCAGCACCTCCTGTGCGGTGCCGTCGAAGACGATCCCGCCCGTGTCCAGGATCACCGCACGGTCCGCCAGTTGGAGGGCGCGCACGGCGTTTTGCTCCACCAGGATGGTTGTGATGCCCTGCTCCTTGATGATGCCCAGCGTCTTTTCGATCTCATCCACGATCACCGGCGCCAAACCCTCGTAGGGCTCATCCAGCAGGAGCACCTTGATGTCCCGGGCCAGCGCGCGGGCGATGGCCAGCATCTGCTGCTCCCCTCCCGACAGAGTCGTGCCCTCCTGGTTCTTCCGCTCACCAAGGCGGGGGAAAAGGCCATAGAGCCGTTCCAGCGACCAGCCGACGGGCGGGGCAATCTGGGCAAGCTTGAGGTTCTCTTCCACCGTCAGACCGGGGATTATCCGCCGGTCTTCGGGAACAAGACCCAGGCCCGCCTGGCTCGCCTCGTGGCTTGTCATCTTGTGCAGCGGCTTGTGGTCCAGCCAGATTTCACCGTGCCGGGCCTCGGGTGAGGCAAGGCGCGCGATGGCCCGAAGGGTCGATGTTTTGCCAGCACCGTTGCGGCCCAGCAGGGCAAGGATCTCGCCCTCGTGCACGTTGAAGCTGATGCCCTGCACGATGTAGCTTTCACCGTAGTAGGCCTCCAAATCCCAGACCGAAAGATAGGCAGGGGCGGTGGCGGCGTGATTGGCGTTCTTTTCCCGCTTGGGGGTCGTCATCTCGTTCATCGTCTCTCTCCCCGGCTCTAGGCCGCTTGCTGCGTTTCGCCAAGGTAGGCTTCGCGCACCTTCGGATGGCCCTTGATTTTGTCGGGCGTATCCTCGACCAGGGGTGTGCCCTGGGCCAGCACCGTAATCCGCTCGGCGAGCGAGAAGACCACGTGCATGTCATGTTCGATAATGGCGATGGTGATGTCGCGCTCTTCCTTGATCCTCTTGAGCAGGTCGATGGTGTTGTTGGTGTCGGCCCGGGCCATGCCCGCAGTGGGTTCGTCCAGCAAAAGCAGGCGCGGATCCTGGGCCAGGCACATGGCGATCTCCAGGCGGCGCTTGTCACCGCGGGACATGGCGGCGGCATGCATTTCGCGCTTGTCGATGAGGTGCATGTCCTCCAGCATATGCTCGGCCCGGCCGGTGATCTCGCTCTCGTTGCCTACCGATTCAATGGCGTGCATCCGGAAAGAGCCATCCCGCTTGGCGAAGCAGGGGATCATCATATTCTCCATCACCGTCAGATCACCGAAGATCTCCGGCGTCTGGAACACCCGGCTGATGCCCATCTGGTTGATCTCGTAAGGTTTCCGGCCCAGCACGGACTGGCCGTCGAACATAACCGATCCGGTGTCCGGGATCAGCTTGCCCACCAGGCAGTTGAGCAGGGTGGATTTGCCCGCGCCGTTGGGGCCGATGATGGCGTGGACCGAGTTTTCGGCGACACTGAGGTTCACATCGGAGAGAGCCTGCAGACCGCCGAAGCGCTTGCCCACGTTCTTTACTTCAAGAATTGCCATGTTGTCTCTCCTTATTCAGCCGCAGGTTTGCGTTGTTCGGCGGCATCGGATTCAACCGAACCCGCCTTTTCGTCCCGGCGGCGAAAAACCTTGCCGATCCGCTGACCGCCTTCGACCAGACCACCGGGGAGGAAGATCACCACCAGCATGAACATCAGGCCCAGGGTCAGGTGCCAGCCCTTGCCGACGAAGGGATGCACCAGCGTCACCATCATGTCCTCAAGCCCGTCAGGCAGGAAGGCGAACCAGCCATGCAGCACGTTGTCGTTGATCTTGGCAAAGATGTTCTCGAAGTACTTGATGAAGCCCGCGCCAAGGACCGGACCGATCAGGGTCCCGGCACCGCCGAGGATGGTCATCAGCACGACTTCACCCGATGCGGTCCACTGCATCCGCTCGGCACCGGCCAGCGGGTCCATCGAGGCCATGAGGCCACCGGCCAGACCAGCATACATGCCCGATATCACGAAGGCCGCCAGCGTGTAGGGCTTGGTATTGAGACCCGTGTAGTTCATCCGCTGCTGGTTCGACTTCACCGCCCGGAGCATGAGGCCGAAGGGCGAGCGGAAAATGCGGATCGCAAGATAGAACATCGCAATCAGAATGAGGGCACAGAAGTAGTAGCCAAAGTTGAAGTCAAAGCTCCATGCGCCTGCATCCAACGTGTAGGTCGATTGCATTTCCTGACCGAAGAGGTGGGGGATGTTGGGTTTGTCCACCGAATGGAAGTACTGCGGATCGGAGTTGTAGACCTGCAGACCCGTTTCACCATTGGTGATCGAGGTGCCGACGAAACGACCGATAAGATCGGAATAGGCGATGGCAAAGAGCATCTGTGCAAAGGCCAGTGTCAGGATCGAAAAGTAGATGCCGGAGCGGCGCAGCGAGATATAGCCGATCAGCAGGGCAAAGAGTGCCGAAACGATCACCGACAAAACCATGCCTGGCAGGATGTTGTATCCCAAAAGCTTGAACATCCAGACGGCGGCGTAGGAACCGATCCCAAGGAAGGCGGCGTGGCCGAAGCTGAGATAGCCGGTGAGGCCAAACAGGATGTTGAAACCGATGGCGAAGATGCCAAAGATCACGAACCGCTGCATCAGATCAGGGTAGCCCGCGTTGAACTGCGCCATGGCCGACCCTTCGGGAAAAGGGTTCAGAAGAAACGGTGCGAGAAGTGCGAGAGCGGTGACGACGATCAGCAACGTGGTGTCGCGTTTTCCAATTCCGAGCATGTCTTATTCCTCCATCACACCCTTGCGGCCCATGAGGCCACGGGGCCGGGTCAGCAGGATGATGATTGCGACAAGGTAGATGATGATCTGGTCGATACCGGGCAGGTAGGCCTTGATCTCATTCATTGAGGCGAAGCTTTCCAGGATGCCGAGCAGGAAGCCGGCGAGGACCGCGCCGGGCAGAGATCCCATACCGCCCACGACGACCACCACGAAACTGAGCACCAGGAAATCCATGCCCATGTGATAATTGGGCGAATTGATTGGCGCGTACATTACACCTGCAAGGCCAGCCACGGCGGCGGCGATGCCGAACATGATGGTGAAACGCTTGTCGATATTGATGCCAAGAAGGCCGACTGTTTCACGGTCCGCCATGCCGGCACGCACGACCATGCCGAAGGTGGTGAATTGCAGGAAGGCAAAGACCGCGCCGATGATGACGGCCGAGAAGCCGAAGTAGACAAGCCGCCAGTAGGGGTAGGCCAGCGAGACGTCGAGCCCCAGAAGGGCACCGAAATCAAGGCTGCCGCGGAATGCGTCGGGCGCCGGGGTCGGGATCGGGTTGGCACCGTAGAAATACTTGATCACTTCCTGCAGCACGATGGCCAGGCCGAAGGTGACGAGGATCTGATCCGCGTGGGGGCGTTTGTAGAAGTGCTTGATGAGCCCGCGTTCCATGGCGTAGCCGATGAACAGCATGACCGGGACGGCAAAAACGATTGCCAGCGGCACCGACCAACTGATGATCGCCGATCCGACCTCGGGTCCGAACCAGCCTTCGACATAGGGTGTCTGGATTTTCAGTGGATTGCCCAGGAAATCCTTTTGCGTCTCGCTCACCGTTTCGGTGCTGAGCGTAAGGATGCGCTGGACAGTGACAGAGCAGAAGGCCCCGATCATGAAAAGCGCCCCGTGGGCAAAGTTGACGACACCCAGGGTGCCGAAGATTAACGTCAGTCCCAAGGCGATCAGCGCATAGGCCGAGCCCTTGTCGAGGCCGTTAAGTATCTGAAGAAGAATGGCGTCCATGGTCCCCACCGATCCAAAGCGTCAGGTTGCAGTCAGCCAGAGGCCGACGGCAATGTCAGTGCGGGGCGACAGATATGTCGCCCCGCCTTGATTTCAGGTTATGCGCCGGGGTTGCACTTGCCCAGGTCGCCACCGGCGAACATCGGGTGATCGGGTGCATACTCGACCTGCGCACGCGGCGTCACTTCGACGATTTCCAGCGTGTCGTACTCGTTGGTCGGGTTTTCCTTGCCCTTCATGACCAGCACGTCCTTGAAGCACTGGTGGTCATCCCCGCGATAAAGCGTCGGACCGTTGCCCATGCCGTCGAACTCGAACCCTTCAAGAGCCTCGACCACGCCACATGGGTTGAAGGTGCCGGCCCGCTCGACCGCATCCGCATAAAGCAACGTCTGCACATAGCAGGTGTGCGCGGAGTTGGACGGCGGACGGCCGTACTTTTCACCGAAGGATTTGGTGAACGCCTTGGAGCCCTCATCCTGCAACTGCCAGTTCCAGTTCATCGAGCCGATCACGCCCTGCACGTTTCTGCCCGCACCAGCGGCCATCAACTCGGAATAGAGCGGTACGACAATCTCGAACTTCTTGCCGTTCACTTCCTTGTTCAGCAGGTCGAACTGCACTGCGTTGGTGAGGCTGTTGACCATGTTCCCGCCGTAGTGGTTCAGCACCAGAACGTCGGCACCGGAGTTCAGCACGGGCGCGATGTAGGAAGAGAAGTCGGTGGACGCCAGCGGCGTCAGCACGTTGTTAACGGTTTCCCAGCCAATCGCCTCGGTGGCAGCAGCGATGGATTCCTGCTGTGTCCAGCCCCAGGTGTAGTCTGCGGTCAGATGATAGGCGCGGCGGTCGTCGCCGTAGGCCGTCTTGAGCACCGGTGCCAGAGCAGCCGCCGACATATAGGCGTTGAAGAAGTGACGGAAGCCGTTCGCCTTCTTATCCTTGCCGGTCGTGTCGTTGGAGTGGGTCAGACCCGCCATAAAGATCACGCCGGCTTCCTGGCAGAGACCCTGCACGGCCACGGCCACGCCCGAAGACGATCCACCGTTGATCATTACTGCGC
>JABDKA010000073.1 GCA_013002405.1 Sulfitobacter sp. | reverse complement strand
GCTATGGGCCGTTCGCACCGCTTGGACCACCCACAGGGAATGACCGCTTCGTCCGGATTGTGTTGAAAAACTCTTCAGCTTGAAAATCAGGTGGAAAACTTGGAACGTCGTTCTTCCAAATGGCCACTTGGTGAACATTATTCGGAGAGAGGCGCTTTTTTAGGATGAGGTTCTGCCAGTTCGCCCCTTCGAGACCGAGCGGCGAGTTTTTCAACACAATCTCCGCAAAGCCGACGTCCAATACATCACCCCGGAAATCTAACCCTTGAGACACTTTGCGCTGAACGCTAATGCTCCACCTCAACAGGAGCCTGTCTATGTCCATGAATTCATTCGGTCACCTCTTTCGAGTCACCACCTGGGGGGAAAGCCACGGGCCCGCCCTCGGCGCGACCGTTGATGGCTGCCCGCCGGGTGTGCCGATTGACGCGGCGATGATCCAGCACTGGATGGACAAGCGCAAACCGGGGCAGAACAAGTACACCACTCAGCGGCGTGAGGCCGATGAGGTGAAAATCCTTTCGGGCACCTTCGAAGGGGTGACCACCGGCACGCCCGTACAGCTGATGATCGAGAACACCGACCAGCGCTCCAAGGACTACGGTGACATCAAGGACAAGTTCCGGCCCGGCCATGCCGACATCACCTACTTCCAGAAGTACGGCGTGCGGGACTATCGCGGCGGCGGGCGCTCCTCGGCCCGTGAGACAGCGGCGCGCGTGGCCGCTGGCGGTCTGGCGCGGGAGGCCATCAAGGCGATTGCCCCCGACCTGCAGATTACAGGCTACATGGTCCAGATGGGTCCGCACGGCATTGACCGCGATGCCTTTGACTGGGACCAGATTGACCAGAACCCCTTCTGGGTGCCTGACGCCAAGGCGGCGCGCGACTGGGCCGATTACCTCGACGGGCTGCGCAAATCAGGCTCCTCCGTCGGTGCCATCATCGAAGTCACCGCGCGGGGCGTGCCTGCGGGACTGGGGGCACCGGTCTACGGCAAGCTCGACACTGATCTTGCTGCAGCGATGATGTCGATCAACGCGGTAAAGGGCGTGGAGATCGGCGAAGGCATGTCAGCGGCCATGCTGACCGGAGAGTTGAACGCAGACGAAATCTATATGGGCAACGACGGCCAGCCGCGCTTTTCCTCAAACCATGCGGGCGGCATTCTGGGCGGGATCAGCACCGGGCAGGATGTGGTCGTGCGCTTCGCGGTCAAGCCGACCTCCTCCATCCTGACCACCCGCAAGACGATCACCAAAAAGGGGGAGGAGACGGAGATCATCACCAAGGGCCGCCACGATCCCTGCGTGGGCATCCGCGCGGTCCCCGTGGGGGAGGCGATGATGGCCTGTGTGCTGCTGGACCACCTGCTGCTGCACCGTGGCCAGATTGGGGAGAACCAGGGCCATATCGGCTGACCCGCAGCAGACCACCTGCAAGAAGTCGTTGATCCGGTCCCGGCAGGAGGCCACAATTCCTTCCTCCATTGGGTTCGATCGGGAGTGATGAAATGGACCACGACGTTTCACAGTCGGCCCGACGGCTGGGAGTGGCAAGCGCTTTGATCATCGTCCTTTCGGAAGCGCTCTACGCCATCTCATTGGCTGTGGGCCTTTCCGCAGCGGCCTCGTCAACTGAGCCGATACCGGACCCCTACTTCACCCTGATGGAGATCCTGATCCTGATCATGGCCCCGGCAATCGTGACGCTTGCCGTTGCTGTTTACGGCACCTGCGACGCGGGAAAGAAGCCGCTTGCACTGGCGGCCACGGTCTTTGCGGCGATCCTGGCAACGATCACTTCAGCCGTCCATTTCAGCATTCTATTTCTCAGCAGAAGCCCCGCCTTTTCCGGTATGGAGCAGGTCTTTTCCTTCGAATGGCCATCGGTCGTCTATGTGCTGGACATCCTGGCCTGGGATTTCTTCTTCCCGCTCTTCGCTGTCTTCCTGGCCCTCTCATTTGCCCGTGTCGGGTTGGAAGAATGGATCAGACGTTTCTTGCTGATCAGCGGCATCCTCGCAATCCTGGGCCTTGCGGGCGCGGCAGTGGGGGACATGCAACTGCGGAACGTCGGCATTCTCGGCTATGTCGGTGCCTTCACCGTTGCCGCTGCTCTCATCGGCCTCTCAATGCGGCGAGCGATCCGGTAGGCTGCAGGGAATGCGAGCAACTCACGCAGCCGTGAAGACATCTTACCGCTTCCCCGGCCTCTTCATCTCGGAACCCTTTGCGATAATGCTATAGTGTGTTTGACAGCAATCCAGCCAGCTCGATCTGAATGGCCAGGAAAGGGAAGATTGTACAATGACCAACAGAACAACATCCCGCCGAACACTTCTTGCCACCGCTGGTGCGCTCGCCCTGACCGGCACATCGGGCCTTGTGATGCCCGCCCGTGCCAAGGGGCTTGAGCCGACACCGACCATGCGCGGCGGTGCAAACAACTATCGCCCGGGCGCGCCGATTGTGGCGCGTATTGGCGGCGGTGGCTTCTGGATGACAGGGACAGTTCGCCGCGCGGGCGATGGCGCACCACTCGCGGGTCGGCGCATCCAGATCTGGGCCCACACCACCGAAGGGCACGAACGCGATCCGCAAAGCCACGGGGCCACTCTGACCGATGGAAATGGAGTCTTCCGCCTGGAAATGCCCCAGATCGTTCCGGCCTTCGGTCAGGCGCACGGGCACCTTGCGTACGACAGTGGTGAGTTCGAAACGGTTTTCCTACGCCCCGTGATGGACAGCCCGAAAAAGACGACGCTAAACGCGGATTTTGTGCTGAAGCCGGTGTGATCTCTTGCGAACGGGCAAGCCAAGCACCCTGAGAACCATCCTGGTTTGGACCGCCTTCGCGGCGCTTCTTTTGGTCCCGATCTCGCTTTCCACCGCCAGCCCGCTTCTGGCCTTTCGGCAGCCGATCTATATCTTGGCCGGGTTCGCGGGGATCTTGGGAATGGCATTGCTGCTGGTCCAGCCTGTGCTTGCAGGCGGCTATTTGCCGCGTGTCACGGTGCTGCGAGGCCGCCGCATCCACCGTTGGACAGGCGCGGCACTGGTATGCGCCGTCATCCTTCATGTCGCTGGTCTCTGGATCACCAGCCCGCCCGACATGATCGACGCGCTTCTCTTCCGCTCCCCCACACCCTTTTCAGTCTGGGGCGTCGTGGCCATGTGGGCCCTCTTTGCGGCTGCCCTGTTGGCACTGTTCCGGGCGCATCTACGGCCGCGCCACTGGCGTTTGGGGCACGGCAGCCTTGTGATGATCGTCGTACTCGGCAGTGTAATTCACGCGGTGCTCATAGAGGG
>JABDKA010000072.1 GCA_013002405.1 Sulfitobacter sp. | reverse complement strand
CCCTCTCAAGATGTCGAGATTAGGGGTGGGGCGACCTGCAAGGGCCGCCGTCCTTTCCAGGAAGCGGTTCGTCGGCTCCGATTGCCCAGAGCAGATGTTGGCGCCGCTGGCCTCAAGTGGGAGTGAGCTGACAACCGCGAATTACAACTGTTCCACGGCAAGCGGCAATTTGGTGGTCGGACTCGTCCGGCAGGGCCTTGGGATTGGAATCATGCCCGATGAAGTGGGGCAGGCCTGTCCTGAGCTGGAAAATGCCTGACCTGCCACAAATTGCGGACAAATCCGCGCATCCGCCTGGCCTTCGACGCCCTCTCAGAGGGTCTTGAATAGCCAGGCCCGGGCCGACCCGCCGTTGATCTTGGTCAAAGTCCGCCGAGAGAGCCGTCCTATAGTCGTCCCAGTCTTCTGGAGAGGGACGAACGGTCTTGTCGAACAGGGAAACCGATATCGAGCATCATATCGTCGGCGCGGGAATTGCCGGGCTGGCGGCGGCCGTCTTTCTGGTGCGTGATGCGGGAGTGGAGGGGCGCAAAATACGCATTTATGAACAGCTGGACGTGGCAGGCGGATCGCTTGACGGCAGCGGTGACGACGAAACCGGCTACCTGATCCGCGGCGGGCGGATGTTTGAGCCGCATTTTGCCTGCACTTTCGATCTGTTTGACAAGATCCCCTCAGCCGATGATCCGAAGGTGTCGGTTTCACAGGATATCCAGAACTTCAATGAGATGGTACCCGGTTCCTCCAATTGCCGCCTGGTGCGGACGGGGCAACCCGCCGAGGATCGCTATGATCTGACGCTCTCCGCTGCGGACATCGTGGACATCAACCGGCTGATCCTGAAAACCGAAAGGGGGCTGGGCGCGCAGCGGATCGAGGATTGGTTCGCGCCGGATTTCTTTGAAAGCAACTTCTGGCTCATGTGGTCCACGATGTTCTCCTTCCAGCCCTGGCATTCGCTGGTTGAGATGCGGCGCTACCTTAGGCGATTCATCCATCTTTTCCCCGGGTTCACCCGGATCGCCGGAATTCTGCGGACAAGGTACAATCAATACGACAGCCTGATCGCCCCGGTGCTGACCTGGCTGTGCAACCGGGGTGTCGTGGTTCAGACCGGTCAGCAGGTGGCGGACGTCCGGATCGACGGTGACCTCCAGGACCGCCATGTCAGCGGTCTGATCCTCGCCGACGGGTCGGAGGTTCCGGTGGCGCCCGATCATCACGTCTATCTCACACTTGGTTCGATGACGGACGGCTCCGTGCTTGGATCAAACGACAGCGCTCCGCCCCGCGAAGACCGGGAGGGGGCAGCCTGGGCGCTTTGGCGCAGACTGGCGGCCAACAACGAAGGCTTTGGCGCGCCTGAGGTATTCTGCAGCGACACCGGCAGGAGCGCCTGGCACTCCTTTACCGTGACGCTGGATGGCCCCGACTTTTTCGAGTTCATGGAGGACTTTACGAAAAACCGCACCGGGACTGGGGGCCTGATCACATTCGCGGGCTCGGGCTGGATCCTTTCCATCGTTCTCTTTCACCAACCGCATTTCCGGGGCCAGGCCAAGGGGCGCTATACCTTCTGGGGCTACGGGCTGCGTGGGGACAGATCCGGCGATTTCGTCAACAAGCCCATGTGGGACGCCACCGGGAATGAGATCATCGCGGAACTTGCTGGCCAATTGGGACTGTCGCGGGATCAGGCCGCATGGTTCGACAGCGCGCGGGTGATCCCCTGCCGCATGCCTTTTATCACCAGCCAGTTCATGCCGCGCAAAAGAGGGGACCGCCCCAGTATCCGGCCCAGCGGGTCGCGCAACTTCGCGGTTATCGGCCAGTTTTGCGAACTGCCAAGGGACTGCGTCTTCACCGTCGAATACTCCGTCCGCTCCGCCCGCCTTGCCGTGGCCAGCCTGACGGGCCGCGTGGACCCGCCCCCACCCGTTGCCCGGACGGACCGTGACCCCCGGGTTTTGGTGCGCGCGGCCCGCGTATTGCTGGACCTGTGATATGGCGCGGTACATGCCTCTTGCCAACTCGCTACGCTATGTTGTTTTGTTTGGTTTTTTTTTGACCCGAAAGGTATCGTGGTATGAGTGATAATGAAAAGAACGAGCGGCCCGCCCCCCTCTCTGCAGAGGCGCTCGGCATCCCGGTCCGCGCGGAAGACTTTGCCTTTGTCTCCACCCAGGATCTGCCGCGGGCCGAAGGGTGGCTGGGTCAGGACCGTGCAGTCGAT
The DNA here is from genome assembly GCA_013002405.1 of Sulfitobacter sp. Lineage (GTDB taxonomy): Bacteria > Pseudomonadota > Alphaproteobacteria > Rhodobacterales > Rhodobacteraceae > Sulfitobacter. The sequence goes on along the minus strand of JABDKA010000072.1, from coordinate 2,538 downwards.
GCCATCCGCATGGCGGCCTCGATTGAGCACTCAGATTTCAACGCCTTCGTGCTCGGGACTCCCGGCAGCGGGCGGCGCACTGTCATAAGGTCCATTCTGAAAGAGGCGGCAGCCAAGAAACCCTGTCCAAGCGACTGGATCTACGTCAACAATTTCGAGACCCCGGACAAGCCTATCGCCATCGAACTGCCCGCGGGCGTCGCGATGCGGTTCCGCAAGGCAATGGAGAGTTTTATCGACGAACTGGCCAACGACATCCCGGCCCTGTTCGAATCCGATGACTACCAAGCTCGGCGCAGCGCGATCGAGCAGAAGTTCAGCGAGGTCCACGAAACCAAGCTGGGAGGCGTCTTCGAAAACGCCCGCGCGCGGGAGGTGGTCATCCTGCGCACACCCGTGGGGTTCACGGTGGCGGGGACCCAGGAAGGAGAGGTTCTGACACCCGAAACCTACGAAGCGCTGGAGGAGAAACGCCGCGCTCAGGTCGATGCCGCGATTGAGGAAACGCAGGAGGAACTGGCCGCGGTCCTGAAATCCTTTCCGGCGCTTCAGAAACAGCACCGGCACGAGGTGGAAGACCTCAATTACACCATGGCTACCGAAGGTGTGGATGCCGCGATCAAGGTTGTGCGCGACGCCTTTGCCGATCTGGAGGCCGCAAAGGACTATATCGAAAACGTTCGCCATGACCTGATCGAAAACGTCGCCATCTTTCTGCTGCACGAAGAGGGGGCGGATGCGGGCCCCTTTCCCGTCGCTACCACCAAGCATTTCGCCAAGCCGCAGTTCAGGGATTACACCGTCAATGTCATCGTATGCCACGATCCGGAGGCGGCAGAAGGCGCGCCCGTGATCGAAGAAGACCTGCCCATGCTTGGCAATCTCATCGGCCGGACAGAGTTCGAATCCACAATGGGGGCGCTTAATACCGACTTTACGAAAATCAAGCCGGGCGCGCTGCACTTGGCGAACGGGGGCTTTCTGGTCCTCGATGCGCGCCAGGTCCTGACAGAGCCTTTCGCCTGGGACGCGTTGAAACGCAGCCTCAAGACGGGAAGGATCTCCATCTATTCGCCCGCCGAAAGGATGAGCCTGGTCTCGACCGTCTCACTCGTCCCCGAGCCCATCCCGCTCAAGGTGCGGGTGATCCTGCTGGGGGAGCGGCTGCACTATTACCTGCTTTCGGCACTCGATCCGGAATTTCCGCAGCTCTTCAAGCTTGAGGCCGATTTCAACGATCATCTGTCCCTGGATCAGGATCTGAAAAATGACTACGCGAAATTCGTTGGAACCGTTGCCAGGGATCTGGGCATCCGTCCGCTTGCCCCCGATGCCATGGCGCGGCTCTTCAAGGAAAGCGCGCGATTGACCAGCGATGTCGAACGGCTGACCCTGAACGTGAGCCAGCTGTCCGACATGATGCGAGAGGCCGATTTCTGGGCCGCCGAGCAAGGCCGTAAGGTCATCTCAGGGGGCGATCTTGATCGGGTCATCGTCGAGCGGGAGCGCCGGGTTGGCCGGATCCGCGACCTGAGCCAGGAGGCCATCCTGCGCGAGACGATGCTGATCGATACGGAAGGGGAGGCGGTTGGCCAGATCAATGCCCTTTCGGTGCTTCAGATCGGGGGCTACAGTTTTGGCCGCCCCTCCCGGCTGACCGCGCGGACCCGGATGGGCACGGGCAAGGTCGTCGATATCGAACGGGAAACGGAACTGGGTGGACCGATCCATTCCAAGGGAATGCTGATCCTCCAAGGCTATCTCGCCGCGACCTACGCCGGTGAGGCCCCCATGTCGCTTTGGGCGTCTCTGGTTTTTGAGCAAAGCTATGGCGGCGTGGAGGGGGATAGCGCCTCCGCCGCGGAGTTGCTGGCCCTGCTGTCCTCCCTGGCCGAGGTGCCGATCAGTCAGTCGTTTGCCATTACCGGATCGGTCAACCAGTTCGGCCAGATCCAGGCCATCGGGGGCGTGAACGAAAAGATCGAAGGGTTCTTCGACATCTGCGCCGCACGGGGTCTGACCGGGCAACAGGGCGTGTTGATCCCGGCAGCCAACGTCAAGCACCTGAGCCTGCGCCAGAGGGTCATCGACGCGGTCGCGGCGGAGCAATTCCGGATCATTCCTCTACGCTCCATTTCGGACGCCATTGCGACCACCACGGGCAGGGCGGTCGGCGTCCGGGATACCAAGGGAGAATACCCGACCGACAGTTTCAACGGGCTGGTGGAGGCCAAGTTGCGGTCTTTTGCCGAGGCGCGCCGCAGCTTCGGGCGCGAAATGCGCGGGGGTGATGAGAAATGAGCACCGCACCCTCAACCACCAGAACCCGCGTCGTTCTGGGTGCCACCTGTTACGCCGATGCGGCGGCATCGCTGCAGGTTGCCTTGGTTCTGGCCAAACAGATCAGCGCTGACATACACGGCTGCCTGGTCACGGATGACGCCATCCTTGCGTCGGTCTCCTACCCCAACGCCCGCGCGGTGGCCTATTCCGGGCGCAGCTTCCATTCCGTGTCCGAACAGTCCATGCGCGCGGCAC
>JABDKA010000060.1 GCA_013002405.1 Sulfitobacter sp. | reverse complement strand
TGCGCGCGAACGAGATGTCCTGCGAGGCAATCTTCAAGGGTACCAAGGTCGACGGGGTTTATGACAAGGACCCGGCCAAGTACAAAGATGCCAAGCGGTACGATACGGTCAGCTACGACGATGTACTGGCCAAGCGGCTGGGGGTGATGGATGCCTCCGCCATTGCGCTGGCGCGGGACAACAATCTGCCGATCATCGTCTTTTCCCTTGATGAGCCAGGCGGGTTTCGCGGCATCCTTGCGGGTGAGGGCACCTATACCCGTGTGCAGGGCTGAGGCACCTCGAACCCCTTGAGACAGGGCTGGGCGTTCCGCCGCAGCCGCTTGACCAGCCGTTTTTGCCAGGGACCTTCGGGGATAAGCCGGGCGCTGCGCATCTGGGACAAGGGCGGCAGCCGCAAGGTGGCTGGAATGACCTGCCGTGCCTCGGGACCGGGCCATAGCATCCCGGCCGGGGCTCCCTCGGCCAGCACGACTTCGTGCCGTTCCAGCAGGATATACTAATAGGATGCCTGAACGCTTTCGTGGGTTTGGGACTCGCCGGGCAGGGCCAAAAAGGCGCTTGGCCGTAATCGTTTACGAAGGTGTCCCCGTTTGGCATCTGAATAACCGAAACCTCAACTTCATGCACGGTGCCGTCCACTTCTGTGATGCGGGCGCTGTAGATGATGATTGCATCCTGCTCTGTGACGACTTCGCTACCGTCCCTTAGGGTATAAGAGACGAAGTCTGGTGCGCCGACTTCGTCGCTCCAGATAGCGCCGTCTGCGTCCTGATCGAAGTTGGTCACATCAACCATCTGCATTTCGGAATCGACGTAGGTGCCCGCAATTGCCCCGGCGTTTTCCGTTGCGTTGCTTCCTTCGTCGGTATCGATAATCGCGAGGTTGCCGATAAAGTTCATTGTGGAGGTTGATTGAGCCCTACGGATCCCCTGAATTTCAGGATGTCGGCGTACCAAAGCCTTCTTAATCAGGCGTGAAAGTCCCGCCTATACAATTGGTGTCACCTCGCCTAAAACCTCACTCCAAGGAAAAAGACGATTGAGGCCCCCCATGTCCGACGACTTCATGCTCGACACCGATGACCTTGAGCGGCGCATGAACGGCGCGATCGCGTCGCTGCGCACTGAATTCGCCTCCCTCCGGACAGGCCGCGCTTCGGCCTCCATGCTGGAGCCGGTGATGGTGGACGCCTACGGGGCGATGACGCCGATCAATCAGGTCGGGACCGTCAACGTCCCCGAGCCTCGGATGGTTACCATCAATGTCTGGGACAAGGGTCTTGTCGGCAAGGTCGAAAAGGCGATCCGCGAGAGCGGGCTAGGCATCAACCCGCAGCTCAACGGCACCATCATCATGCTGCCCATTCCTGAGCTGAACGAGGAGCGCCGCCGCGAACTGAGCAAGGTTGCGGGCCAGTATGCCGAGAACGCCCGTGTCTCTATCCGCAATGTGCGGCGGGACGGGATGGATCAGATCAAGAAGGCCAAAGCCGACGGGATGTCCGAAGATGACCAGAAATTCTGGGAGACAGAGATGCAGGACATGACCAACAAGTTTATCGCCCAGGTCGATAGCCAGCTTGAGACGAAACAGTCCGAGATCATGCAGGTCTGACCCGGCCAAGCCGCCCCGAGGGACGGCCTTGTTTTTTTGACCGCGCCGCGCAAAGCAGGAAACCTACCCATGAAACCTGATCCGAGACCGCAGCCGCAGTGTAAGGTCGTACCGGGTGCGCCACGCCATGTGGCGATCATCATGGACGGAAATGGCCGTTGGGCTACGCAGCGCGGGCGGCCCCGGCTCTTCGGTCATCACGCTGGCGCGCGCCGGGTGCGCGAGATCGTCGAGGCCTGTCCCGATCAGGGGGTCGAGTACCTGACGATCTTTGCCTTTTCGACCGAGAACTGGAAGCGCACCCAGGTTGAGGTGGCGGGGCTGATGAGCCTCTTTCGCCGCTACATCACAAAGGAGACCCGTGCGCTGCGCGATGCGGGTGTGCGGGTGCGCTTTATCGGGGATCGCGAAAGGCTGGATGCCAAGCTGATCAAGCTGATGAACGACCTGGAAGAGGCAACCTCCCATAACGGACTGGTCAACCTGACCATCGCCATCAACTATGGCGGACGGGATGAGGTGGCCCGCGCCACGCATCGGCTGGCGCAGGACGTGGCCAGTGGCAAGCTAGACCCCGACAAGGTTGATGAAGAAACGTTGCCAAAGTATTTGGATACTTACGTTTTGCCCGATCCTGATCTGGTCATTCGAACCTCCGGGGAGGCCCGGATTTCAAACTTTCTGCTCTGGCAGTCGGCCTATTCGGAGTATGAATTCATCGATACCCTTTGGCCCGATTTCACGGCCGAAGAGTTTGGTCGCCTCTGCGCCGCCTTCGGCGGACGGGAGCGCCGGTTTGGCGCGGTCGAGACATGAGCGCAGTGCCAGATCGCTGGAGTGATCTTTCGGCCCGGATGGGCGCGGGCGCTGTCATGGTGGTGATCGGAATCATCGGCATCTGGCTGGGCGGTCATGTGTTCCACCTTCTGGTGTCGCTGGTCTGCGGAATCATGGTCTGGGAACTGGTCGGCATGCTGCGTCCCGGCGTGCGGCACCTGCAATTGCAGATGGGCTTTCTGACGGGGCTTGGCTTGCTGCTGGCGATCTATCTGCCCGTGGGTCTTGCCCTCCCGCTCTTGCTGGCGCCGGCCCTCATTGGCTTTGGCCAGCTGTCGGAGAACCGGACGATTTACATGTCCTTCACCGTGCTGATCCTGCTGGCCGGATATGGTCTGATGCAGGTGCGGGACGATATGGGGTTTGGCTGGCTTTTGTGGCTGGTGCTGGTGGTCGTGGTGACGGATGTGGTGGGCTACTTCGCCGGACGGGCGCTCGGCGGACCGAAGTTCTGGCCCAAGGTGAGCCCCAAGAAGACCTGGTCGGGCACCGCTTCGGGCTGGGCTGGCGCCGCGATTGTCGGGCTGATCTTCTCACTCAATTCCGGCGTGGGGCTGCAGCTGATCGGGATTTCCATTGCCGTCTCCATGGCCTCGCAGATCGGCGATATCGCGGAATCGGGGATGAAGCGGAAGATGGGCGTCAAGGACAGCTCCAACCTGATCCCCGGGCACGGGGGGCTGATGGACCGTTTTGACGGGATGCTCGGCGCTTCGCTTTTTCTCCTTGTCATCGGTCAGTTCATCGGCTTTCCACCCGGCATCGGCTAAGCGATGGCACGCCGGGTGACAATACTGGGGGCCACCGGCTCCATCGGGCAGAATACCATTGATCTTATCCGGCGTGATCCGGAAGGCTACGATGTGGCGGCTCTGACCGGAGCCTCCAACATCGCGCAACTGGCCTCCGACGCAATTGAATTGCGGGCGGAGGTGGCGGTGACCGCGCGTGATGACCTGCTTGAGGACCTGCGCGATGCGCTGGCGGGGTCCGGTGTGGAAGCGGCGGCGGGGGCCGCTGCCGTTATTGAAGCGGCGACAAGGCCCGCGGACTGGACCATGTCGGCCATCGTGGGGGCGGCGGGGCTGGCACCGGGCTACGCCGCGCTGGAACAGGGCAAGACGCTGGCCTTGGCCAACAAGGAATCGCTGGTCTGCGCCGGACACCTGATGCTGGAGACGGCACGCACCCACGGGACCGAGATCCTACCCGTCGACAGTGAGCACTCGGCCGTCTTTCAGGCCCTGATCGGCGAAGATATCGCGTCAGTGGAGCGGATCATCATTACCGCAAGCGGCGGTGCCTTCCGGGACTGGACGCTGGAAAAGCTGGAAAGCGCCACGCTCGCCCAGGCTTCTGAGCATCCCAATTGGGATATGGGCCAAAGGATAACGATTGATTCCGCATCAATGTTCAACAAGGCCATGGAGGTCATTGAAACAAGGGAATTTTTCGGTGTCAGGCCCGAACAGATCGAGGTGCTGGTGCATCCTCAATCATTGATCCACGCCCTTGTCGGTTTCAACGACGGGGCGCTCATGGCGCACGTAGGCCCACCTGACATGCGTCACGCCATCGGCTTTGCGCTGCACCATCCCGCGCGGCGGGCCCTGCCGGTCGAAAGGCTCGATCTGGCGGCCATTGGCACGTTTGAGTTCCGCGCCCCAGACCATGCCCGCTGGCCCGCCCTGCGCCTTGCCCGCGAAACGATGGCGGCGGGGGGCATGATGGGGGCTGTCTTCAACGCCGCGAAGGAAACCGCGCTCGATGGTTTTATCGCCGGAAAGATCGGATTCACCCGGATGGCGCAGGTGGTAGAGGGCACGCTGGAAGCGATGGATCGCGACCGTGGCCTGATTGATGCCAAGATGACCCTTGATAACGTGACCCAAGTGGACCATGTCGCACGTAAGTGCGCCCGAGAGGCCATAGCGAAAAGAGCAGGATAACGTTTTGGATATTTTCGGACTGTTGCCCGAATTCGGTGGATTGATCTGGACCCTGATCGCCTTTGTCATTGCCCTTTCGGTGATCGTGGCGATCCATGAATACGGACACTATATTGTTGGCCGCTGGTGCGGCATCAAGGCCGATGTCTTCTCCATCGGCTTCGGTCCGGTCCTATACACCCGCACGGACAAGCGCGGTACGCGATGGCAGGTCGCAGCACTGCCCTTTGGCGGCTACGTCAAGTTCGCGGGAGACGCCAACGCGGCCTCGGGCAAGGATGAGGCGGCCATGGCAGAGGCAGCGGTGGATCCCGAAAAATTACGTCATACCATGCACGGTGCCCCGCTCTGGGCGCGTGCGCTGACGGTGGCGGCGGGGCCCGCCTTCAACTTTGCCATGTCGATCCTGGTTTTCTTTGCCGTGGCCTTCAGCAGTGGCACGCCGCGCGATCCGCTGACCGTGGGCGAAATGCGCGCCCTGCCGGTCGGGGCGCAGGAACTGGCAGTGGGGGATGAGATACTGGCCATCGGCGGTCAGGACCTGCCGAGCGGGCCGGACGCTGATCTATCCGAGGTTATCGAGAGCCTGCCGCGCACACCGATGCTTGATTACCGCGTGCGCCGGGATGGTGCGGCCCTGAATGTGACGGGCCCCTATATCCTGCCGCCCCTGGTCGGCCAGCTTATTCCGCAGTCCGCCGCGATTGCCGCAGGGCTTGAGCAGGGGGATGTGATCACCGCCGTCGACGGGCGCGCAGTTTCGGCCTTCAGTGAACTGAAAGAGGCGGTCGAAGGCTCTGACGGGGCATCGCTGGCGCTGCAGGTCTGGCGCAATGGTGAGACACTTGAGTTCACCATGACCCCCAAGGTCACGGATGAGCCGCAGGAGGATGGCACTTTCGAACGCTTTCTGCGGATCGGTATCGTGGGCGGCATGGCCTTTGAGCCGGCCACGGATACGCCCGGCGTGGGGGAAGCCCTGGGGAGCGGAGTGGCGAACACCTGGCGGATCATCACAGGCTCCATCTCGGGTCTCAAGCAGATGATCATTGGCAACATCAGCACCTGTAATCTGTCGGGCCCCGTAGGCATCGCTCAGACCTCGGGTGCCATGGCAAGCCAGGGGGCGGAATCCTTTATCTATTTTATCGCCGTTCTCAGCACCGCGGTGGGGCTTTTGAACCTCTTTCCGATACCCGCGCTGGATGGGGGGCATCTGGTCTTTTACGCTTACGAGGCGGTTGCGGGCCGTCCGCCCAGCGACAAAGCGCTGCGGGTCCTGATGAGCCTCGGACTGGCGCTTGTCCTTTCGCTGATGATCTTTGCGTTGGGCAACGACCTTTTCTGCCCGTGAGTACGTTCTGATTGAGGGCGTGGAAGGAGTGCCTGGCCAAAATGCCCCAAAATCGCCACATTTGATCAAAGTCGTGCCCTATTGGCCCTTTAGGTTGTCTGTAAGCGACCAAAGAGGTTTGCCATGCAAACGATTCAACGTTCATACCGCGGCCTGAGCCTGTTGATGGATCTCAACTGGGATAGGGCCATTTTTGTCGGCGCGATCGCGCTTGGCCTCGTGGCGGGCAGCTTTCTGGGCACCTTCTAACGCCCGTCACCTACATCATACTGTAATAAAATCGGAACGCACTGCAGCATGTGGTGCGTTTTTGGTCGTCTTGGTTTTGACAAAGCAGAGTAACCCGCTTACTCAGGTTGGCAATCAGGTCCATGAAATGGGTTGGTACCATGAGGCGTAACACTTGGGGCAGTGTGTTGGGATTTTCAGAAGAACGAAATTCGTTAGGTAATTTGCTCAGGGGCGCGTCAGTTTGTGCCCTTGTGTCAATGGCTTGGCTGGCGCCCGCCGGTGAGGTGGCCGCGCAGGAATATCGCTTTAACAGCGTGCAGATCAACGGCAACGAAAGGATCGGCGATGCCGCCATTCTGCGCCGTGCCGGAATCAGCCGCGGGCAGGCCACGTCGGGGGGGCAACTGAACGACGCGTTCCAGAACCTGCAGAATTCGGGCCTGTTTGAATCCGTGGCGATTGAGCCGCGCGGAAATACGCTTGTTATCACGGTGGTAGAACTGCCCACGGTGAACAGGATCAGCTTTGAGGGCAATCGGCGGATCAAGGATGAAGTCCTCACCCAGGTCGTCCAGAGCGAAGAGCGCCGGGTCTTCAACCCCGCCCAGGCGGAGGCGGACGCCGCCTCTATCGCCGAAGCATACAGCAGCGAGGGCCGCATCGCCGCACGTGTCCAGCCGCGCATCATCAAGCGCAGTCAGAACCGCGTTGATCTGGTGTTCGAAATTTTTGAAGGCGACAACGTCGAGGTTGAGCGGGTCAGCTTTGTCGGCAATCGCGTCTATTCCGACCGCCGTCTGCGCCGGGTCCTGGGCACCAAACAGGCGGGTCTGTTCCGCCGTTTCGTGCGGCGCGATACCTTCATCGAAAGCCAGGTTGAGGTCGACAAACAGCTTCTGCGCGACTTCTATCTGTCACGCGGCTATGTCGACATGCGCACTCAGGCCGTCGATGGCCAGCTGACCGAAGAGCGGGACGGCTTCTTTGTCTCCTACAACATCGTTGAGGGGCAGCAGTTCAGATTCGGTGAGATTTCGCTCGTGTCCGAGTTGCCGAATGTCGATGCCGACGCCTATCGCCAGATCGTGCGGACGCGGCCCGGTGTTGTCTATTCGCCCACATTGGTGGAGGCAGACATCGCCCGTCTGGAACGGCAAGCGGTGCGGGACGGTATTGATTTCATGCGGATTGAGCCGCGGATTGAACGTAATGACCGTGAGCTGACGCTTGACGTCACCTATGTGTTGAGCCGCGGACCCCGCGTCTTTGTCGAGCGGATCGACATCGAGGGTAACACCACCACGCTCGACCGGGTGATCCGGCGCCAGTTCGACAGTGTGGAGGGCGACCCCTTCAACCCGCGGGCCATCCGCCAGGCGGCGGAGCGGATCCGCGCACTGAACTACTTTGAAACCGCAGAGGTCAACGCACGTGAGGGCAGCAGCCAGGAAGAGGTTGTGGTTGACGTCGACGTGGTCGAAAAGCCCACCGGTCAGCTGAACTTCGGTGCGGCTTTTTCCAACAACGACGGCTTCGGCGTCGCGCTGAACTTCGCCGAGGAAAACTTCCTCGGCCGGGGTCAGCGACTGGCCCTGTCCTTCTCCACGGCGGACGAAGCACGCCGCTACGGCATCAGCTTTCTTGAACCCGCTTTTCTGGGCCGGGACGTGGCCCTTGGCCTCAACCTTGACTATGCCGAGACGACCTCATCCTTTCTGTCTTTCGACACCAACCGCCTGGTATTCCAGCCTTCCATCGGCTTCCCTGTAAGCGAGAATGGCCGGTTGCAGCTGCGCTATACCGCCGAAGAGACCGAAGTGATCGTGCGCGATCCCAAGGAAAACGGTCTGACCATCGACGATGACATCGCCGCCGGGGCGCAGTGGTATTCGGCGCTCGGTTATCAGTACACCTATGACACGCGGACCTCTGGCCTGGACCCGACGGCGGGCGTTCTGTTCCAGTTCAGCCAGGATTTCGCCGGCGTCGGCGGGGACAGCGAATTCATCAAGACTACCGCCAAAGTGGTTGGCGAAAGGAAGATCTACAATGAGGACGTGACCCTGCGTGCCACGCTTGAAGGCGGCGCGCTGAGCTGGTCGAGCGGCAACAACCGCGTCCTTGACCGCTTTATCCTCAGTCCCTCGATCATGAGGGGGTTTGAGCCGGGCGGCATCGGCCCACGGGACGTGGGCGGTGGTGCGGATGACACGCTGGGCGGCAACCTCTACGTGGTGGCGCGGTTTGAGGCGGAATTCCCTCTGGGCCTGCCGGAGGAATACGGGATTTCGGGCGGCGTCTTCTACGATGTAGGTAATCTATGGGACCTGTCGGACGTGAACATCAACGGTGGATCCATCGTTGGGGAAAGCGGCTCCTTCCGGCATGTAATCGGCTTCTCCGTTTTCTGGGAGACCCCGGTCGGCCCGCTGCAATTCAACGTCTCCAAGGCGCTCAAGAGCGAGACCTTCGACAAAGAACAAAACTTTGAGATTACCCTGCGCACGCAATTCTAAGGCTGTCCCCTTCGCCGTTGCCCTGACGGCGGCGTTCCTTTGGGCCGCACCGATGGCGCAGGCGCAGCAGGGACAAGGCGGGCTGGCATCAGGACTGGAACGGGGCAACGTTGTCAGCCCGATCCTGACCATCGATTCCGACAAGGTTTTTCTGGACAGCGCATTCGGCCGAAGGGTAGCGGCCGAGCTTGAGGAGCGCGGTAATGAGCTTGCCGCTGAGAACCGGCGTATCGAGGCAGCCCTTGAGGCAGAAGAGCTTGAGCTGACCGAAATGCGCGAGTCCTCCACACCCGAGGCGTTCCGCGCCCTGGCCGATGCCTTTGACGCCAAGGTGCAGGAAACCCGTGCCGCCCAGGCCGCCAAGGGCCGCGCGATCAATGATGCGCTGGACCGGGAGCGTGAGATTTTCCTGACTGCCGCCGCACCCGTGCTGGAACGCTTAATGCGCGACGCCGACGCGGCCGTGATCCTGGAACGCAGATCGGTTTTCGTCAGCGCCAATGCCATCGACATCACGGCGGAGGCGATTGCGTTGCTGAATGAAACATTGGGTAGCGGCCAGGCGCCGAAACAAGACTGACGCAAGCTGCAGCGATCCTTGCCCAAAGGGGTGCAACTTGCTAGCTCTGGGAATGCCCTTGCAATCAAAGGACTTTTCATGAGCCAAGAGACCCAGCGCGCCGATATCCAGATGATCCAGCGCATCCTGCCGCACCGCTATCCCTTCCTGCTGGTTGATCGGGTGGAAGAAATCGACGGCACTGCCTCTGCCGTGGGCTATAAGAACGTGACAATGAACGAGCCCCACTTTCAGGGCCATTTCCCGGGCACCCCGATCATGCCGGGGGTGACCATCATTGAGGCGATGGCCCAGACCTCGGGTGTGATGCTGGGCGTGTCACTGGATATCATCGACCGCGAATTGTTGATCTATTTCATGTCCATCGACAGCGCCAAGTTCCGACGTAAGGTCATTCCCGGCGACGTGCTGCGCATGGACGTCAAGACGACGCGCGGCAAGCCGGGTGGCAAGATCTGGCGCTTCAACGGGGTTGCCACGGTCGAGGGTGAGATGGCCGCAGAGGCCGATTTCATGGCCTATGTCGATCTGACGAAAGAGGGCGCATGAGCAACATTCACCCCTCGGCCGTGATCGAGGAGGGGGCACGGATTGACCCCTCCGTGCGCATCGGCCCTTTCTGCGTGGTAGGTGCCGGGGTGACACTAAAGGCCGGGGTGGAATTGAAAAGCCACGTGGTTGTGACCGGTGAGACGGAGATCGGGGAAGAGACGGTAGTTTTTTCCTTCGCTGTCATCGGGGAGATCCCGCAGGACCTGAAATTCAAGGGGGAGGCCAGCCGCCTGGTGATCGGCAAGCGTAACCGTATCCGTGAGCATGCCACCATGAACTGCGGCACCGAAGGGGGCGGCGGTCTGACCAGGATCGGGGATGACGGCCTCTTCATGGCCGGCTGTCACATTGCCCACGATGCGATCATCGGCGACCGGGTGATCGTCGTGAATTCGGCGGCGGTGGCGGGCCACTGCGTGCTGGAAGATGACGTGATCGTCGGGGGACTGTCGGGCATCCACCAGTTCGTGCGGATCGGGCAGGGGGCCATTATCGGGGCCGTGACCATGGTGACAAACGATGTGATCCCTTACGGCCTTGTTCAGGCACCGCGCGGCCATCTCGATGGGCTCAACCTGGTCGGGCTGAAACGGCGCGGCGTGGCCCGGTCGGACATCACCGCGCTGCGTGCCGCCTTTCAGATGCTGGCACAGGGCGAAGGCACCTTTCACGACCGCGCCCGGCGACTGGGAGAGGAAACCGAGAGCGACTATGTCCGTCAGATTGTCGCCTTCGTGATGGCTGACACGGGCCGTCATTTCCTGACGCCGAAATGAGCCTGGCGTTGATTGCCGGACGGGGACGTCTGCCCGCCGAAGTGGCCGCGGCCCAGGCCGAGCCGCCGCTGATCTGCGGCTTTGAAGGGGCTCCGCCCGATGGGCTCGCGGTGGATCACACTTTCCGGCTGGAGACCCTGGGCTCGCTGCTGGTGAAGCTGGGTGAGGCGGGGGTCACAAAGGTATGTTTTTGTGGTGGAATCGACAGGCCCGCGCTGGATCCTACAGCCCTTGATGAGGAAACCAAGCCGCTTATCCCGCTTTTCCAGAAGGCGCTGGCGGCTGGGGACAATGGCGCACTGGAGATCATCCGCAAGATCTTTGAGCGGACCGGGTTCGAGGTTCTGGCCCCTGACAAACTGCTGCCCGATCTGGTAGCCGAACAGGGGGTTCTTTCCGAAGCCTGGCCCGATGCGCAGATGCGGCGCGATGCGGCCCGGGGAGAGGCGGTGCTGAAGGGGCTGGCACCCCTGGACATCGGTCAGGCCTGCGTCATTGGTGCCGAACAGGTGCTGGGGGTGGAGGCCATCGGCGGGACCGACCATCTGCTCACCACACTTCCCGCCCGCGCCCGCGAAATGCGCGCGATCCTCTGCAAAGGGCCCAAGGAAGGCCAGATCCGCGAGATCGACATGCCCACGATCGGCCCCGGTACGGTCGAGGCTGCGGCCAGGGCGGGCCTGGCCGGGATCGTGGTGGATGAAGGTGACGTCATGGTACTGGACCGCGCGGCCTGCGTTGAACTGGCCAACCGGCACGGGCTGGTCCTCTGGTGCAGGCGCGGGGGAGAGGCGGCATGAAGGTCTTCATCCTCGCCGGGGAGCCGTCGGGAGACAGGCTTGGCGGGGCGCTGATGGCGGGGCTGAAGCAACTGCAGCCTGAGATTACCTTTGAGGGCATCGGCGGGCCGGAGATGCAGGCCCAGGGGCTGGAGAGCCTTTTCGACATGTCCGAACTTAGCGTGATGGGCCTGGCGGAGATCCTGCCCAAGTACCGCGCCCTGATGGCGCGGATCAATCAGACGGCGCAAGCCGTGTTGAAGATGCAGCCCGACGTGCTGATCACCATCGACAGCCCGGATTTCTCCCTGCGCGTGGCCCGACGGGTCAAGGCCAAGAGTGATCTGCGATGCGTTCACTACGTGGCGCCCAGCGTCTGGGCCTGGCGGCCGGGGCGAGCGGAGAAGATGGCGCGCTATGTCGACCATGTGCTGGCGCTTCTGCCTTTTGAGCCGCCCTACATGGAAGCTGCGGGCATGGACTGCGATTTCGTGGGCCATCCCGTGGTGGCCGAACCGGTAGCGAGCCCGGCAGAGGCATTGGCCTTTCGCGAGACGCATGGCATCGGGGAGGCGCCGCTGTTGCTGATGCTGCCCGGGTCGCGCAAGAGCGAGGTGGCCCGGCTGGGCCCGATCTTTCAGCGGGTGGCCGCACAACTGGCCGAAGCCCGCCCCGACATGCGGATCGTGATACCGGCGGCCGCATCGGTGACCCATGACGTGAAGGTGCTGACCCGGAACTGGCCTGTGCCGCCACTCCTGCTGGATCCGCGGGACCGTGACTCCGCAGAGGTGGCCGCCGAAAAGCGCGCGGCCTTTCGCGCGGCGGACGTGGCTTTGGCGGCCTCCGGCACCGTTTCGCTGGAACTGGCGGCGGCGGGGACGCCCATGGTCATTGCCTACCAGATGAACTGGCTCACCCACCGGATTATGGAACGGCTGGCGAAAATTGATACGGTGACACTGGTTAATCTGGTGACGGAGACACGGGTCGTGCCGGAGTTTCTGGGCGCCAACTGCAGGCCCGGTCCCATCGCGCGGGAGATCCTGAAAGTGCTCGCGGCACCAGAGCGTCAGCAGGAGGCGATGACCCTGACAATGGAGCGGCTTGGCCGGGGCGGTGAGGCCCCGGGCCTGCGCGCCGCAAAGGCGGTCCTGGACCGGCTCTGATCCGGCGGACGCGGGCCCCGGGGCCCGCGACACCATTCTGTTGTTTATGAGGAACGTTGTCCCTCAACCTCCCAGACGTAATTCTGGTGATAAAGAGAGGTCTATTCAGCCCCGGTGGATCCAGCCGCCACCAAAGATACGGCTGCTGTCGGCGTCATAAAAGACGCAGGCCTGGCCCGGAGATACGCCTTCTTCCGGCGTGAGTAACTCAACCTCCGCGGTAGTCGCGCTCAGGGGGCGCAGGATCGCGTCACGCGGTGGGCGGGTCGAGCGGACCTTGACCGCGATGGGCCATTCGGACCGCGAGGTGAGGGGCGCATCGCCAAGCCAGTTGATCTCCTTCACCGGGACTGTCCGGGTGGCGAGCGTGGATTTGGGGCCCACGACGACCTGCTTGCGCTCAGGGTCAAGCCGGACCACGTAGAGCGGGTCCGCCAGGCCGCCGAGCCCCAGGCCCCGGCGCTGACCGATGGTGTAGTGGATCACCCCTTCGTGCTGGCCCAGGACGGTGCCATCCGTATCGACGATATTCCCCGGATCAGCCGCTTCGGGCCGCAGCTTGCGGATCACGCTGGCGTAATCGCCATTTGGCACAAAGCAGATGTCCTGGCTGTCAGGCTTCATCGCGACGGGCAGGTTATACTTGGCGGCCAGTGCGCGGGTGTCGTCCTTGGAGGGCAGGTGGCCCAGGGGGAAGCGCAGGAAGTCGAGCTGTTCGGGTGTCGTGGAGAAGAGAAAATAGGACTGGTCCCGCGCGGCATCAGCTGCGCAGTGCAGTTCCGCCCCCTCTGACCCCATCTTGCGCTGGATGTAGTGGCCCGTAGCCATGCAATCGGCCTCAAGATCGCGGGCCGTTTCCAACAGATCCTTGAACTTGACCCGCTCATTGCAGCGGATGCACGGCACGGGCGTAGCTCCGGCCAGATAGGCATCAGCAAATTCGTCTATCACCGCGTCTTTGAAGACATTTTCATAATCCAGGACGTAATGGGGAAATCCCATTTCCTCGGCCACGCGTCGGGCATCGTGGATGTCGATGCCGGCGCAACAGGCACCCTTTTTCGCCAAGGCCGCACCATGGTCGTAAAGCTGGAGCGTCACCCCCACCACATCATAGCCTTCTTCGGCCAGCATGGCCGCCACGACGGAGCTGTCCACGCCGCCAGACATGGCCACCACAACCCGCGTGTCGGCGGGGGCCTTGGCAAAGCCGAGCGAGTTCAGCGGCGGGGTCTGATCGAGCGCCATGGGAGCATCCTTCGAGGGGGCGGTTTCGGGCGCAATATAGGAAAATCCTAAACACTCACAAGGGGCAGCTTCATCCGGCATTAAGGCCGGTACCGTGATGGTGGCTCCCAGTTGAACGAAGGATTGGCCCATGTACCTGAAGAAAGTCGATGGACCACGGTCCGTGACATTGGCGGATGGCAGCGTGATGAGTCAGGCGGATCTGCCCAGCACAAAGACCCGGCGTTGGGTCGCCTCGCGCAAGGCGGCGGTGGTGCGGGGGGTGGTCTATGGTCTGATCACCCAGTCCGAGGCGCTGGCGCGCTATCAAATCAGCGAAGAGGAATTCATGGAGTGGGTCCGCGCAGTGACGGAGCACGGGGAGGCGGCGCTAAAGGCGACGGCATTACAAAGATATAGACAACTTTAGGTTGTTTTGTTACTGACGATCAATGCGGTAACCGATGATTAACCTTTATTGTTCACGATCCAGTCCAACCGCCCTGCTGACGATCCGGAGAATGTGAATGCGTGTACTGCTTGTCGAAGATGATCCCACCACGTCGCGCAGCATCGAATTGATGCTGACTCATGCCAATTTGAATGTCTATGCCACCGATCTGGGGGAAGAGGGGATCGATCTGGCGAAGCTGTACGATTACGATTTGATCCTGCTGGATCTGGATCTGCCGGACATGAATGGGCACGAGGTGCTGCGCCAGCTGCGCCTTAGCCGGATCGAAACGCCGATCCTGATCCTGTCGGGCAGCGATGATACGGAGAACAAGATCAAGGGCTTCGGCTTTGGCGCGGATGACTATCTGACCAAACCCTTCCACCGGGAGGAACTGGTGGCACGCATCCATGCGATCATCCGGCGCTCCAAGGGCCATTCCCAATCCGTGATCGAGACCGGGCAGATTGCGGTCAACCTGGATGCCAAGACCGTTAGCGTGGATGGCCAGACGGTCCATCTGACGGGCAAGGAATATCAGATGCTTGAGCTGCTCTCCCTGCGCAAGGGCACAACCCTGACCAAGGAGATGTTCCTCAACCATCTCTACGGTGGCATGGATGAGCCCGAGCTGAAGATCATCGACGTCTTCATGTGCAAGTTGCGCAAAAAGCTGAGCGTGGCAACCGGTGGCGACAACTATATCGAAACGGTCTGGGGCCGCGGCTATGTGCTGCGCGATCCGGAACCGGCGGTGGAGGCGATCGCCGCCTCCGCCTGAGCGCGGCATCAGCGGGCAAATAAGCTAGACCTGACCTTGGCTGCGACCTATCTACGTGAGTGGTGGGATCCTTCGGAGGGCAGGTCTTTTGACATCTGACATCGCGGTTGAGGCGCTGAGCGATGAAGAGGCGCGTGCGGAGCTTGCGCGACTGGCCGAATTGCTGACGCAGGCCAACGCGGCTTACTACCGCGAGGACGCGCCCGAGATTTCGGACGCGACATACGACGCCATAAAGCTGCGCAACATCGCGATCGAGAAACGTTTTCCCCACCTCAAGCGCGCGGACAGCCCGACGGAACAGGTTGGCGCGGCCCCCGCCGACGGTTTTTCCAAGGTCCGGCACGCGGTCTCCATGCTCTCGCTGGCAAATGCCTTTGAAGCCGAGGATGTGACCGACTTCGATGCCCGGATCAGGCGTTATCTGGGTCTGAATGACGGGGCGCCGCTGACCTATACTGCAGAGCCGAAGATCGACGGGCTGTCGCTCTCGCTGCGGTATGAGGGGGGCCAGCTGGTCCAGGCGGCGACGCGCGGGGACGGGGAGGTGGGCGAGAACGTCACCGCCAATGCGCGCACAATCAACGACATACCGAAACGGATCGAGGGGGCGCCTGAGGTGCTGGAGGTGCGCGGCGAGGTCTACATGAGCCACGCCGATTTCGAAGCACTCAACAAACGGCAGGAGGCGGCGGGGAACAGGCCCTTCGCCAACCCGCGCAATGCCGCCGCGGGATCGCTCCGCCAATTGGACGCCAGCGTCACCAAATCGCGGCCCTTGCGCTTTTTTGCCTACGCCTGGGGCGCGCTGTCGGCCCCCCTGTCCGACACACAGATGGGCGCTTTGGGCCAACTGACCACATTTGGTTTCGTCACCAATCCGCTGACCTGGCTCTGCGACGGGCCCGAAGAGATGCTGGCGCATTACGCGCTTATCGAGGAACAGCGTGCGACGCTGGGCTATGACATCGACGGGGTGGTCTACAAGGTCAACGATCTGGCCTTGCAGGAGCGGCTCGGCTTTCGGTCCACCACGCCAAGGTGGGCGGTGGCGCACAAGTTCGCGGCGGAGCTGGCCTGGACCTGGCTGCAGGGCATCGACATCCAGGTCGGTCGCACCGGTGCCCTGTCGCCGGTCGCGCGGCTGCAGCCGGTAACGGTGGGCGGCGTGGTGGTGTCGAACGCGACGCTGCACAATGAAGACTATATCAAGGGCCTCGACAGTAAGGGTGAGGCGATCCGCGGCGGCAAGGACATACGCGTGGGCGACTGGGTGCAGGTATACCGCGCGGGCGATGTGATCCCCAAGGTGGCGGATGTCGATCTGGACAAGCGGCCCGCGGATGCAGTGTCCTTCAAATTCCCCGAAGTCTGCCCCGAATGTGGATCTGAGGCCGTGCGGGAGCCGGGCGATGCGGTCCGCCGCTGCACGGGCGGGCTGATCTGTCCAGCCCAGGCGGTTGAGAAACTGAAACACTTTGTCTCGCGCGCGGCCTTTGACATCGAGGGTCTGGGATCGAAGCAGGTGGAACAGTTCTATGCCGATGGCTGGATTGCGGAGCCTGCGGACATCTTCACCCTGCAGGACCGCTACGGGTCCGGTGTGCAGCAACTCAAGAACCGCGAGGGCTGGGGCGAGAAATCTGCCACCAACCTCTTTCAGGCGATTGAAGAAAAAAGGAAAATCCCGCTGCGCCGGATCATCTTTGCCCTTGGTATCCGCCACGTCGGAGAGGCCGCGTCCAATCTCATCGCGCAGCACTACGGCACCTGGGCCGCCTTCGAGCGGGCCATGGAGGAGGCGGCGGACTACGAGGGGGCGGCCTGGGCGGACC
>JABDKA010000217.1 GCA_013002405.1 Sulfitobacter sp. | reverse complement strand
GTGCCGCGCGCTGTTCGTCGTCCGCAACGTAGACAATCGGTGCCGCCTCTAACGAGGCTCCGATCACCTTCTCGACCCGCTGCACCTCAAGCGCGGCTGTCACCACGCGCCGGGCGGCACGCACGTTGGCCCACTTGGCCGCAAGATCGGCGTCCCGCCAGCTCTCGGGCGTCTCCGGCATATCCACCAGATGAACGGAGGACGCGTCCCCCGGGAACCGCTCCAGCCAGACCTCCTCCATCGTGAAGACGAGGATCGGGGCCAGCCAGGTGGTCAGCCGGTGGAAGAGGATATCCAGCACGCTTCGCGCCGCCCGGCGGCGCAGCGTATTGCCGTCGCAGTAGAGGGCATCCTTGCGGATGTCGAAATAGAAGGCCGACAGATCCACCGTCGCAAAGGTAAAGACCGCCTGGAAAACCCCTTGGAAATCGAACTTGGTATAGCCATCGCGCACCACCCCATCCAGCTCCGCCAGACGGTGCAGCACCCAACGTTCCAGTTCCGGCATGTCGGCGGGTTCGACCCGGTCCGCTTCACTGAAATCGCTCAGCGCACCCAGCATGTAACGCATGGTGTTGCGCAGGCGGCGGTAGCTGTCGGCCACCCCTTTCAGGATCTCATCGCCGATCCGCTGGTCGGCGGTATAGTCTGCCTGTGCCACCCAAAGCCGCAGGATATCGGCGCCATACTGCTTGACGATCTGCTCCGGTACGATGGTGTTGCCAAGCGATTTGGACATCTTCATGCCCTTTGCATCCAGCGTGAAGCCGTGTGTCACCACATTGCGATAGGGCGCGTGACCCGTCGTCCCGACGGACTGCAGCAGGGAGGAATGGAACCAGCCGCGGTGCTGGTCCGTCCCTTCCATGTAGACATCGGCAATCCCGTCCTCGGATCCATCCGCGCGGTCGCGCAAGGTGAAGGCGTGGGTTGAGCCTGAATCGAACCAGACGTCGAGGATGTCCGTCACCTGCTCATAGGCATCGGGGTCCACGATCCCGTCAAGGAAGCGGACCTTGGCCCCTTCTTCGTACCAGCAATCGGCCCCTTCAGCCTCGAAGGCCTGCGTGATCCGCTCGTTCACCTTTTCGTTGCGGAGCAGGAATTCAGGATCGGTCGGCAGCAGACCCTTCCGGACGAAACAGGTCAGTGGCACACCCCAGGCGCGCTGGCGTGAGAGCACCCAGTCGGGCCGCGCCTCCATCATCGAATGAAGCCGGTTACGCCCCGATTTCGGGGTCCAGTTGACCCGGTCGATCTCCTCCAGGGCCCGTCCGCGGATGGTGAACTCATCATTCCCCACCTTCATCGGTCGGTCGATGGCCACGAACCACTGGGGCGTGTTGCGGTAGATCACCGGCGCCTTCGAGCGCCAGGAATGGGGATAGGAATGCTTGATCTTGCCGCGTGCCAGCAGGCCGCCCACTTCAACCAACTTGTCTATGATGGCCTTGTTGGCATCCCCCTCACCGCCCTTGCGGCTGAGGATGTAGGTGCCGCCGAAGAAGGGCAGATCATCACGAAAACGGCCATCGTCCATCACGTTGTAGGTGATAACCTGGTCGAGCATTCCCAGATCGCGGTAAAGCTCGTACTCCTCCATACCGTGGCTGGGCGCACAATGAACAAATCCCGTGCCCTCTTCCTCTGTCACGAAATCGGCGGCGCGGAAATCACGCAGATCGTCCCATTCACCGTTCGACCCTTCGGCTCCGGCGAGGGGATGCTTCAACTGCAGCCCTGCCAGCTCATCCGCGCTCACGCCCCGCAGGCGGCGATACATGCTCTCATCCAGCCGCGCCCGACCCAGCACATCTGCCGCCAGCTTGTCCGCCAGCAGATAGCGGTCCCCGATGCGTGCCCAGCATTCCTCGGGCCGCCCGGTGATCTCGTAAAGGCCGTAGGAGATGTCCGGCCCATAAACCACCGCCTTGTTTGAAGGCATGGTCCAGGGTGTTGTGGTCCAAATAACAACAAATGCGCCCAAAAGGTCGTCTGAACGGTGTCGCACATACTTCTGCGTTTCGGCTATTTCTTGTTCTGAACCTTCAACGACCAGCGCAACATCCTTGGCGTCTTGTTCATAATCTGCCTCGGCCACCCGAAATTTCACCCAGACGGTAAAGCTGTCCTTGTCGTGGTACTCCACCTCCGCCTCGGCCAGGGCTGTCTGCTCGATGGGGGACCACATGACAGGCTTTGAGCCCTGATAGAGCGTCCCGTTCATCAGAAACTTCATGAATTCCTCGGCAATCACCCGCTCGGCGTGGAAATCCATCGTCAGGTACGGATCGGCCCAGTTGCCGGTGATCCCCAGCCGCTTGAACTCCTCGCGCTGGATGTCGACCCACTTGTCGGCAAAGGCGCGGCATTCGCCCCGGAATTCATTGATCGGCACCGCGTCCTTGGACTTGCCCTTCTTGCGGTATTCCTCTTCGATCTTCCACTCGATGGGCAGACCGTGGCAGTCCCAGCCCGGGATGTAGCGCGCGTCAAAGCCCATCATCTGATGGGAGCGCACGATCATGTCCTTGATGGTCTTGTTCAGCGCATGCCCGATGTGCAGGTGCCCGTTGGCGTAGGGCGGACCATCGTGCAGGGTAAAGACCTCACGGCCTTCCTTCTCGCGCAGGCGGTCGTATACGCCGATCTTTTCCCAGCGGGCCAGCCATTCGGGCTCGCGCTTTGGCAGTCCCGCGCGCATCGGGAAATTGGTTCTGGGCAGGTTCAGGGTGTCTTTGTAGTCGGTCTTCACAGGCGTATCGGCGCACATCTTCGGGCGTCCTTCGGATCAGATTTCTGGGGAATTTGCAGCGGTGCGATTGGCTCAAACACCTTGGCCCGGCCTCTCTTGGTTTCAGAGTGCCGGGGATATAATTCGAATAATGATCGCGATCATGCGGGTCATGGGCTGCTTATAGGCCCGGCTTGCCAACCTCACAAGCCCTCCCTGCACCCTCTTTTTCACCGAAAATACTACGGGGAGTTTGAGGGGCAGAGCCCCTCATACAGAATAGATCGTGTGCGGCCCCCCGGGCCGCGCCGCCCGATCAGTTTTCGACGTGATCCCAGACGGCCAAGACGCCGCAAAGCCCCTCAATCTCCATTGTCCGCGCCCCCCTCCGGACCCGCGAGCGATCTTTCACCCTGCAGGCCGCAAACCTGCGTTTCGAAACGAATGGTGATCCGCGGATGGGCCTCAAGACGGTCCGGCAGGCAGTCCGACAGGGAAATGGAAGAGGCCAGAGAGGAGCTGAAGACCACCGAAAAACTGCCTGGTCCCCAGCGTCGCTGCACCCTTCCGCGCCTTGGTGCGGGAATCGAGGATCTCGATCTCAACGGCGATCGCATAGTGGATTTCATCCGCCGCTTTGCCGGTCTCCTGACCCATCTCAACTGCCTTGGCGGCGCATCTCCTCGACATGGGTCTCATGCAGCGGTGCGCGCACCAGCCTGGCCAGATCAGCGGCAAAGCTCTCCATGTCAGCGGTCCTTCCCCTGACCCAGCAGCCCCGACAGGGCGCGGCTGACGATGCCCCGCACCTTGGGGCGTTTTCCGTCGGCAAAGGGCAGCGGGCGGCACACTTCCATCGCCGCCACGCCAACACGCGCGGTGAGGGCACCGTTCACCAGTCCTTCGCCAAACCTTCGGCTCAACTTGCCAAGGATGGAGCCGCCCAGCACCGGTTCCAGCAGGTCATCCCCGACGGCGACGGCCCCGGTCGCCACCAGATGGGACATGACCGCCCGCGTGAGCCGCCAGGACCCAAAGAAGCCTGAGCGCCCACCGTAGATTTCCGCCACCCGGCGGATCATGCGCAGGTTCGCCGTCAGGGCCGCCGCCACATCGGCAAGGGCCAGCGGGACAAGGGCCGTCACGGTCGCCACCTGCCGGGCCGCGGCCTCAACCTCACGACTGGCCGCGCGGTCAAGCGGGGTCAGCAGCTCCTGCTCCGCCAGCGCCAAGAGCCCCGGCGCATCCAGCTGATCGCCGCGTAGTTCCGCCAGCCGGTCCCGGCCCCAACGGGTTTCTTCGCGCCCCCGGTAAAGGCCGACAAGCCGGTCGGTCACCGAGCGCGCCGCCTTCAGATCATCTTGCACCAGTGCCTCGGCCGCCGCATGTCGCAGACCATCCAACCGAGAGAGCCGTCCGATCGCCGCGAATTCGCGCAACGCCAGCAACAGGAGCACCAGCAGGAAAGCCCCCGTCAGAACCGTGATGCCCCAGCCTACAAGGGGGGCGCGCACCATGAGATCGGTGATGAAGTTCCAGGTCGCGATGGAGACGAGCGCCCCCACCAGGGCCACGGCAAGCCCCCAGAAAAGCCGACCCAGCAGCGAGGTACGACGCGCGGCCATCTTGGCGGCGGCCTGCATCGCCTGTCCCTGCGGCGGAGGCGCGACCAGATCGGGCACTGGCGGCGCTTCCGCCACTGTGGGTCGCGGCGCGCTGTCTTGTTCCAGATCGAACAGAACAGGTCCCTTGGCCATCACCCGCCCTCCCTTCGCCAGAGATACCGGATGTCCGGCAGTTTCTCGTCATTGCCCGCGCCGCTGGTGCGTTCCGCTTCCGAAAAGCCGTGGCGCAGGTAGAACCGCTGCGCGCCGGTGTTGGCCTGAAAAGTCCAGAGCGTGAGCGTGTCCCGGCTGTCCTGAAGGGTCTTCAGGAGGGCCGTGCCAACCCCCTGCCCTCTTCCATTTGCGGCGACATAGAGGGCATTCAACTCCTCTCCGTCACAGGCGGCAAATCCAATAACGCCCTGCGGGATTTCGGCCACGGTCACCCAACCCCGCTCAATCAAAGACCCGGCGTGCGCCAGATCCTCGGCCCGCGTGTGGACGCGCGGCATCCAGTCGGTTGTGTCGACAAACTCCGACAGGATCGCGCCCACGCGGCCTGCATCTGTGGAAAGCGCCTTTCGCAAAATCACAGCCGGTCTCCGATCAGGAATTCGACCGCCCGGTCCAGCCTGATGTGCGGCGGCCCGTCGCCCGGCCGCAGTTCCAGCGGCGCAGGGGCAAAGCGCATGATCTGGTAATCCTGGTCCAGCCACTTCTCCGCCCCCTGAAGGGCCGGGTTCAGCAGATGGGCGGGGTCACCCGGCAAATCGCCGGGATAGAATGCCGCCTCCTTACCGCTTTCCAGAAGCGTGCCGCGTACCACGTCCAGCGTCTCTCCTTCGTGCACCATCGTGGCCTCCGTCGTGGCGCGGAGGGAGGCGATGGCCAGCGCCTTGGTATCGGCACCCGCATATTGCGCACGGTCCTTCGCCTCGCGCACCAGGGCCTGCATGATGGCAGTCAGCTTGGCGTGCTGGGCGTGGTGCAGATGATCCGCCTTTGTCGCGGCAAAGAGGATTTTCTCAACCCGACGCGCCCCGATAAGCGACCCCAGAAATCCCGTCTGGCCGGGGCGAAAAGCGCTGAGTGTTTCGGAAAGGGCGGCCCGCAGGTCCTCCACCGCGCGGGGACCCTGATGGATCGCGCCGAGCGCATCCACCAGAACGATCTGCCGGTCGATCCGGGCAAAATGGTCACGGAAGAAGGGCTTGGCCACATCCCGCTTGTAGGCCTCGAACCGCCGGGCAAGCTCGCGGTGGAGAGATCCGCGCCTGGCGGGGCCTTCCACGGCAAGGGGCGCAAAGGTCAACACGGGGGAACCCGCCAGATCACCCGGCAACAGGAAACGCCCAGGCGTGCAGTCGGAATATCCTGCGGCACGGGCCGTCTGCAGATAGGCCGCGTAAAGGCGTGCCAGTTGCTGCGCCGTGGGTTCATCGTGGGCTGCGGTCGGGTCGACGCCTCTCAATGCCGCCATGAAATCCCGGGCTTCCGCGCGGTACTTGATCCGCTCAAGCGTGCTTTTCGACCATTCCCCGAAATCCCGGTCCAGCAGACCCAGGTCCAGAAGCCATTCACCCGGGTAATCGACGATATCCAGGTGGATTGTGCGCGGCCCCTGCAGACCCGCCAGCAGGCCATTGGGCCGCACCCGCAAGGAAAGACGCAGTTCGGAAATCGCGCGCGTGCTCTCGGGCCAGTGGGGAGACTTGCCCGTCAAGGCGGCCAGATGGGCCTCATATTCAAACCTTGGGACGGTGTCGTCGGGCTGGGGCTGCAGAAAGGCCGCTTCAATACGCCCTTCGTTCTGCGCCAACAGGCCCGGCATACGGCCCCGGTCCAATATATTGGCGACCAGCGACGTGATGAAAACGGTCTTGCCGGACCGGGCAAGTCCGGTGACGCCAAGCCGGATCACGGGTTCAAAGAAGGTTTCGGAGATACTGTCGCCGACATTTTCGACCTGGCGCCATATGCCGTCAGCAATGCGTGATATGACCAATGCAGCGCCCGCCTCAATTCCGTCCGACCCCCAACATAGGCACCCCCACCGGGGATTGCCAGAACCGGGGCCGAAGGGTAAGCCCCCGCGCATGCCCCGCTATGCCCTCAAAATTGAATACCACGGCGCGCCCTTTGTCGGCTGGCAGCGGCAGACTGATCTGCCGTCGGTGCAGGGTGCCATTGAAGCAGCATTGGGGCGGCTGGAGCCCGGACCGCACACCATTGCGGCGGCAGGGCGGACAGACGCGGGCGTCCACGCGCTCGCTCAGGTGGCCCATTGCGATCTGGAACAGGACTGGAAGCCCTTTCGCCTGTCAGAGGCGCTGAACTACCATCTCAAGCCCGATCCCGTTGCCGTCGTCGATTGCGCCATGGTCCCGGATGACTTCCACGCGCGTTTTTCGGCCAATGAGCGGCGCTACCTCTTCCGGATCCTGTCACGCCGCGCGCCCGCCACGCACCAGCGCGGACTGGTCTGGCAGATCAAGCATCCGCTCGATGCGGGTGCGATGCAGGAGGCGGCACAAGTCCTGATCGGACGGCACGACTTCACCACCTTCCGGTCCACGCTCTGCCAGTCCGACAGCCCGGTGAAGACGCTTGATCACCTTTCGGTGTCGGAAGTGGGGACACTCGGCGGCACGGAATACCACTTCGATGTGCGCGCGCGCTCCTTTCTGCACAACCAGGTGCGCAGCTTTGTAGGAACGCTGGAACGTGTCGGGGCCGGAGCCTGGTCCCCCGATCAGGTGCGCCGCGCCCTTGAGGCGCGGGACCGTGCCGCCTGCGGACCCGTTTCACCCCCCGAAGGGCTCTACCTTTCACACGTCGGTTATGCCGAGGATCCGTTTGGCTAAGCCTGCCTAAGCCTGTTCCAGTCGCCGTGGTGTCGACCATCCGCATCAATCCGCGCGAATCCGTGCGCACCGAAGAAATCACGCTGCGCCTGAATGAGGTTCGCGGTCCCGCGGGCGGTGCGCATCGTATCGTACCACGCGAGACCCGCCGAGAGGGCAGGCAGGGGCACGCCCGCCGCCACGCCGGCTGCAACCACCCGCCGCAGGGGCCCGACCGTCTCCGCCAATTGCGCGCGCACCGCGGGCGCAAGGATCAGATGCCCCTCCGGCGGGTTATCGCGGAAAGCCTCTGCCAGATCATCCAGAAGGGCAGAGCGGATGATACAGCCCGCCCGCCAGATCTCTGAAATCCGGGCCAGGTCGAGCGACCAGTCAAATTCCTCTGACGCTGCCGAAAGGATGCGAAAACCCTGGGCATGCCCCAGGATGCGCCCGGCGAGCAGGGCACCTTGCAGGTCCCCTTCCGAGGGCAAGTCAACCGCCGTCGCGGCCGCGCTCAGCAGGTCTTCGGCCCGGGTGCGAACTTGCTTCTCGGAGGACCACCCCCGCGCGCCCACAGCAGCCTCGACAGTGCTGGCCGACTGTCCCATTTTCAGGGCCTCGATCAGGGTCCAGCGCCCGGTTCCCTTCTGCCCCGCCTTGTCCAGGATCACGTCAACCATCGGTCGGCCTGACCTGCTGTCGGTGGATTGCAGCGCCGCAGCGCTGACCTCGATCAGATAGGAACTCAGCGGCCCTTCCTGCCAGCTTTCGAAAAGCGCGCCGATCTCTGCGGCGGACTTTCCGCCCGCATCCCGCAAAAGGCCATAAATCTCTGCGATCATTTGCATATCTGCGTACTCGATGCCGTTATGCACTGTCTTGACGAAGTGCCCTGCCCCATCCGGGCCCAGATGCGCGACGCATGGGTCGCCCTGATACCTCGCCGCAATCGCCTCAACCATCGGGCGCAGTTGCTGCCAGGAATGGGTGCTGCCACCGACCATCATGGATGGCCCATTGCGCGCACCCTCTTCGCCGCCCGACACCCCCATGCCGACGAAATGGATGCCTGTCGCGGCCAGCGCCTCGGACCTTGCCCGGGTGGCGTTGAAATCGGCGTTTCCGCCGTCGATGATGGTATCACCCTCTTCTAGCACAGGCAGAATGGCCTCGATCATCGCGTCCATAGGTGCGCCCGAGGGGATCATGAAAAGGATGGATCGCGGCCTCGCGATTGCGCGGACAAAATCGGCAAGCTGCGCGAACCCGGTGATCTTTGCGGCAAGGCTTCCGGCCTCCTCCAGGAAGGTGTCGATCCAGGCCGTCTCGCGGTTGCTGACAGCGACGGAGAAACCTTTTTCCGCGAAGTTCAGCGCCAGAGCCGAGCCCATCGTGCCCAGACCGTAAAGGCCGATGTCAGCGCCCTTTTGTGATGGTGGCATGTTGGCGGCTCCCCTTTCCCTGCCAGGGTGGAACGGGGGGCCCCGGTGAGCAAGCGAGAATTGAATTTGTCAATTCCGCAGGATCGTTTATACTGCCAACAAAGCAAGTTTTTGTTTATAATAATAAATTAGCAGCAGGTAACGATGTTCGAATTTATCAAACAGGCTTGGGCCGGTGTCACTGGTCCGGTTGAGACGCCACCGGTCCGGCGCCAGGTGGCTGCCCTTTGCTACCAGGATACCGACCAGGGAAAGCGCGTCCTGCTGATCACCAGCCGGGACACGGGCCGCTGGATCGTGCCCAAGGGATGGCCCATCGAAGGGCTCGACGGACCGCAGTCGGCGCTGCAGGAAGCCTGGGAAGAGGCGGGCGTGCGTGAGGCGGACATCGAAAGCGAACCGATCGGTCACTTCGAATATGACAAGGGCCTTGAGGACGGCGAGAGCATCCCCATCAAGGCGCAGGTCTACCTCACCAGGGTGCGGGGTCTCAGCACGGATTATCCCGAAGTCGATGAACGCGAGCGGGCCTGGTTCGACCCGTCAGAGGCGGCGAACGTGGTGGACGAACCCGAGCTGAAAGAGCTTTTGCGGAGCCTCTAGGCGTCTCTCACATCGCTTCACATCCGACAAAGAAGGCAGCGCGAGCGGGGCAGATCAAAGCTCCGCCCTGATCGCCCGCACGGGCAAATGCGGCAAGCCCTCACCAGCCGCCTCTGCCGTTTCAATAAGGTCCGCGACAAGCGCACAGATCGGTGTCGGGATGCCCTTTTCCCTTCCCATCCGCACCACTTCGCCCTGCAGGTCCTCGATCTCCGTTTTGCGACCGCCCATCAGATCCAGCGACATGGAGGTGCGGGCCTGCGGATCAATGGTCAGCATCGCGGCCGCTACACGCATGAAAAGAGGGGTCGGCAGCTTCAGGATAAAGGGGACGGTGGCAACGGAGACCGGCGTCGTGGAGGCGGGTGCGATGCCATGGGCGCGCAGGACGCCCAGCGCCTCTTTCCACTGATCGGCCATCAGCCTTCGCCATGCACGGTTGCGCAGCTGTGCCTGGACGGTCAAGCCGCTCAACGCATTGAGGGCATTGTTGAGGTTTATCAGGAATTTGCCCCACTGGATCGCCTCGATATCCCGGCTTTCCATCACACTCAGATTCGGTACGCTCAACAGATCGGCCAGATCGCCCTCCCCGGCCTCGATCACCAAATCCCCACTGGTCGCGCGGTGAAAGCCGCCCTGGCCCATGGGCACCACGTTGAAGGGCACCATACTGGCGCGCACGTCGTATCCCGGAAGCGCTGTGCGCAAGAGCCTGGCGTTGGCCAGCCCATTCTGCAGGCTGACTACGGGACAGCCGGGCCGCGCGTGTTTGCCGATGAGATAGGCCATCTCTTCGGTGTTCTGGCTTTTGACGGTGACCAGGATCACATCCGCCCGGCCCAGTACCTCCGCCTCTTGGGTCAGCGCGATATCCTCCGGTTCCACCTGCACCGCCATGCCGCCGAAATCCGTGAGGCTCAGCCCGTGACCGCGGATCTCCGCCTTGATGCGCGGGCGAACGAGCAGGGTCACACGCCGCCCGCCCGCCG
>JABDKA010000191.1 GCA_013002405.1 Sulfitobacter sp. | reverse complement strand
TGCTATATCTACATCCGTGGGGAGTATATCCGCGAGCGTGAGGCGCTTCAGGCCGCGATTGACGAGGCCTATGAGGCCGGTCTGCTCGGCAAGAACGCGGCCAAGTCCGGCTGGGATTTCGATCTATACCTCACGCACGGGGCAGGGGCCTACATCTGCGGTGAGGAAACGGCCCTTCTTGAAAGCCTTGAGGGCAAGAAAGGCATGCCGCGCATGAAGCCGCCCTTCCCGGCGGGCGCGGGCCTGTATGGATGCCCGACCACCGTGAACAATGTGGAAAGCATCGCCGTCGTGCCCACGATCCTGCGGCGCGGACCTGAATGGTTCGCCGGGTTCGGTCGGGCCAACAATGCAGGGACGAAACTCTTTGCCATCTCTGGCCACGTCAACAACCCCTGCGTGGTGGAAGAGGCGATGTCGATCGGCTTCGAGGAACTGATCGAAACCCACTGCGGCGGCATCCGTGGCGGTTGGGACAACCTCAAGGCCGTGATCCCCGGCGGGTCCTCCGTGCCGATGATCCCCGGCAAGGACATGCGCGACGCGATCATGGATTTCGACTATCTGCGCGAACAGCGCTCGGGCCTGGGGACCGCAGCGGTCATCGTGATGGACAATTCCACGGACGTGATCAAGGCGATCTGGCGGCTGTCGAAGTTCTACAAGCACGAAAGCTGCGGCCAGTGCACCCCCTGCCGCGAAGGTACGGGCTGGATGATGCGGGTGATGGACCGGCTGGTGACGGGCGATGCGGAGCCAGAGGAAATCGACATGCTGCTTGACGTGACCAAGCAGGTTGAAGGCCACACCATCTGCGCCCTTGGCGATGCCGCGGCATGGCCCATTCAAGGCCTGATCCGTCACTTCCGGGATGAAATCGAGGACCGCATCAAGCACAAGCGCACAGGGCGGGTCAGCGCCGTGGCGGCGGAGTGATGGAAACCTTCGCCCCCTACAGCCACGCCATAACAAGCCTCGCCCTCTGGGGCCTGATGATGGTTGCGCTCTCGATGATTTCGACCCGGGGCCGGACACCGGAAAACCGCTGCGACTGCGGCAAGCCCAAGCGCGACTACAGCGACCCGGTCTATCGACGCGAACGCGCATTCATGAACGCGGTCGAAACCTCGCCCGCTTTCATGGCAACGACAATGGCCGCCATCTTGGCCGGGGCTTCGCCCGTCTCGGTCAACTGGCTTGCAACGCTCTTCCTGATTTCGCGCATCGCCATGGCCTATGTCCACATCCGGACCGAAAACCAGCCCATGCGTTCCGCCCTCTTCGGGCTCGGCTGGCTGAGCATCATCCTGATGGCCCTGCTTGCGCTCTACACCGTCTTTTTCTGAGATGCAGCAGCCCCAGGGCCATCACCTGGCTGAATTCAATCTCGGTATCCTGAAATACGATTGGGAAGACCCACGCGTGCAGGATTTCGTCAACGGGCTCGATCTGGTGAACGGAGTTGCACAGCGG
This sequence comes from Sulfitobacter sp., assembly GCA_013002405.1. Classification (GTDB taxonomy): domain Bacteria; phylum Pseudomonadota; class Alphaproteobacteria; order Rhodobacterales; family Rhodobacteraceae; genus Sulfitobacter. The sequence continues at coordinate 1,465 of JABDKA010000191.1, read as the reverse complement.
TCCCCGGGCTTTGTCTGGATGTTGGGCGGGGACGAGATGGAGCAGGCCCAGAACGATCCCGATGGCCCCCTTGGTGGTAACCCCCGCACCGCCTCAACCCTGAGCGTCTGGGAAGACGTTGAAAGCCTTGAGCATTTCGTCTGGAACACCGTTCACAAACGGTTCTACGACCGCAAGGGTGAGTGGTACGATATGGGGGCGGCGCTTCGGCTGGTCATGTGGTGGGTGCCAATAGGCCACAAGCCCGGAATTGACGAGGCAATGGCCCGGTTCCGGCAGCTTGAAACCGAAGGTGACAGTGATGCGGCCTTTGGCTGGGCTCACCTGCAGCAGGCAGGGCTGTGGCGCAAGAAGGTCTGTACCGGCTGAGACCTGTTGCCTTTTGGCGCGGCTCAGCCAAAGGTAGCCGCGAACAAGCGCGAAAGGGAGGCCTCGATGAAAGGCATGCATCTGGCGGAGCTGAACGTGGGCCGTCTGCTGACACACACCGATGATCCCCGCGTGGCGGAATTCATGGAAAACCTCGACCGGATCAATGGGTTGGGCAAGCGCATGCCGGGTTTCGTCTGGATGATGGAAGGCTCGGGCGAACCGGGCACCGGCAATACGGAGGCCAAGATCGAAGGCGATCCGCAGTATGTCTCCAACCTCACGGTCTGGGAAGATGTGGCCAGCCTCGAGACCTTTGTCTGGGGCACGATCCACAAGCAATTCTACGAACGCCGGACAGAGTGGTTCGAAGTCATGGGCGACATGCACTTCGTCATGTGGTGGGTGCCCCGGGGGCACCAGCCGACACTGGAAGAGGCGCTTGTCCGGCTTGACCATCTGCGCGAGACGGGCGATAGCGATCACGCCTTTGGCTGGTCCTATCTGAAAGAAGCGACCCGCTGGAGCAGCGATGGCTGTTCTCGGGTGGCCGCGGAGTAGAAAGATGAAGATCCTGATCCCTATGCTGATTGGAGTGCTGGTCCTGACAGGCTGCGGCAACAACGATGACCGCATCCTCTTTGACGGCCACTACTACCGGACCAAGGTCAAGAAGGTGGACGGGCAGATCGATGTCTTTACCGTTCAGATCCGCGACGTGTCCCAATCTCTGGAAGGGGCGCGGCAGGCGGGCCGCTTTGCTGGAACGGAATACTGCGTTGAGAATTACGGCAGTTCGGACATCAAATGGGAAGTGGGGCCCGACACCCCCGACGCAGAACTGCAGATCGTCGATAACCGGTTGATTTTCAGCGGCGTTTGCCCCTCCACCTGACGGCTGAGGTGCGTCGGACAGTCCCGGATTGGGGCCCGTTATTGCATAGCAGAGGGATCAGAACCATGTGGAAGCCGGGCAACCAAGCCCGCCCATATGAGGATGAGTGATGATGAAACGCACGGTTCTGGCCCTGCTGGCCGCGCTGGCGCTGGCGACACCGCTTTCGGCTAAAACGCCCCTGCGCGAGGTGGCAGAAAT
>JABDKA010000158.1 GCA_013002405.1 Sulfitobacter sp. | reverse complement strand
CAAGGTCTTGCCCTGCAGTGAAATCGCCGCCAGCGGGGCGGATGTTGTCCTTGTTGCCAATGTTGTGGCCCAGGGTGATCAGATCGCCGCGCCGGGTGACGTCTTCCTGGATGACCACGAAATCCGCGCCTGCCGGGACGGGTGCGCCAGTGAAGATGCGCACCGCTTGGCCGGGACGCAGGGTGCCTTCGAAGCGCTGGCCTGCCGCAGCCTCGCCCACCACCTTGAGCATCGCATCGGGCTCCACCTCGGTCCGGCGCAGGGCATAGCCGTCCATGGAGGAAGCGGGAAAGGGGGGCTGGGTGCGGGCGGCAGTGACGTCACGCGCCAGAACACGGCCCGCGGCGGCGCGCAGGGGCACCTCTTCGACCTCAAGCGGGGAGACAAGCGCGAAGAGCGCCGCGCGGGCCTCGGTGACGGAGATCATTCCGCCTCGTACCGGCCGGACTTGCCTCCGTCCTTAAGGGTGACGCGCAGGCCACTGATTTCCATGCCCTTATCGACTGCTTTGACCATATCGTAGACAGTCAGTGCCGTGACGGAGGCGGCGGTGAGTGCCTCCATCTCAACGCCGGTCTGACCGGTCGTCTTGACTGTGGCGGTGATGCGGAGGCCGGGCAGGTCTGCGTCCGGTTCTAGATCGACGCTGACCTTGGTGATGGGAAGCGGATGGCAGAGCGGGATGAGACTGGAGGTCTGCTTGGCGGCCATGATCCCGGCCAGCCGGGCGACGCCCATCACGTCCCCCTTCTTGGCTCGCCCTTTTGTAATTATTTCAAAGGTTTCGGGCATCATCCTGATGTGGTTTTCGGCCACTGCGATACGCTCCGTCACGGCCTTGTCCGAGACGTCGACCATATGTGCGCGGCCTTCGGCGTCAAAATGGGTCAGGGCCATCACATGCCTCCCGGCGTAAGCGGATTGGCGAGCAGTTGGCGCGTGGCGCCGGCCAGATCTTCCTGCCGCATCAGGCTTTCACCGATGAGGAAGACGCGCGCACCGTAGAGCGCCATGTCGGCCAGATCCTTGGGCATGTTCAAACCGCTTTCGCTGACGATCATGCGGTCTGCGGGGACCGCCTTCGACAGGGTGCGGGTGGTGTCGAGTGTGGTCTCGAAGGTCTTGAGGTTGCGGTTATTGATGCCGATCATCCGGCTTTTCAAAAGGCTTGCACGCTCCAGCTCATCCGCATCGTGCACCTCAATCAGAGCATCCATGCCCCAGTCGGTGGCTGCGGCCTCAAGCTCGGCCGCCTGGGCGTCCGAGACGGAGGCCATGATGATCAGGATGCAGTCCGCGCCAAGCGCGCGGGCCTCTGCCACCTGGTAGGTGTCATACATGAAATCCTTGCGCAGGGCGGGCAGGTCACAGGCGGCGCGCGCCGCGGTGAGGTATTCCTTTGCCCCCTGAAAGCTGGGGGTGTCTGTAAGGACGGAGAGGCAGGTCGCCCCCCCTTCGGCATAGGCCTGCGCAAGTTTGGCCGGGTCGAAATCCGCCCGGATCAGGCCTTTGGAGGGGCTCGCCTTCTTGATCTCGGCGATCAGGCCATAGCCTTCGCGGCTGGCCTCATGCAAGGCCTGGGCAAAGGGGCGCACGGGCCCCGCGGCGCGGGCTTCGGCCTCCACTTCGGCAAGCGGTCTGGCGGCCTTGTCGGCTTCCACCTCTTTCAGCTTGTAGGCCTTTATCTTGTCAAGAATGGTATCGGTCATGTGCCCTCCGGGTCTGCCCAGTTTATGGCGTTTGATCCCTGGCTCTTCAACCAGTCATTGGTGCGGCTGAAGGGGCGTGATCCTTTGAATGCGACAAAGTCCTGTCCGGCCTTGTGAACTCCCATAGGGGAAGGGTGCGACGATTTCAGGACAAAGTTGGTCTGTGTATCCACGTTCCGTGCGGCCTGGTGCGCGTCCTTGCCCCAAAGCATATAGGCTCTTGGACGATCTGACAGGCGTTCAAGAACCTCAGCGGTCAGTCGATACCATCCCAGGGCGCGATGTCCTCCGGCCTTGCTCTCGGGCACCGTAAGAGAAAGCGCATTCAGAAGCAGGACACCCTGATCGGCCCAGTCGGTGAGGTCCGTGCTCCTGCGCTCCGCTCCCAGATCATCGTGAAGCTCCTGAAATATGTTATCCAGACTGTCGCGTCTGGTGCGCGGTGGAAAATCCTCGGGGATAGAAAAAGCAAGCCCGTGGCCCTTGCCCCTTTGCGGATAGGGGTCCTGACCGAGGATCACCACGCGGGTGTCCTCGGGTTGGGTCCGTTCCAGTGCCTGGAAGATTGCTGGCGCGGGGGGAAAGACCGGGCGGTCTTCGCGTGCCAGCGCAGCCTCGATCCGTGGCAGGTCATCGCGAAAGAAAGGCAGGTCGTGCCAGGCACCGAGGCGCGACAGATCGAGCGCGCTCATTTCTGGTTGGAGATGGCCGCTACTTTGGTGATCTTTTCGCGGGCCTTTCCGGAATCGATGCTTTCGCGCGCCATTTCTGCACCTGCCTTCAGATCATCCGCGGCATCTGCGACGACCAGGGCAGCCGCGGCATTCAGCAGCACGGCATCGCGGTAGGCGGTCTCAGCCCCATCCAGCAGAGCCCTGAAATCACGCGCGTTTTCCTCGGGCGTGCCCCCCACGATCGCCTCAAAGGGATGGACCGGAAGGCCCGCTTCTTCGGGGTGCAGTTCGAAATCAGTGATCTTGCCCTTTTCAAGTCCGCTGACCCAGCTTTTGCCGGTGATCGTCAGTTCATCCGTCCCGTCGGAGCCGTGGACAAGCCAGGCCTTCTCAGAGCCGAGCGCCTGCAGTGTTTCCGCCATGGGCCGGATCAGATCGCGGCTGAAGGCGCCGGTGAGCTGGCGTTTGACGCCCGCCGGGTTGGTGAGGGGGCCGAGGATGTTGAAGATGGTGCGCGTGCCCAGTTCCGCCCGGGTCGGCATGACGTGGGCGATGGCGGGGTGGTGCATGGGGGCCATCATGAATCCGATGCCTGCCTCTTTCAGCTCTCGCTCCACCACGGCGGGGCCGACCATGACATTGATGCCCATCTGGGTAAGCGCATCGGCCGCCCCTGACTTGGAGCTGAGATTGCGGTTGCCGTGCTTGGCCACGCAGACGCCCGCACCGGCCACCACAAAGGCGGTCGCGGTGGAGATGTTCAGCGTGCCCTTGCCGTCACCGCCGGTGCCGACGATGTCCATCGCCCCTTCGGGCGCGCGCACGGCATTGCACTTGGCCCGCATCACGCTGGCCGCGGCGGCGTATTCATCGACCGTCTCGCCCCGCGTGCGCAGGGCCATGAGGAAACCGCCGATCTGGCTGGGCGTGGCCTCCCCCTCAAAGAGGATCTCGAAGGCCTGGGCCGCTTCCTGCCGGTTCAGCGGACCATTCGCGGCCTGGTCGATGAGGAATTTTATCAGATCGCTCATGCCGGAACCTTCATTTCGTCAAGGAAGTTCTGCAGCAACGCGTGGCCATGTTCGGAGCGCAGGGATTCAGGGTGGAACTGGACGCCGTGCAGCGGCAATTCGCGGTGCTGCAGGCCCATAATAAGCCCATTTTCCAGCTCTGCCGTGATCGCCAGGCAATCGGGCAGGCTTTCCCGCTCCACCACCAGCGAATGGTAGCGGGTGGCGAGGAAGGGCGAGGGCAGGCCCGCGAAGACACCCGTGCCCCGGTGGCTGATGCGGCCCATCTTGCCGTGGACGATCTCGCCCGCGCGCACCACCTTGCCGCCGAAGGCCTGGCCCAGGGTCTGGTGGCCCAGACAGACGCCCAGCAAGGGCAGCCGCGCCTCAGCCGCCGCCAGTGTCAGATCCAGGCAGATACCCGCCTGATCGGGGTCGCAGGGACCGGGCGACAGAAGGATCCCGGCTGGGTTCATGCCCATCGCCTCATCAACCGTGATCTGGTCGTTGCGGCGCACCTCCACCTCGGCCCCGAGAATGCCCAAATAGTGCACGAGGTTATAGGTAAAACTGTCGTAGTTATCTATAAGCAGCAACACTTGGCGTCTTTGTCCCTTGCACTGTCCCATTGGGGCTGGAGAAAGGCCCGGCGTAAGGCCTATATTACGGGCCATACATGTTCAGGCTTGCCCCTTGGCGTCAAGGGCAGGGCGGGCCATTAAGGGCAGGCGGCGTGGTGGGACCACGCGGAGGTGCAGGAGAGAGCGAAATGGCACGCGGATTTCTGAGCGGTCTTGTGGTGGGCGGTCTTGTCAGTGCTTTTGCGGCGGGCGTGGCCTCAGTAATGGCACCGGGACCCCGGGCACCGCAGGTCAGCGATGCAGCCCCAGGTGTTGCCGCCCCCGAAAGGATCGGTGAGGCGGCCAGCGGTGAGACGGGCAGCGAAACGGACCCGGCCGTCCAGACCGGCAGGGCCGGTCCGCAGGCCCCTGCACCCGATCCCGATACGCTTGCCTCGATCGACGATGAAACACTGGCCCCGGCCGATCAGCCCCAAACCGGGGAGGCCGACAGGCTGGATCAGCCAGCGACCGCTACCGACAGCGCCGCTGTTGCGCCTGAAACGGATGAGCCAGTTCTACCGAACCCCCAGGCCCTGGCCCCGATGGCTCCGCAGGAGGCTGACGATCTGTCGATCAGCACCGAGCCTGCGCGGCAGCCCCAGCCTGCCGCCGAAACCGACAGCGCCGCCTTTGCAAGCCCCGAGGGTGCGGAGGAAGCCAGCCCCGACGCACCCGGTGGTGAGATGCCCGCGCCTGAAACGGGCACGGCAGAGGTCTCTCCGCCCGCCCCCGAAGTGACGGTAGCACCAAAGATCGAGACCGAGGCCGCAGAGGCCCCCGCAGCGCCGGTTGAGGCACCCCGGGAGGAACCCCTAGCCACTATTACTGCGCCCGAGACGGAGGTCCCGTCCGAAGCGCCTGAGACACCCCCGGCAGAGACAGAGAGCGCGGCCCTTGCCCCGCCCACCCGGCCCACGGTTGGCACGCCGGGCGTGAGCCTGATCAACCGGGAAAGCGACATCAGCGTGCGCCGCCCCGGGACCGGACCTGAAGAGGATGCTGCGGCGGAGGCCTCGGAAGCCGCCCCCGTTTCGGACCTGCGGCCCATCGAGAGATTCGCCCAGCCCTTCACGCCGGAAGAGGGCAAGCCGCTTATGTCCATCGTGCTGATTGATGATGGCAATTCGCCCGTCACCGGAAGCGCAGGGCTCGCGGCGCTGCGCAGTTTTCCCTATCCGCTGACCTTTGCGGTGGATGCGGAAATGCCGGGTGCCGCGGAGCGCATGGCGCTTTACCGTGAAGCGGGCTTTGAGGTCCTGGCCATGCTGGATCTGCCCGAGGGGGCGCAGCCCGAGGACGTGGAGACAACCTTTGCCGCGCTCTTGCCGGAGATGAGCGAGGTTGTCGGAGTGCTTGGCGCGCCATCGGGCCGCTTGCAGACCAGCCGCGAGGTCTCGGATCAGGTGACGGCCTATCTGGCGGAAACCGGACACGGCTGGCTGACCCAGGGCAAGGGTCTGAATACCGCCGTCGTACTGGCCCGCCGTGAGGGGGTGCCCGCCGCGGCCATCTTCCGCGATTTCGACAGCAAGGGTCAGACAGCGGTGGTGATCCGCCGGTTCCTGGACCAGGCGGCCTTCAAGGCAGGACAGGAAAGCGGGGTCATCATGCTGGGCCGGATGCAGCCCGAGACGATCTCGGCGCTTTTGCTCTGGGGTCTGCAGGACAGGGCCGGGCAGGTCGCATTGGCCCCCATTTCGGCGGTGCTTCTCGCGGACTAGCCGTCTAGCTCAGGCAGGCGGCTATGGCGATCCGGGCCTGTGCGTCGGGGCCGAAGGCGGCCTCCGATACCGCCCCGCCGAAGGAGGCGCGAACACGCGCGCCGCTGATTTCCGATCCGCTGACGATGGTTTCGCTGGCCCCGCCGGTATCGTCCACGTCGATGGTAAAGGCGACCGTCTGACCGGTTGCGAGGGACCTGAGGGGCAGGCCGATCGCGGCATCGCCGTCGGCGACCGTCGGTGTCCCGACCAGCAGATCACCGCCCGCGATTATTTCGAAGGGCTGGTACACCTGCACGCCCGCGCCCGATCCCGTCACGTCAAAGATCAGGCCCGCCGGTGCGGTTGAGAGATCCAGTGTCAGTTCCATCGCGGGCAGAGGGCAGGCACCCTCGTTGGTAAAGCTGAAGCGGTCCTTTGGCGCGCCTTCGTCAAAGCGGACAAGAATGTCTGCGCTGGCCGTGCTGGCGCAGAGGAGAGCGATGCAGGCGAGGCGGATCATGGGGCAGGCTCCTTCGTTACGCTATTGAGGTAGGCTGCAAAGCAGGCGCGGCAAACCGCGTCCTTCAGATGATCTCATCCTCGTCGAACAGCGGGTCGGTTTCGAGCTGTTCGGTCAGATCGTCGACCGTGGCTTCCGCCGCCCGGGGGCTGAGCTGCGCCAGATGAAAGATCGCGTCGCCTTCATTGACCACCGGCAGGATCGCCCGCCCGATAAGTATCCCAGGCTCGGGTGCCAGCAGATCGGTTTCAACCGCACCGAAGGGGTCGGAGACCGAGGCCAGGACATCTCCTTTGGCCACGATCTCCCCTTCGGCCCGGAAGGTGCGCAATAGGCCCCCCGCCGGGGCGCGGAGCCACTGGGACGAGGTGCAGAGATGGGGTGCAGCCTTGGCCTTGGCGATGCCTTTCGCGGGCAGCATGTCGGCCCCGCGCAGCACCCGCAGGATGCCCGCAACGCCCGCGCGCACGGCCATTTCGTCAAACCGCAGGCCTTCGCCAGCCTCAAAAAGCAGGATGGGCACATCGTGCCTGGCCGCAACGGCACGCAAGGATCCTTCGCGCAGACTGGAGGTAAGAACCACCGGCGCGCCGAAGTCGAGGGCCATGCGTTGCGTCACGCGGTCCTTGGGCGAGACGCGGACCTGGGGCAGGTTGGTGCGGTGGATGGCAGCGGAATGAAGGTCAATCCCGAAGGAGCACCGCAGGACCACTTCATTGAGGAAGATATGGGCCAGCCGCGAGCCGAGGGAGCCCGAGGGATGGCCCGGAAAGCAGCGGTTCAGGTCGCGCCGGTCCGGTAGGTAGCGGGAGCGGGACAGAAACCCGTAGGAATTCACCACCGGAATGACCAGAAGGGTGCCGCGCAGGGACTTGAGCTGAGGCGCGCGCAGCAGGCGGCGGACGATCTCGACGCCGATCACCTCATCGCCGTGGACGGCGGCGCTGACAAAGACGGTGGGGCCATTGCGTTTGCCGTGGATCACCTCGACCCCCAGTCCCACGGGCGTGTGATCGGGCAGGATGGAGACGGGCAGGGTGAGCGACGCGCGGCTGCCGGCGGCGATGCCTTGCCCGGCGAAGTCAAAATCGGCGCGCGTGGCCATGAGCCTAGTTCCGTCCGGTGCCGTCAAAGCGGGCGGCATCGGCCGCGGCGCGCCGGATGGCGTTGGATTTATGCACGGTTTCCATATACTCCGCCTCTGCATCGCTGTCGTAAACCACGCCGCCACCGGCCTGAATATATAGGGTTTCGTCCTTGATCACTGCCGTGCGCAGGGCGATGCACATGTCCATGTCGCCGCCCGCGCTGAAGTATCCCACCCCGCCGCCGTAGAGCCCGCGCTTTTCTGGCTCCAGTTCGTCTATGATCTCCATCGCGCGGACCTTGGGCGCGCCCGAAACGGTGCCAGCGGGCATGCCCGCAAAGAAGGCGTCGAGCGCGTCGGCATCCTCGCGCAGCTCACCCACAACGTTGGAGACGATGTGCATCACGTGGGAATAACGCTCCACGATGAATTCCTCGGTGGGGCGCACCGTGCCGATCCGGGCCACGCGGCCAACGTCGTTGCGTCCCAGGTCCAGCAGCATGAGGTGTTCGGCCAGTTCCTTTTCGTCCAGCAGCAGTTCGGACTCAAGCGCGCGGTCTTCTTCGGGCGTGGCACCGCGCGGCCGTGTCCCCGCGATGGGGCGGATCGTGATCTCGTTCCCGAAGACCCGCACAAGGATTTCGGGGGAAGCGCCGACCACGTGGAAGCCGCCGAAGTTGAAGTAGAACATGAAGGGTGAGGGGTTCGTCCGCCGTAAGGAACGGTAGAGCGCAAAGGGCGGATGGCGGAAATCCTGCGCCCAGCGTTGGGAGGGAACGACCTGAAAGATATCGCCCGCCTCGATATAGTTGCGCGCCTTTTCCACCGCCGCCTTGTAGCCTTCGCGCGTGAAGTTGCTGACCGGCTCGGAGGTCTCTGCCGCATCGCCCAGATCGCGGCTCACCCCCGGCATCGCGCGCTCCAGATCGCGCACGGCGTCCATGACCCGCTCAGCCGCCTGGGCGTAGGCCGCGCGCGCGGTCTGTCCGTCGCTGACCCAGGCGGGGGAGACGATGGTGACCTCTCCCTTCACCCCGTCCAGCACGGCGACGACCGAGGGGCGGACCATGACCGCGTCGGGCAGGTCCAGCGGGTCGGGATTTACGTCGGGCAGGTGTTCGACCAGCCGGATCATGTCATAGCCGAGATAGCCGAAGAGCCCGGCCGCGGCCTGGGGCAGGTCGGCGGGCATCTCGATACGGCTTTCTGCGATGAGGCTGCGCAGTGTGTCGAGCGGGTTGCCGGGCATCTCCTCAAAGGCCTCCGCATCGTAGCGGGCGGCGCGGTTGAGGGCGCTTTCCGTGCCCCGACAGCGCCAGATCAGGTCAGGCTTCATCCCGATGATCGAATAGCGGCCGCGCACCTCACCGCCGGTGACGGATTCCAGCACGAAGGCGTTTTCGGCCGCCCCGGTCAGTTTGAGCATGAGCGAGACAGGCGTGTCGAGATCGGCAGCGAGGCGGGTATAGACGACCTGGTTCTCTCCGCGCCCGTAGGCCTGCTCAAAGCTGTCGAAATCGGGCGTAAGACTCATCGGATCAGGGGAAGTTCACGTGCACCGCCTGAAGCGCGCGCTGGTCGATCTGGGGGCGTGCCTGGGCGGTCACTTCGCCCGCAAAAACCCCGAAGAGGTCTTCGGCGAGGGCCTGGTCGATTTGCTGACCGAGCTGGTCGAGCAGGGCATTGGCCTCTGCATCCGAAGCTGCGGGCGTGATGGTATCAAGGCGGAGAATGAAGACGCTCTCCTCTCCCGGCAGAAGGGTCACATCGCCGATCTCCATCTCGAATACCTGGTTCAGGAATCCGGGCGGCGTGCCGTTCACGAAGGCATCGCGCGTCAGATCCTCTTCCACGATGGCGGTCAGGTTCGCCTCTTCGAATGATGCATCGCCGCCGAGGGTCGTCAGCATCGTTGTTGCCCGGGCGGTCAGGCGGTCGACGATCTGCTCCGCGCGCCAGGCCTCTTCGATATCGGCGCGGGCCGCGTCGAAGGGATTGACGCGCTCCGGCAGGACCTCATCGAGACGCATGGCGTAGATGCTGCCATCATCAAGCTGTTCAATTTTGGGGAAATCCCCTTCCTGCAGGGCGGCGGCGACCTGACGGAAATCGGCGTAGGCGGCGATCCCTTCGCTGGCCTCGGCGGTCCAGTCGATCTGACCCAGCTCCATCTCCGTCTCCTCTGCCAGCTGTTCCAGCGTGGCACCGCCGGCAAGTTGGTCGTCAAGGTCCTGCGCCCGTGCCTCAACCGCGCGCTGGGCGCGGGTAACGGCCAGCTCCTGGCGCAGGGCGGGGGCGGCCTCTTCGAAGCTGGTGTTCTGGGCGGGCAGCACGCCGTTCACGCGGAAGAGTGCGGGGCCAAGGGAGCTGGGCAGGGGGCCCACGACATCACCCACTTCAGCGTTAAAGATCGCCTCACCAGCAGGGCCAAGCTCAAGGCGGCCCACATCGCCCAGATCGACGTCCGACAAGTTCAGTCCGCGGTCCTCCACCAGGGCGGCGAAATCGGTCCCGCCCACTTCAAGCTGGGCAGCGGCTTGATTGGCGGTCTCCTCATCGGTGAAGACCAGACGCTCGACCAGGCGGCGTTCGGGCTGCTGGTAGGTATCAATGCGCGCCTCATACTCCGCGCGCAGCTCCTCCTCGGGCACCTCGACCTGATCGATCATCGCGTCGGGCGTCAGCAGGGCATAGGTGATGCGCTTGGTTTCATCGAGCATGAAGGCTTCGCTGTTGGCCTCGTAGTAGGCGCGCAGCTCTTCCTCTGTGGGGTTGGGGACGGGGTTGTTGAGATCGCCTTCACCCAACTCGCTCCAGGTGAAACTGCGTTGCTCACCGACGTAGTTGACCAGGGTCCGCGCGTAGGCCTCCGGCATGCGGACACCGCCAAGGATCGCCCCCTGCAGCAGGGTGCGCGCGGCCTCCTCGCGCAGGGAGGTTTCGAACTCGGACTCCGACAGGCCGCCCTGCTGGAGGGCAAAGCGGTAAGCCTCCCGGTCGAACTGGCCGTCGATGCCCTGGAAGGCGCTGATGGCGAGGATCTCTTCGCGCAGGGTCTCATCGCCGACGGAAATGCCCAGCTGCGTTGTCTCATTGTCGAGCGCGCGGTTGCGCACCAGGCGCTGCAGGACAGCGCGGTCAAGGCCGATGGCCTGGGCCTGGGCGAAAGGCAGGGACTGGCCGGTTCGACCCTCGATCGAGCGAATTTCGTTCTGCAACTGGCGGGCGTAGGCGTAGACCGGGATCTGCTTCTCACCAACGGTCCCGACGGAGCGGATGTTGCCGCCCAGATTGGTCGCCCCAAAGCCCGCGAGGCCGAGGACCAGCAGGCCCATCAGGATCCACATCGCGGTTCTGGAAATGCTCATGCCTTTGGCCATTGGGGCCCCCTCAGATAGCGTTGCACAGCTGTCTATGCGCTGACCGGAGCAGGGGCAAGGGGTCAGCCGTACCCCAGGGCGGCGAGGCGGTCAAAGAGGATGGCGATGCCCGCCGCATCGAGGTTGGCGAAGGCGATCCGCAGCTCCCGCGTGCCGCTGTGATCTCCCTCGGGATAGAACATCGTGCCGGGCAGGCAGAGGATGGAGGCGGTGCGCACGAGTTCGGGCGCAAGATCGGCCGCGCTTTTGCCGAAGGGGTGTTGCAGATAGGCGAAATAGCCGCCCAGACCAAGCAGCTTCCACCCCTTCGAGGTTAGCTTTGGCAGGTTCGCTTCAATCGCGTCCCGCCGGGCGAGGATTTCGTCCCGCTCTCCAGCAAGCCATTCGCCCAGGTTCTGCATGCCCCAGAGGGCGGCGTGCTGGCCCAGTTGCGACGGGCAGATGGCGACAGTGTCGAGGAATTTTTCCACCTCCGCCAGTCGCGCGGGGCTGGTGATCATGGCGCCGACCCGGTGGCCGGTCAGGCGGTAGGCCTTGGAAAAGGAGTAGAGGTGGATGAGCGTGTCGTCCCAGCCCGCTTGCCGGAAGAGCGGATGGGGGGGGCCGCTGCGGCTGTCGAAGTCGCGGTAGGTTTCATCAAGGATCAGGGCGATGCCGCGCTCCTGCGCGAGATCGAAGAAGGCTTCGACCAGATCGGCGGGGTATTCGACGCCCACGGGGTTGTTGGGCGTGACAAGAGCGATGGCGCGCGTCCGGGCGGTGATCAGGGAGGCTGCGGCACCGGGGTCGGGCAGCATCTCGGCATCCGTGGGCAGGGGGATGGCCCGCGCGCCGGAGAGGTCGAGCCACATCTTGTGATTGAAATACCAAGGGGTTGGCAGGATGACTTCATCCCCTTCGCCGCAGAGGGTGGCGATGGCGGCGGCGAAGGCCTGGTTGCAACCGGAGGTGATGCATACTTGTGCCTCCTCGACTGCGCCGCCGTAGCGGCGGCTGGTCTCTTCGGCCAGGGCCGCGCGCAGGGCAGGCAGGCCCAGCACGGGGCCGTAGAGGTGCGCATCATCCCGCGTCAGTGCGATGTCGGCCATGGCCTGACGCAGCGGCTGGGGTGGGGGATCGACCGGAGCGGCCTGGCTGACATTGATCAGGGGCCGGTCCGCGGGATGCTCCACTCCTTCCAGCCAGCGACGGGCCTCCATCACGGGAGGGGGGAAAGTGGCTGCGGTGCGCGGTTGGCTCATTTTTCGGGCTCTCTTGTGAAGTCGGGAACGAGGGGCCAGCCCCTCGTGCTCCCCGGAATATTTATGGTGAAAAAGAGAAGCGGTCAGTCGGTGCCACGGTAGGGTTCTACATATTGCAGGGCCATGTCCCAGGGGAAGAAGATCCAGGTGTCCTGGCTCACCCCGGTGATGAAGGTATCGACCTGGGGTTCGCCTTCGGGTTTTGCATAGACGGTGGCGAAGTGGGCCTTGGGGTAGAGGCTGCGCACCAGTTCCAGCGTCTTGCCGCTGTCGACCAGGTCGTCCACGATCAGCACGCCTGTTCCGTCCCCCATGATCGTCGCGTCGGGCGCTTTGATCACCTGTGCCTCGCGCCGCTGGTCGGCCTTGCCGCCGCCCGAATGGTAGGACATGACCGAGATCGTATCGACCGTGCGGATGTCCAGTTCGCGCGCCACGATCATGGCGGGGGCCATGCCGCCTCGGGTGATGGCCACGACGGCCTTCCAGTTTCCGTCATCGGGCCCGCGGCCGTCCAGCCGCCAGGCCAGCGCGCGGCTGTCGCGGTGGATCTGGTCCCAGGAGATGTGGAAGCCTTTTTCGTGGGGGAGGCGGTTGTCGGACATCCTTTACCTTTCCAGAAGCAGCCGCAGGCCGAGCGCGCCGAGAAGCGTCGCGGCGATGCGGTCGAAGAGGGGTTTGAGTCGCAGGTAGCGGGTGCGGGCCAGGGGAGCGCCCAGAAGGGCAACGAGCAGTCCGTAGAAGGCGACCTCGAGCAGCAGATGATTGAGCGCGATGAGGGCGATCTGCGATCCGGCCAGCCCCTGGGGGAAGACCACGATGATAACCGCTGCCGCAAAGAGCATCGACTTGGGGTTGCCCAGGTTCACCAGAAAGCCCGCGCCAAAGTTGCGCCCGGGGCGGGGGGCGGCTTCAGTCACGGCGTCGCGCGCGCGGCACCAGGTCTGGTAGGCCAGCCACATCAGGTAAAGCGCGCCCGCCGTCTTGAGAGAGGCGTAGGCCCAGGGGAAGAGCGCGAAGACACTTTCCAGCCCCAGCAGCGC
>JABDKA010000119.1 GCA_013002405.1 Sulfitobacter sp. | reverse complement strand
TCGCCGCCCAGTTCGCGAGGGGTGAGGACATCGCCGATCCAGCCGTTCTGACGGAAGCTTTGCAGGCCTGCGGGGTCGACCCGGCGCCGTGGCATGACCTTGCCCAGCAGGAGGAGACAAAGGCAAGCCTGCGCGGCTTGACAGACAGGGCGCGGGCGCACGGGGTTTTTGGTGCGCCCAGCTTCCTGGTGGGCGATGAACTTTTCTGGGGAGACGACAGGCTGGAAGAGGCTATCGCCTTGGCATCGACCGCGCGCGGATTTTGAGGCAGGCTTGCCGCAGGGAACCCAAAGTTCAAGGAGGAACGCTCATGCAGATCGAAGGGACCAGCGAAGGCCCGATCCTGCGACTGTTCGAGGTGCGGACCAAACCCGGCTGCGCCGCTGAACTGCTGGATAAGTTCGCGACAACCTCCGCCGACGTGGTCCAGAATGAGCCGGGCAATCAGGGCTACTTCTTTGGTCGGGGGGCCGTGACGGATGAGGATTACGTGATCTTCGCCTCAATCTGGGCGGATCTTCAGGCCGTAAAGGACCGCTTTGGTAAGGACTGGCAAAGTTCGTTCCTGCCGCCGGGGTACGATGCCCTGATCGAGGACTGCTCCATCCGTCACATCCATCTCACGTCCGGATTGAAGATCGGATGAACTGCTTGCGGGTCACATCCCCCGGAAGACCCGCATAGATATGGGCCTTCTCGCAGGCCCCGGGAACCTTTCGAGCCTTCATTCGATTTGGTGTCTGCAAATAGCATTCTCCAAGCGGAAAGGAATCGATCAATGCCATACGCAACCGCGAAGGACGGCACCCGCCTCCACTATTTCACCTACGGCAACGGTCCGGACGTGGTGCTCATCCACGGGTGGCCCCTGTCACATGCCATGTGGGAGTACCAGGTTCAGGCCCTTGTCGATGCAGGCAACCGGGTAACCGCCTACTGCCGTCGCGGCTTCGGCCACTCTGACCAGCCCTGGGAAGGCTACGACTACGACACCATGTCCGACGATCTGGCTGCCGTGATGGAAGCGGCCGAACTCCGAGATGTGGCTCTTGTCGGTTTCTCGATGGGCGGCGGAGAGGTAGCCCGCTACATGAGCCGTCACGAAGGGCGCAACGTGCGCGCTGCCGCGCTGATCTCGGCGGTGCCTCCCTTCATGATGAAGACCGACGACAACCCTGAAGGGGTTGACCCCCAGATCTTTGAGGACATCAAGCAGGGCCTGCGCGACGATCGCCCGGGATTCCTGACGGGCTTCAACCAGGATTTCTTCGGCCAAGGCACCGACGCAGGTGGTGTTTCGGAAGCCCTATTGAACGAAGCCGTACGCGTTGCCATGCAGGCCAGCCCAAAGGCGACGCTGGATTGTGTCGATGCCTTCGGCAAAACGGATTTTCGCGGTGATATGGCCCATTTCAAAGTGCCAACGCTCATTATTCACGGCACGGGTGACAAAACCGTCCCCTTCGAGGCGAGCGCGAAGCGGGCCGCCGAAATGATCGAAGGTGCAGAGCTGAAAACCTATGACGGCGCGCCCCATGCGCTGACAATGACCCATAAGGATCAGTTCAACAGTGACCTCATCGCTTTCTTGAGATCTTAAGGCGCCCCGCGCAGGTAGGGAAACCAATCCGCGCGGAGACGCTGGCCCGCCACCATCTCGTGCCCCGGAAAGGGGGGCGAGGTTGGGCCGGGCCGCTCCACGTAGCGCGCGTCATCGCCCACGAGGCGCAGCGAAAAGGCCCTACGCCGGGCGTTGGCGCGGTTGCCGCGCGCGCCGTGCAGGATTTGGTAATTGAAGGCCACTGCATCCCCGGGTGCCATCGGCCACTCTCGAATGTCCATGTTTTCGGCGTCTGGGTCAGGCACCTGCATGTAGGGGGCCGGATCGAAAAACGCATCACCCTTGGCCCAGCGTGTGGGTATAACAGGCTTCTCCCACCGGTGCGACCCCGCCACGCAGCGCAGGGTTGCGTCGGTCACAGGGTCCAGCGGCGACCAGAAGCTGACAGTCTGTTGCCCTTCGACAAAGTAGTAGGGCCCGTCCTGGTGCCAGGGCGTCGCCATGGAGGTGCCCGGCTCTTTCACCAGCACGTGGTCATGGAAAAGCTGCACACTTTCGCTTTGCATCAGATCGGCGGCAATCTCGGCGACATCTGACTCCCGAATAACTGCCTCGAACTCGGGGATGCGCTGCCAGTTGCAGTAGTCATCGAAGAAACGCCCCGTCTCGCCCGGCTTGTCATTATTGGAGGCGTAGGGGCCCGGCTCTGCCATGTTGCGCTCAACGCCCGTACGCAATGTTTCCACGTGATCGGCGAAAAGGCCCCTAATCAAAACGACACCGTCGCGCTGGTAGGTTTCAACGTGCTCTTGGGTGATCAGCGGATGGGGCACCGCGCGGATCCGGTCTTCAGCTCTTGCGGCGCAGACGGATGACCACGTCTACCGACGCAATCTCGGCCCCTTCGGGCGCATCGGGGAGCGCGGAAATGATCAGCTGCTCCGAAGGGGCATCGGTGAGCGTCCCGTCATCTTCCCAGAAAAAATGTGGATGATCGTGGGTGTTGGTGTCGAAATAACTCTTGGAACCATCGACGGTCACTTCCTGCAGCAGGCCTGCATCGCAAAAGGCGCGCAGGGTGTTGTAAACAGTCGCCAGCGACACGGCATCGCCCTGCCCCTTGGCCGCCTCGAACAGGCTCTCCGCTGTCACGTGACGGTGCTGACCATCACCCACCAGCAGGCTGGCCAAGGTGACGCGCTGCCGTGTCGGGCGAACTCCGGCCTGTTCCAGCCAACGTGTTCCGCTCTCAACATGGGTCTGCGTCATGGATCGCTCCGTTATCGTACGGCTGCAATATAGGGTGTTTTGCGCGTTGTTTTCAATTGGAAAAGGATGAAGGGGTTTGCGGGGTGCTTGTTGGCCGCTGAGCAGGACGCTGAGGGCTCTGGTGGCCGAAACAGAGAGGCGGATGGCGGCTCCGAGCACAAAGCAAAAATCGCACACTACGCCCCGAGGATTTCGGCGAAGTGGACAGCGGACCAAATCAATGTGGCCGCGCCGACGAGGGCCCCCAGTGGGAATACAATGAACCACATCAGTGTGAATTCGGGATTGTGGAACCGCAAGCTGGTTGCTGTTGTCATAGTGTTCGCCCAAAGAAAGTAGAATCCATGGGCCGGAAGCAGATAAAAGCCCCAAGGGGAACCAAACAGCACCAGCACCACCGTCGCAATGCCCAGCGGGCAGGCCAACAGGATGTCGGCGATGGCGATCCCATAAAAGATTCTCTGCTGATGCCAATCATCAGCCGAACCGTCCGGATTGGGCATCCGCTTTCCTCGAAAGACGTTCATTTGGAACCATAGGATGACAACCGAAAAGAGACCGATTGCAGCAAGCAGGACGTAGAGTATCGCTTGCGATAAGAGTGATAGCTCGGACATGACAGCACCCCCGTGTTCAGTATGGCATTACACTAATGCCGCGATACCAAGCAGAATTCCCGCAAGCGCAGTGATCAGGAAAAACGAGAACGTGCCAAAGATCACCTTGCGCTCCTTTCGGTTTCCCACAGGCACACCGTGAGCCATGAGGCCCCGTATCTTGGCCCATTCCCGCCCGCCTGCGTCAAAGTAAATGCCGCTCGCAATCAAGCATGCCACCGGCCAAGCCGCGTGGTCGAGCAGCATAAGGAATCCAGCAAGCAGCGGGATCCAAAGTGCAAAGAGATCCCACGCCGCAGCCTTGCGTTCGAGCTCGCCAATCAAGGGATTAACGTTTTCCGCTTTCTCCTGCAGGCCGAGTCGCTGCGCGAGCGGAAAGTTCACGGTTGAAATCAACTGACCTGCATAGAGGAACCCGCCAACAGCCAACCAAAGCAGGCCAAGGATGATTTGTAGTGTGTCCATTGCCACTCCTCCAACTTCCTTTTGCAGATTTTTCTGGCTGCGTGTTACCTTCGGGATATCACGCAGACTTTGCGGCGACGCCGAGCATGGCAGGATGACAAAGATCAATCTTTTTGATTTCATCGCGTCGAAGCAGCCCGGGCGAAAATCGGCTTCGCCCTGCAAAGCCGAACTCGGGCTCAAATCAGCGCGGCATCACAAAGCAGAGGGTGGTGTGCCGTTGCTTCAAATTACCTGCGACCGGGGGACGTATCGTTTCTCAAACGTAGAGCCCATCGGTCCGTTTTCGCCATCATGCGCGTTAACCCCTCCCCTTGCGATAAAATCACACCCCATGTAGACCCGGCCAAATTTCATTACCCTGCGGGAGCGTATCATGGCCGACTACCCCAACCACTTTGACAAGGACGATCTGTTGAAATGCGCCCGGGGGGAGCTTTTCGGTCCCGGCAACGCGCAGCTCCCTGCGCCTCCGATGCTGATGATGGATCGGATCACGGATGTCTCCGCCGACGGTGGCGCGCATGGCAAGGGTCACATCACGGCCGAGTTCGACATCACACCGGATCTTTGGTTTTTCGAGTGCCATTTTCCGGGCAACCCGATCATGCCCGGCTGCCTTGGCCTGGACGGTCTCTGGCAACTCACCGGCTTCAACCTTGGCTGGCGCGGCTGGCAGGGGCGCGGTTATGCGCTTGGTGTGGGCGAAGTGAAGCTTACAGGTATGGTGCGTCCCGAGCGCAAGATGCTGACCTACAAGATCGACTTCACCAAGGCGATCCAGACCCGCCGCCTGACCATGGGCGTCGCCGACGGAATCGTCGAGGCGGACGGTGAGGTGATCTATCAAGTCAAAGACATGAAGGTCGCGCTGAGCGAGAGCTGACCGACGACCGGCTCAGGCCAGTATTGCCCCCAACACGTGCAGCGCCATGTAGATCACGATCAGTGACCCGATGGTGTAGAAGGTCGCACGCACCTCGTGGGTCTGCCTGGTTGCGTAGACCACGGCGTGAATGAGCCGCATCGCCAGAAAACCGTACATCAGCACTTGGGCAAGGACCAGCGGCGGCGAGACGGTCACGAAAAGCAACCCTACCGCCCAGAAACCCGGAATATTCTCCAAATCGTTTCTGTGCATCCGGCGGGAACGGTCAACGTAGTCATTCAGCTCAAGCTGGCTTGGATCGGGGCTTTTGTTCAGAGCGCCCAGCTGGACATCCTCGGGGCTGACAAGTCCCGCGTTGCTGCGCATCATCCGGTAGACGGTCATCCAGCCCTGCCCCATCACCTTGAGCACCAACAGCGCCGAGACGATCGCGTAGGTGCCAAAAACCGGGTTATCGAGGTGTAGCGTTTCCATGGTGGTCTCCTTCCGTCGCGCCCTTGCGGAGTGGGGTTAGATGCCGCATACTTACCAATGGTAAGCGTTAACCTACCATTGGTAAGTTGTCAATCGGAACCAGCATGCCCCGCCAGGACACCAAGGCCAAAATCCTATCCATCGCAACCGATCTGATCGGCAGCGGGGGCCTCGATGCGCTCTCCTTCGATGCGATTGCGGCACGGCTGGGGAAGTCAAAACAAGCTGTGCTTTACTGGTTTCCGACAAAGAACGATCTGTTGCTCTCTCTCTTCCTCCCATGGCTGAGGGCGGAAGCGGATGCAGTCACGAAAGCCATAGCAGGGGCGACCGATCGCGCCACGGCAATCCGGCTTTTTGCCGAAGCCGTGGCCGCCTTTCATGCAGACGACCTAGACCGTTACAGATTAATGTATCTGGTTCCGCAAACCATTCGGCAAGGGAGCCAGTCACTCGCCGATCCGCTGGCCCTCAAGGAGATCAATCAGGTCACCGACCGCATCTATGAGGCCCTTGCGGCGCGCTTGGGCGGTTCGGCACAGGAAGCGCGGCAGGAAGCGATGAGCCTGCATGCCTCTCTGCTCGGTATCCTGCTGATGGTGGCCCTGGCAAATCGGATGCAGGATCCGCTGAAACACTCCCTCAGCGATCTGGTCGATGCCCTCGTGAAAGGCCTGACCGCGCGTTAGGCTTACTGCTTCAAAAGTCTGACATTACCGGTCTTCGGTCTGGCCGGGCCTGTTGATCGGATAGCGGTTTGCCTTGCCGCGCAGGGGCTGAATAAGCATCTGGTCGAGCCAGAGGTCACGGCTGGTCCGGAATTGCTGAATCCCGATCGTCATGCCCTCGTGTCCCGCTTCGGGCTGAGCCCGGTAGGTCCCCAGCAGCCGATCCCACCAGGGCAAGTTGAAGCCGAAGTTGCTGTTGGTTTCAGATGGGATAACGGAATGATGGACACGGTGCATGTCGGGCGTGACAAGAAAAAGGCGCAGCATCCGGTCCACCCCTGCGGGCAGCCGGATATTCGAGTGATTGAACATCGCGGTCGCATTCAGAAGCACCTCAAAGATCAGGACGGCAATGGCGGGCGGGCCCAGCACAAGAACAAGCGCCAGCTTGATACCCATGGAAATCAGGATCTCAACCGGGTGAAACCGCAATCCCGTGGTCACATCAAAGGCCAGGTCCGCGTGGTGCATCCGGTGCAATCGCCAGAGCGCGGGCACGGCGTGAAACATCACGTGCTGCAAAAAGATCGCCAGATCGAAGGCCAGGACTGACAGCAGGATGGCCAACCCGCCTGGCACCGCGACCAGGTTGAAAAGACCCCACCCTTCCTCTGTCGCTATAAGAGCAAAGCTCACGGCCACCACGGGAAAGACCAGGCGCACCAATGCCGCGTCCAGCACGACAAGGGCCAGATTGTTCGACCAGCGCAACAGCCGGGGAATCTCAACCCGCCTGCGGGGGGCTGCCACCTCCCAAAGCGCCATGGCGAGCAGAATGGCGACGAAGAAGCCCATTCTGATCTGGGGCTCAAAGGCAAGAATATCGTTCACTTCAGTGTCAATCCGTTCAGGTGCGCCACTCAGCAGCGGCTTCCCCAGCTTATACCCTGGTTTTCATTTGACCCCGCCCACCGCTTTCTTCAAGAGCGGCTAATCGCTTGCACCGCGCCACCGAGGCGTCCTAGATAGCGATAATAGCATGAGGGAGTGCGCCTATGCGCCGTGTCGTCGTCACTGGACTGGGAATCGTCTCGTCCATCGGGAACAACGCCGAAGAGGTAAGCGCCGCTCTGAAGGCGGGCAAGTCCGGTATCGAGGCGAGCGCCGAAATGACCGAACACGGCTTTCGCAGCCAGGTTGCTGGCACCCTCAAGATCGATGTGGCTGAGCATATCGACAAGCGCACCCTGCGCTTCATGGGCCCCGGTGCCGCCTATGCCTATATCGCGATGAACCAGGCAATTGCGGATGCGGACCTTTCGGAAGATCAGATAAGCAACCCGCGAACCGGTCTCATCGCGGGCTCCGGCGGCCCTTCGACCTCTGCCATGAAAACGGCCCACGACACGGTGGACAAGACTGGTGCAACCAAGCGCATCGGGCCCTTTGCGGTGCCAAAATGCATGTCCTCCACGGTGAGCGCGAACCTCTCGACTGCCTACCAGATCAAGGGCATCAACTATTCCATCACGTCGGCCTGCTCGACCTCGCTCCACTGTATCGGCAGCGCCACGGAGCAGATCATGCTGGGTAAGCAGGACGTGATGTTCGCGGGCGGCGGAGAGGAGCTTGACTGGACCCTCTCCTGCCTCTTCGACGCGATGGGCGCGATGTCTTCAAAATACAACGACACGCCCGAACGCGCCTCCCGCGCCTTCGACGCGAACCGCGATGGTTTCGTCATCACCGGGGGCGGCGGCATGGTGGTGCTCGAGGAACTGGAGCACGCCAGGGCGCGCGGTGCAAAAATCTACGCCGAGGTGACGGGATTCGCCGCAACCTCAGACGGCCACGACATGGTGGCCCCGTCCGGCGAAGGCGGCGCGCGGGCAATGGAGCTGGCGCTTTCCACCCTGCCCGAGGGTCGCCGCGTCAGCTACATCAACGCCCACGGCACTTCGACCCCCGTTGGCGACGTGGGC
Source organism: Sulfitobacter sp. (assembly GCA_013002405.1). Taxonomy (GTDB): domain Bacteria; phylum Pseudomonadota; class Alphaproteobacteria; order Rhodobacterales; family Rhodobacteraceae; genus Sulfitobacter. The sequence goes on along the minus strand of JABDKA010000119.1, from coordinate 2,432 downwards.
GAGATCGAAGCCGTGCGCCGCGTCTTCGGAGAGGGCAGCACGCCCCCCGTAAGTTCCACGAAGTCCCTGACCGGCCACGGCCAGGGGGCCGCAGGAGCCATGGAGGCGATCTTCTGCCTGCTGATGCTGGACCAGGACTTTATCACCCCCTCGATCAACGTCGAAGACCTGGACCCGGCACTCAAGCCCGAGGAGATCGCGACCGAACTGGTCGAAGGTGCTGGTCTCGACAGTGTCATGACCAATTCATTCGGCTTTGGTGGCACCAACGGGTCAATGATCCTGTCGAAATATCAGGCATAAGGGGACGGCCATGTCGGGACTTCTGCAAGGTAAGCGCGGGCTGATCATGGGGGTGGCGAACGAACGCTCCATCGCCTGGGGCATCGCCAAGGCGATGGCCGGGGCGGGCGCGGAGCTTGCCTTTACCTACCAGGGTGATGCCTTTGGCAGCCGTCTCAAGCCCCTGGCCGAAAGCGTCGGGTCGGACTTCATGGTAGACGTGGACGTGACCGACGACGTCTCGCTTGACGCGGCCTTTGCCCAGCTATCGAAGCGCTGGCCCACGATTGATTTCCTTGTCCACGCCATTGCTTTTTCGGACAAATCGGAGCTGACGGGACGCTTCCTGAACACCAGCCGCGCGAATTTCAAGCACTCGCTCGACATCTCCGCTTACAGCTTTATCGAGGTGGCCCGCCGATCCCATGTTTTGATGGTTGAGAAGGGCGGCACGCTCATGACCTTGACCTACCAGGGCTCCAACAGCGTCGTGCCGAACTACAACGTCATGGGCGTAGCCAAAGCGGCCCTGGAAAGCACCATGCGCTACCTTGCCAACGACCTTGGCCCCGACGGTATCCGGGTCAACGCCATCTCTCCGGGTCCGATGAAAACCCTTGCCGGGGCCGCCATCGGCGGTGCCCGCAAGACCTACAAACACACGGACATGAATGCCCCAATGCGCGCCAATGCGACGCTTGAGGCGGTGGGCGGCACGGCGGTCTATCTCGCCTCCGATGCAGGGGCCTGCACGACCGGAGAGATCATCCACGTCGACGGTGGCTTTCACATCCTCGGGATGCCGCAAGCGGAAAACCTCTGACGCTCTCGTCCACAGGCTATTGTATTATCAGTCTTGCCTGCCCCTTGAGTGATGCGCTGACCCTCTCCTTCATCTTGCCCAATGAACTCAAGAAAGCCTGACCGCCCCCACCGGGAATGCCCCGCGGGTCAGAGCGGGCCAGCCTGCCAGCACCAGACCTTCAAACCTCCGTGGTTCACGGGCGGCCCTTTCGGCTGCCATCGCAGGCCCGCCGCCTTGGCCAGTCCCGGCTCATTTGTGATCAGCCCGACGCGCCAGCCGCGAAAGTGCGCGCTCATCGTCTGACCGAAGGTGCCGTAGAGCGCGTAGAGCAGGTTCTTGTTGCCGATCCGTCCCCCGTAGGGCGGATTGACGATCACCAGTCCGGGCGGCCCTTCGGGCGGGCGCACCTCTGCCGCGCCGTGGCATGCAAAGGCGGTCCAGTCGGAAACCCCCGCCCGCGCGGCATTGGCCCTTGCCGCGGCGACGGCTCCCTGGTCTCGGTCCGATCCGAAAAAGCGGTGCTCGGGAACCTGGCGGGGCTCGCCTCGCCTGAGCGACGTAAATGCGGGGGGATCAAAGCTCGCCAGTTTTTCGAAGGCAAAGGCCCGCGACCGGCCCGGCTGCATCCCGGCAGCGATCTCCGCTGCCTCGATCACGAAGGTTCCCGATCCGCACATGGGATCGACGACCGGCTCCATACCGTTGTAACCGCACTGGCGCAGAAACAGGGAGGCGAGCGTTTCGCGCATGGGCGCCTTTCCGACCGCTTCCTTGTGGCCCCGGATGTGCAGCGCCTCGCCGGAGGTGTCGATGCTGATCGTCACCTGATTGTCGTGTATGCGAACCTTGAGGACCAGCGCCGCCTCATCTGACACCGTGATGCCGTGGCTCTCTCGCAGTGCGGTCTCAATCCGCTGGGCCGCAGCCTTGGCGTGGTAGATCTTGGAAGCCTTGCAGGTCACCTGCACCTTCACGGGAACATCGGTCCGCAGCACCTCGCCCCAGGGGAATTTGCGCGACCGCTTGTCGAGCTGCGCCAGATGAAAGGCCATGAAAGAACCGATGCGCGCCAGAACGCGCGTTGCCCCGCGAAGCTCAAGATTGGCCCGCCAGACTTCTGGCCAGCCCCCTTGCAGGATAACACCACCGGGCACGGCACTGGCCCCGGCAAATCCCTTTTCCGTGGCCTCCTCGCAGAGAAATTCCTCCAGCCCGGGTGCGCAGACAAGGAAGATCTCGAAGGGTTCGTTAGTGCTCATGGCCCGTTCCTACCGCTTCCGCGTCGAAGCGACGAGGGGGACGGCACCCATTCTCCATTTTCCCATCCCATCGCCCTCATTTTGCC
>JABDKA010000018.1 GCA_013002405.1 Sulfitobacter sp. | reverse complement strand
GACAGCTACCGCCTGGTGCAGCGCAATGCGATGAAGGTCTGGGAAGAAGGCAAGGACTTCAAGACAGAGCTTCTGACCGACGAAGAGGTGCTGAAATCCCTGAGCGCAGAGGAAATCGAGGAGAAGTTCGATCTGGGCTACCACACCAAACATGTGGATACGATCTTTGCCCGGGTCTTCGGCAACTGACCTTTCCAAAGACACCTGCGCCACGCACAAATCTTGTGCGGATCAGCACCGGTTCTTTGCACAAGTTGTCGCAGGGTCACCATGAGCCTTTCAAAATGCCCGCTTCCGGTGTATCTTCCTGTTAAAGGAACAATGGAGACAGACCATGAAGATCAAGATCCTTGCAGTTGCCCTTGCCCTAACCGCCCTGCCCTCCCTCGTCCTCGCCGAAGGCTGCAGCTATGGCAAACAGAAGCAGGCGATGTCCTGCGCCGCCGGAACCGCATATGACGCGGCAACCAACTCCTGTCTGCCCGTCACAACCTGAAGGCGGCGAAAAACCGTTAGGAAATGGTCGGCGAAGGTCTCCTTCGGCGGCCGTTTTTTGTTTGCGATGACAGACCTCTGAGCCGGTGAAACTCGTAACTGCCTTTCGCCGTGAACTTATCATTGACACTTGGCTTGCTGTGCCACCTGTCCCAAAAGGCTGGCGCCGAATTCAGGAGATACCGACGAAACAGCCCCGACGAAGCCCAAGTGCAAGTCCGGTGATGTCTATGGCAAGAGCACTAAATCCTGCACTGTCGCGCGCGAAGGCAACCGGGCCGAGGCCTCCCTGCGCAGGGCCATCGCAACGGGCAGGACCTACAGCCACTGATTTCAGCGTTTCTTCACCTTTGCCTGCCAAAAGATCCCTGTCGCTTTAGGGGTCTGCGAAGATGAACGACATGGTTCCGATGAACAGGCTCACGCCGCTGCCTTTGGTCGAGGGGAGCGGCGCCGGTCCTTCGCTGGATCCTGCGGCCAAGGCCGCGATCGTGGTGCGTCTGCTGCTGAACGAGGGGGCCGATCTGCCACTGGAGGAGCTGCCCGACGATCTGCAGATCCGTCTTACCCGCCAGATGGGCGAGATGCGCGTGATCGACCGCGACACCATGCAGGCAGTGGTCGAAGAATTCGTGAACGAAGTTGAGGGTGTCGGCCTGCACTTTCCCTCCGGCATCGCGGGGGCCCTCGGCGTGCTGGATGGCACCATCAGCAAACATACCGCCGCGCGGCTGCGGCAGGAGGCCGGCGTGCGCCAGTACGGCGATCCCTGGACGCGGCTTGCGGAGCTTGGGGTTGAGAAACTGGTGCCGGTCTTCGAGACCGAGAGCGTTGAGATCGCCGCAGTCGCCCTTTCCAAACTACCCGTCAGTTTTGCGGCAGAACTTCTGGGCAAATTGCCCGGTCCCCGGGCCCGCAAGATCACCTATGCGGTATCGCTGACCTCTGCCGTCACGCCCGAGGCGGTGGACCGTATCGGCCTTTCCCTGGCCAGCCAGCTTGATGCGCAGCCCGCCGCGGCCTTTGACGCTGGCCCGGTGGAAAGGGTGGGCGCGATCCTGAACAGCTCCACCAACCTAACGCGCACCGATGTGCTTACAGGCCTCGATGAGACCGATCAGGGGTTCGCCAACGCGGTGCGCAAGGCGATCTTTACCTTCGCCCATATCCCGAAACGCATCGCCCCGCGCGACATCCCCCGTATCCTGCGAGAGATCGAACAGCCCCGCCTGGTGCTGGCCCTTGCCGGGGCCCCGGCGGCCGGAATGGAGGGGTCCAGGGACTTCATCCTGGAAAACATGTCAGGCCGGCTTGCCGATCAGCTGCGCGAGGAAATCGAGGAGCAGAGCAAGGTCAAGGCCAGCGATGCCGAGGAGGCCATGGCCGAAGTGGTCGAAATCATTCGCCGGATGGAGCAATCGGGCGATCTGTTGCTGGTCGTGAACGATGAAGAGGAAGACGCAAGCTGACTTGTTGCGCCTGATCCTTGGGGCTATGTCTGTGCGACCCAAGACCAGAGTGCGAGTGAGATGTCACAGAAGGCCCGCCCCGCCACCCAAGCAGCGTCCGGAATGCGCAAGGTGGGGCATTTCATCACCAATGCCGCCATTGTCGGCCTGATCCGGGTGGCGCTGGCCCTGCCCTACCGGGTCCGGGTACCCTTTATGGGGTGGCTCGTGCAGCGGGTGATCGGCCCTCTGGCGGGCTACCGGCGCCGTGCGCTCGACAATCTGGATCTCATTTGGCCCGACTTGCCCCGCGACAAGCGGGCGCGCATTGCCGACCAGTGTCTCAACAACGTCGGTCGGACCTTTATCGAGAATTACTCGGCCCGGGACTTTCCCCGCCGGATGGCCCGGAACGCGCCCGAAGGGCCGGGGCTGACCGCACTCGAAGAGGCGGGAAAGGCGGGCCGCCCGGTGATCCTGGTGACCGGTCACTTCGGGAACTATGAGGCCATGCGCGCAGCCCTGGTGGCGCGGGGGTTCCACATCGGCGGGCTCTACCGCGACATGAAGAACCCTTATTTCAACGCCCACTACGTCAAGACGATGGAGGCCTTCGGCGGCCCGGTCTTTCCGCAAGGCAGGCGGGGCACGGCGGGTTTTGTCCGTCACCTGAAGGAAGGCGGCCAGCTTGTCCTGCTCTTCGATCAGCACGTACAGCAGGCCCCCATCCTGGACTTTATCGGAGAACCCGCCCGCACCGCCGTAAGTGCTGCGGAACTGGCCCTGCGCTATGATGCCTTGCTGATCCCGTTTTACGGCATTCGTCAACCCGACGGCCTGAGCTTTCGCTGCGTGCTCGAAGCGCCGGTGCCCCATTCGGACGCCGAGACGATGACGCAGGCGCTGAATGACAGCCTCGCCGCCCGGGTCGAGGCGCATCCGGAGCAATGGTTCTGGGTACACCGCCGCTGGCGCAGTTGGGATATTTGAGGGTCAGGATCTGCGCTTGATACCATCGGTGCATCCGCCCCGGGCCTGACCCGGGGCCTCACGGTTGGCAGAGGTCACAGATCAAGTCCGGGACTTATTTCTGGGCAAAGAAACCCGATAAGCCGTCTATCGCAAACGTGCCGCTGCAAGGATGGGACCCGTGCCGTCCCTCTGGATCAGGATCACTGCAGGCTTGTCGCCGGGTGCGCTCGCCGTGAGGGACAGGACCGCCTGCCCGTCCCATGTGGTCAGGACCTGCCAGCCCTCCACGATGTTCGCGTAGTCATAGGTATGGCCTGCATTCTCGCCCCGCTTGATCTGGGTCGTGGCGCGGGGCGTGTAGCGAAGCATGTGCACGGTCAACGGTCCTGATAGGGCTCCCAGGGGCACGGCCCGAATGGTCAGATCGTCGCCCCGGCGTTCCAGGACAAGGTTGATCTGCGGGCCTTTCTTCGTGTGAGTGGCGATGGCCTGCGACAGCTTCATTGGCTTGGCACCGACGATATCGGTCTGCCCCTGAACCACCATTTCAGGCGTATAGATCATGTGACGACCGCCTGCGGCAGCGTAGGCGCGCTGCCGCTCTGCGTGGGCCGGATCCCCGAAGGGGTCCTTCCAGCCGATGTAATCCCAATAGTCCACGTGAAGGCCCAGCGCGATCACATCCTCCCGTTCCGCCAGCTCGTGCAGCAACTTGTCCGCCGCCGGACAGCTGGAACACCCCTGCGATGTAAAAAGCTCCACCACGACCGGGCTCTGTTGTGCGAGCGCTGGCGCGGCAAGTGTCAGGAGGGCGGCCAGCAGGGCGTGTCCAAGGCGTTTCATGCGATTCCATTCCGTGAGCGTGGGCAAGCACTACCGGGTGTATTCTGAAATAACCAATCAATCATTCTTGAAACACGGGTGATCACCGCAACGCAGGGTGGAAATTCTTTGTACACCATAGTATACAAATTGCCTGATACCCCACGAATAGCGGTTGAAACGCAGGTCACCAGATGTCATTGAGACGTCAACTCGTGCCAGCATAACCTGAAGGAGCCTTCCATGACGATCCAAGTCGGTCAGGACACAGCCAAAGCCCGCAAAACGATTTCAGCCGGTAACGCATCGGTCGCCTATTACTCGATCCCCGCAGCGCAAGAGGCTGGTCTGGGTGACTTCTCCAAGCTGCCTGCGGCTCTGAAAGTGGTGTTGGAAAACATGCTGCGGTTCGAGGATGGCAAGACCGTCACCGTGGATGACATCAAGGCCTTCGCGGAGTGGGCCGAAAAGGGCGGCAAGAACCCGCGTGAGATCGCCTATCGACCTGCGCGCGTCCTGATGCAGGACTTCACCGGTGTGCCCGCAGTCGTGGACCTGGCCGCCATGCGCGACGGCCTCGTGGCCCTGGGTGGCGATGCGGAGAAGATCAACCCGCTGAACCCCGTCGATCTGGTCATCGACCACTCCGTCATGATCGACGAATTCGGCAACCCCCGCGCCTTCCAGATGAACGTGGATCGCGAATATGAGCGGAACATGGAGCGCTATACCTTCCTCAAGTGGGGACAGAAAGCCTTCAACAACTTCCGCGTGGTGCCCCCCGGGACCGGCATCTGCCACCAGGTGAACCTCGAATACCTCGCCCAGACCGTATGGACCGACAAGGACCAGAACGGCGATGAGGTGGCCTATCCCGACACGTTGGTAGGCACCGACAGCCACACAACAATGGTCAATGGCATGGCCGTCCTGGGCTGGGGCGTCGGCGGGATCGAAGCCGAGGCCGCGATGCTGGGCCAGCCCATATCGATGCTGATCCCCGAGGTCGTCGGATTTGAGCTGACCGGCAAGATGATGGAAGGCACCACGGGCACGGACCTGGTGCTCAAGGTCGTCGAAATGCTGCGCGAAAAGGGCGTTGTGAGTAAGTTCGTTGAATTCTACGGCGCGGGTCTCGATGATCTGCCGCTCGCCGACCGCGCCACCATCGCCAATATGGCCCCGGAGTATGGTGCCACCTGCGGCTTCTTCCCGATCGACGGGGAGACGCTGCGTTATATGCGCACCACGGGCCGGGATGAAGACCGGATCGCCTTGGTCGAAGCCTACGCCAAGGAGAACGGCATGTGGCGCGACGCGGACTATGCGCCGGTCTATACCGACACCCTCAGCCTTGACATGAGCACCATCGTGCCGGCCATCTCGGGCCCCAAGCGCCCGCAGGACTACATCGCGCTCGACAAGGCGCACACGGCTTTTTGCCAGTACGTCAAGGGCGTGCGCGATGGCAATGATGCATCGTTGAAGGAAGAAATCCGCTGGGAAGGTGAAGGTGGCCAACCTGAGCCGCAGGACATCCCCGGCGACGAAGGCCACCACCAGCGTGGCTACGTCATGACTGACGACGGCCACTACCAGTTGCACGACGGCTCTATCGTGATCGCCTCGATCACCTCCTGCACAAACACCTCGAACCCCTACGTGATGATCGGCGCGGGCCTCGTTGCCCGCAAAGCACGCGAGAAGGGCCTGACCCGCAAACCCTGGGTCAAGACATCGCTCGCCCCCGGCTCTCAGGTCGTGAGCGCCTATCTGGAGGCCGCGGGCCTGCAGGAAGACCTCGACGCGATCGGCTTCAACCTTGTGGGTTACGGCTGCACCACCTGCATCGGCAACTCCGGCCCGCTTGAGGCACCGATCAGCAAGGCGATCAACGACTATGACCTAATCGCAACCTCGGTCCTTTCCGGTAACCGCAACTTTGAAGGCCGTATTTCGCCCGATGTACGGGCCAACTACCTCGCCTCCCCGCCGCTTGTCGTTGCCTATGCGCTGGTGGGCGATATGAATGTCGATCTGGCCAATGGTGTGCTGGGTCAGGACAAGGAAGGCAATGACGTTTATCTAAAGGACATTTGGCCCTCGACCAAGGAGATCGCAGAACTGGTCGAAGAGACGGTGACGCGCGAAAGCTTCCAGTCGAAGTACGCCGATGTCTTCAAAGGCGATGAGAAATGGCAGGGTGTTGAGACTACGGATGCCAAGACCTATGACTGGCCGCCGCAATCGACCTACGTACAGAACCCGCCCTACTTCCAGGGTATGTCCCCTACCCCGGGCAAGATTACCAACATCGAAGGGGCCAAGGTCCTTGCCGTCCTGGGCGACATGATCACCACGGACCACATCAGCCCCGCGGGCTCCTTCAAGGAAAGCACGCCCGCAGGCCGCTACCTTACTGAACGCCAGGTGGCACCGCGCGAGTTCAACTCATACGGCTCGCGCCGCGGCAACCACGAGGTGATGATGCGCGGCACTTTCGCCAACATCCGCATCAAGAACGAGATGCTGGATGGGGTCGAGGGCGGCTATACCAAGGGTCCCAACGGGGAACAGATGTCGATCTTCGACGCCGCCATGGCGCACCAGGAAAAGGGCACGCCTCTGGTGGTCTTCGGCGGTGAACAGTACGGCGCGGGCTCCTCGCGCGACTGGGCGGCCAAGGGCACAGCGCTGCTGGGCGTTAAGGCTGTGATCGCGGAGAGCTTTGAGCGGATCCACCGCTCCAACCTTGTCGGAATGGGGGTCATCCCCTTTGAATTCACAGGCGGCGACACGCGCAAGTCGCTGGGCCTGACAGGCGAGGAAACGGTCTCTATCTCCGGCCTCGACACCATCAAGCCGCTACAGGAGGTGCCTTGTGAGATCACTATGGCGGACGGCACGGTCAAGAAGATCATGATCAAGTGCCGGATCGATACGGCGATCGAGATCGAGTACATCGAA
>JABDKA010000088.1 GCA_013002405.1 Sulfitobacter sp. | reverse complement strand
CATCTGATGAGAGACCCTGGAAGAATTACGAAAACTACGTGGCGGACATGATGTCCATTCGCTACGGACGCATGGAGGACAGAGTGCAGCGATTGAAATGACAAGAAGGCACGAAGCTGACGCTGCGGGGAGACAGGGGAGCAGCCCGCTCTTGGTGTTCTTGCGGTTCAGGCGCGACGGCCAGTGCATTAAGCGCCAGAAATATGGTGATGGCGCCGGATATGCCTTCCTGCGAAACCGCCTACAAGAACATTGTCAGAACCGTCGGCCCTTCGTATTCGTCACCTTGATTGCCGCCAAGCAACGGGATCGAGGGCCCCTCGCCGGTACGCAGCTGCCTGAAGGGCACTTGGTTCAGGTAGTAGGGTGATCGATTCACGGAATGAGGGATGGCGACGGTACCGGAGGACAACCTGATCCGCTCGAAGTCGATCGCTCGGATGACACCCTTGAAGAACCTGCGCTCCTTATTGGCGCTTTCGGACTGAAGCTGTCACGCGATCTGACCGAAGGGCCGCAAACACCAGAAGTTCAGCGATCAGAACGGCCCGCCGTATTTCAGGCGCATCGGTCAGCGGGATGATCTTGTTTCGGTCAAAACACCTCTGGCACCCCGGCCGAAATGCGGGCTAAATCCTGCTATGCCCTTTCCTCAGCATGTCTTCCGCTACACCCCCGCGCTGCGCGGCCTGATCACACCGCCGGACGAGTCCGAAATGCGTTTCGGTCAGGACCGCTTTGCCGAGCTTGATATCCAGGCACTTGAGGAGGGCTGGCCACCCGGCTGGCGGATGGATCATGAGGCGAGAGAAGCCAACCGGCAGGCGGTGCTCAATGACCGATGGGGGCAGGATCTCTGGGTGTTTGCCTACGGCTCGCTCATATGGGATCCGGCTGTCCAGGTAGAAGAATACCGGTACGGGACACTGCCGGGCTGGCGCCGACGGTTCTGCATGCGGCTCGAAGGCGGGCGCGGCACCCACGAGCGGCCCGGGCTGATGGCCGCGCTTGATGAAGGCGGGCATTGCGATGGGGTTGTCTTCCGCATCCCCGCGGCACTGGTCGACCCGGAAACTCAATTCATGTGGCGTCGTGAGATGTTCGCGGGGGCTTACCTCCCGCTATTTCTGGAGGTTGCAACGCCGCAGGGACCGGTCAGCGCGCTGACCTTCGTGATGGATCGGAACAATCGCCGCTACATGCCGGACTTGCCCGAAGAAGAGGCCGCACAAATGATTGCCGTTGCGGAGGGCGGGCTTGGACCCAATTTCGCCTATCTCGACTCGCTGGTCCGGCATCTCGACGAACTTGGCATCGCGGATGAGGACATACACCGGCTCCACGCCCGCGCCAGCACCTACCGTTTCAAGTCAAGCTGACATGCGGCGCGTGGGTTATCCGGCAAAACCGCTGAAGACCAGCGACGCCAGCCCATCATAATCAGAGGAGTGCCGTGCCCCTTTTCGACGGATCGGAGGCGATGTGCCAGGCAGCTGTCAGCGCGGGCGCATTGCGCTTGCTGGTCCAGATCCCTGCAAAAGCCACCCCGGCGGCGATCACCCAAGGGCCGGGATTTGCTTTGTGAAAGGTGACCCAGAACAGGGTCATTTCCTGTCCGCCGCCTACGATATGGCGGCTGTGAAAAATAAGCTCGACCAGGGCGCAAAGGCCCAGAGTTCCGATCACCGCTGGCAGCACCACCCGGACGTAGGGCCAGACAAGATCACGCAGATGTCCGTTCCGGATGACCGGGACATGTATCATCAGGATGCCCGCCAGACCGGAGGGAAAGAACATCACCGTCGCCAGGAACAACACGCCGACATAGAGCTGCCAGAGATCGGTGTGCAGGCTGAGTACCGTCTGCAATGTGGTAAACAAAATCGCCCCCAGGATGGGACCAAAGAAGAACCCGATCCCTCCAAGAAAAGTGATCATCAAGATAACGCCCGACGCTTGAACGCTCAGGTTTTCCGCGGTCGCGATCTCATAATTGATTGCAAAAAGGCCGCCAGCGACACCCGCGAAAAAACCTGCCGCGATGAAGGAAAAGAACCTGACCCAGCGCGCTGAATAGCCCAGAAATTCGACACGCTCGGGGTTGTCGCGCGCCGCATTGGCCATCCGTCCAAGAGGGGTGAGGGAGAAGAGGTACATCAGGGCCACGGAGAGGATCAACCAGAAGGATATCAGGTAATAGACCTCGATCTGACGCAGGAATTCGATCCCGAAAAAGGGCACGCCGAGGGTCCGGTCACCGCTCACGCCGCCGCCCCGAAAAAAGGCGGAGACCACAATAGAAAAGGAAGCGACCAGTTCAACGATCCCGAGGGAGATCATGGCGAACACCGTGCCGGCCCTGCCGGTGGATATGGCCCCGAACAGCGTTGCCATTCCCATCGAGAAGAGCCCGGCAAAGAAAGGCAGCACAGGCAGGGGCACAGGCCAGCCTTCATCCTGAAAATGGTTCATCAGATGAATGCACATGAACCCGCCAAAGCCCAGATAGATCGCGTGCCCAAAGCTGAGCATACCGGCCTGCCCCAGCAGCATGTTGTAAGAAAGCGCAAAGACGATGGTGATGGCCATCTGGTTCATGATGGTGATGGTCGAATTTGCCCCAAAGACGTACGGCAAGGCCAACAGAAAGAGCGCCGCCAGACCCCACGGCAAGATGCTGAACAGCAGCTGCGGAAACCTTTCCCCGGCCCTGCGCGTTGTCTGGTCTGCCCGTGTCATGTCCCCACACTTTCTGCGGACATGCCGGAAGACAACCGGAAAGCATGATCGGGAGCACAAACCGCGGTCTGAGGCTTGCTGCGACGGCAGTCTGATCCTTGTGTCCCTACTCCAGCAGCGGAATACCTACCAGACGGGCGACAAGGTCAAGGCTGTTTCTCGCGTCCATTTTCTTGAGCAGGTTCGCGCGGTGCACCTCCACCGTGCGGGGCGAAATCTCAAGCCCGTGAGCGATTTCCTTGGTGGTGCGCCCCTCGGCCATCAGCTTTGCCACCTGCCGTTCGCGCATCGTCAGATCGGTGGTAGGCCGTACCTCGGACAGATCGGCAAAGGACCAGACCGCCTTTGCGAAGGGTGTCGCAGGGGTAAGGGATTGGCCCCGCACGCGGCACCAGAAAAGATCGCCCGACCGGCGGCGCATGATGCGTTCATCGGCGTATCGTCCGCTACCTGACATCGCTTTCGTGCCAAGCGCGCCGATACGTTCGAACTCCGCCGTAGAGGGATAGAGCTCTGACAGCGACGCATCCTTGAGGGCGGCCCGCGTATAGCCGAACATTTCGGCGAAGCGCGGATTGCACAGGCGGATGACGCGGTCTTCGGAGTAAATTATCCCGATGGGCGCCTGTTCAAAGGCGATTGCGGTCAGTTCATCCATCGGGGGCCGTTACGTAGTTTTCCGGAATTGGCTGGTGGGTCGGAGGCATGGTATTCCCGGACCATATCGGGGAGGTCATCATGGATGCAAGGATCGTCGGCTGGGGGCACACACCCTTTGGCGCGCACAAGGACAGCACTTTCGAGGAACTGATCCTTACCGCCGGACGCGAGGCGCTTGAATATGCGGGGCTTGCGCCCGGCGATGTGGATGCTGTCTGGATCGGGCATTTCAACAATGGTCTGGTGCCGGATGCTTTCCCCGCCTCGCTTGTCCTCGGGCTTGATCCGGCGATGCGCTTTACCCCCGCGACGCGGGTCGAGAATGCCTGCGCGTCGGGCTCCGCCGCGATTTATGCCGCTCGTGACGCCATAAGGTCGGGGCGCATCGGTACTGCCCTGGTGATCGGGGCCGAGAAGATGACCGCCCGCGACACCCAAGGCGTGACCAAGGCACTGGCCGGGGCTTCCTACCAGGCCGAGGAAAGCGGCCTGTCCTTTCCACAGATCTTTGCCCGCTTCGCTCAGGCCTATTTTCAGGCCTACGGGGACCAGTCCGAGGCGCTGGCGCGGATCGCGGCAAAGAACCACGCTGCCGCGCTCGACAATCCACTGGCGCACCTGCGCAAGGATATCGGCTTTGCCGCCTGTAACCGCGTGTCTGAAACGAACCCGATGATCGCCGCGCCCCTGCGGATGACGGATTGCTCCCTGATCAGCGATGGCGCAGCGGCGCTGGTGTTGACCTCCGATGAGATGGCCACGGATTTCCCGCGCGCCGTCGGCTTCCGGGCCGCTGTGCAGATGAATGACTTCCTGCCCATGTCGCGCCGGGATCTGACCGAACTGACCGCCGCCCGCCACACCTTTGCCGCGGCCTTCGACGCGGCCGGGATCACGCTCGACGATCTCGACGCGGCCGAGGTGCATGACTGCTTCACCATCGCCGAGCTGCTGATTTACGAGGCGATGGGGTTGGCCAAGAAGGGCCAGGGCGCAAGGCTTCTGGCCGAAGGTGCAACGGCGCGCGGGGGACGGCTGCCCGTGAACCTCTCTGGCGGGCTCAAGTCCAAGGGTCATCCGGTGGGTGCAACAGGCGTGTCGATGCATGTGCTGGCGGCACGTCAGGTCACCAGTGAGGCAGGCGCGATGCAGGTTCCGGGGGCCGAACTGGCGGCAGTCTTCAACATGGGCGGATCGGGCGTTGCCAATTATTGCTCCATCCTGGAGGCAGTGGCATGAACCCTGCCCTGTGGCTCGCCCGGACCGCCACGCGGGTGCCCGATGCGCCCGCACTCTTTTCGGGCACCCGGTGCCTGGCCGATTACGCGACCTTCGCGCAAAGGGCAGCCTCCATTGCCCATGCGCTGGCGGACCTTGGCATCGGGCCCGGCGACCGCGTGGCGCTCCTCTGCGGCAATTGCACCGCCTATCTCGAAGCGCTTTATGGCATCTGGTGGCGCGGCGCTGTCGCCGTGCCCATCAACGCCAAGCTGCACGCAAGGGAGGCCGCCTGGATCATCGGCGATACCGGTGCGCGCATCATCTTCAGCGATGACCGAAGTGCGGCGGCGCTTGCAGGCATCTTGAGTGCCGAAACCACCTGCCTGTCGGTTCAAAGCAGCACCTTCGAGGCCATGCGCGAAGGGCCAGGACAGGAAGTACCATCCACCCTGGACGCCGACGATCTCATCTGGCTCTTCTACACTTCCGGCACGACCGGGCGGCCCAAGGGCGTGATGCTGACGGCGGGCAACATGGCCTCCATGACGCTGAGCTATTTCGTCGATGTGGACGAGGTCCGAAAGGAGGATGCAATCCTCTATGCCGCCCCCATGAGCCACGGCGCGGGCATCTACAATTTTATGCATATCCTGCGCGGCGCACGGCACGTGGTTCCCGAAAGCGGCGGCTTCGATGCTGCTGAGATCCTGACGCTCGCACCGCAGATCGGGTCAGTCTCCATGTTCGCTGCTCCGACCATGGTCCGGCGGCTGGTGGATGAGGCGAAGGCAGGCGGGCAGACCGGTGAAGGGTTGCGCACCATCGTCTATGCGGGCGGCCCGATGTACGAGGCCGACATTCTTGAGGCGGTTGAGGTTATGGGGCCACGCTTTGTGCAGATCTATGGCCAGGGGGAGTGCCCGATGGGGATCACCGCGCTTGCCCGCCACGATGTCGCGGACCGCGAGCACCCGCGTTGGCGTGAGCGTCTCAATTCGGTGGGCGGCGCCCAGACCGAAGTGGAGGTCGCGATCTTTGACGCCGAAGGCCACGAGGTGCCACGGGGAAGTGTCGGAGAGATCGTCGTGCGCGGCCGTACCGTGATGCAGGGATATTGGCAGAACGCCGAGGCGACGGCCAGGACGATCCGCGACGGTTGGCTGTGGACCGGCGATATGGGCCACATGGATGCGGATGGCTATGTCACCCTGCAGGACCGGTCCAAGGACATGATCATATCGGGCGGGTCAAATATCTATCCCCGCGAGGTGGAGGAAGTACTTCTGTCGCACGAGGCCGTCATCGAGGTGGCGGTGGTGGGCCAGTCGGAGCCGGAATGGGGCGAGGTGGTCACAGCCTTTGTCGTTACCGCCTCGGACGCGGCGGTGGACAGGGCCACACTCGACGCGCTCTGCCTGGACCGGATTGCACGGTTCAAGCGCCCCAAACATTATCACTTCGTAAAAGCACTGCCGAAAAACAATTACGGCAAGGTGCTCAAGACCGAATTGCGTGACATGCTGAAGGGAGAGGCTGAGATATGAAAAAACTGGATGGAAAGACCGCGCTGGTAACCGGTTCGGTTCAGGGTATCGGGCTGGCAATCGCCGAGGCACTTGCGGGAGCCGGTGCACGCATCGCCTTGCACGGGCTGGCAACGGCGGAAGAGGCAGAGACCGCGGCAGAACAGCTCCGGCGGGCCGGTTCACCGGAGGTGCGGTTCTTTGAGGCGGACATGCGCGATGTTCCGGCGATTGAGCGGATGATGCGTGACGTCGCTGACTGGGGCGGCCCCGATATCCTGGTCAACAACGCCGGTATTCAGAAGACTGTCAGTCTGGCCGAGGCCGATGCCGCAACCTGGGACGCGATCCTGGCGGTGAACCTGTCGGGGGCCTTTCACACCATGCGCCTTGCCCTGCCCGGGATGGCGTCGCGGGACTATGGCCGGGTGATCAACATCGCATCGGTGCACGGGCTTGTCGCCTCAGTGAACAAGGCGCCCTATGTGGCCTCAAAATTCGGGCTCGTGGGGATGAGCAAGGTCGCCGCCCTGGAGTATGCGGACGCAGGAAGCAAGCAGGCAGGCGGCGTCACCGTCAATTGCATCGCGCCCGGCTGGACTGAAACGGCGATCATCGAACCACAGGTTGCGGCCCGCGCGGCGCAGTTCGGTGGGGACCGCGAAAAGGGCGTCGCCAATCTGCTGGCGGAAAAACAGCCTTCGCGCCGCCTCTCCGACCCGGCCGAGATCGGGTCGCTCGCTCTCTGGCTTTGCGATCCGATCGCTCATAACGTGACCGGTACGACGATCCCGGTCGACGGCGGCTGGACGGCGCAATAGGCTGACAGACGGCAAACAATACCGGATGAACCGACGTGGCGAAGGCATTGGGGGTCCTGTCTCGGCAATGGCCAAAATACCGGAGCTTGATCCATCAGCACTGATGCCATAGCCCAAAGTGAGATCGGCAATTGCCGAAGTGGGGGGGGCATGACCGAAACGCAGATCACGTCCGAGGTCGATTTCGATGCGGGTGGCAAGCAGACAGGCTACCTGCGTGTGCCCCACTCCATCCATCGCTCTGCCTACGGCTGGGTCGCCGTGCCGATCACGGTCATCCGCAAGGGTGACGGGCCGACGCTCGTGATCTCAGCCGGGGTACACGGGGATGAATACGAAGGGCAGATCGCAGTTGCGAACCTCGCGCGGCAGCTTGGGTCCGACCAGATCCGCGGACGCCTGATCCTTCTGCCGACCGTGAATGCCCCCGCGGCCGAGGCGGGCAACCGGGTCTCCCCCATCGACGATGGCAACCTTAATCGCCTCTATCCGGGGGATCCGAAGGGCACACCGTCCCAGATGATTGCCCATTACCACGAAGAGGTGATCCTGCCATTGGCTGACTACGCGGTCGATCTTCATTCCGGCGGCTCTTCCCTGATCTATCCCGCGACCTTGCTGCGCGGACCGGGTCATTCGCCAGAGGAAGAGACAGGTCTGAAGGCCCTGACAGAGGCCTTCGATCTGCCCTATACTTGGGTCTTCACGGGGGGCGGCGGGAGCAACAGCACTGCCCGGACCGCCATGGGTGCGGCCAACCGCAAGGGAGTCATTAACGTAATGGCAGAGCTTGGTGGCGCCGGATGTGTGACGGGCGATGTGCTTCGCCAGACGGAACGGGGGCTGCACCGCATCCTGCACGTTCTGGGCATGTTGCCGGACCACAGCCCAGACGCCACGCAGGGCACGCGCAGGGTCCATGCCAAGGGCTCCATCTTTGCCTATGAGGCAGGGCTCTTCGAGCCGCTCAAAGAAATCGGTGAGGAAGTCGCCAGGGGCGAGGTCGTCGCCCTCATCCATCATCCGGAGACACCGGAAAGGGCACCGGATGAGGTTGCCTCACCCTGTCAGGGCATGGTCCTTGCCATGCGCGCGATGGCGCAGACGCGGCGCGGAGACGCGCTTTTTCAGATCGCGTCGGATGCGGACTGAAACGGCCCGATCCCCCGTTTGCCCGGGCGAACTTGACGGAGCAGCCTATGGCTGATTTCGACTTTGACATGGTGATCGACCGCCGGGAGGTTCCGGCCCTGAAGCATCACCGGATCGTGCTGGGCCAAGACGGGATGGACCTCTTTCCGGCTGGCGTTGCGGACATGGATTTCCGCGTAGCCCCCTCGATCACGGAGGCCATAACAAGGCGCGCCGCGCACGGTCTCTATGGCTATGAGGCCGTGCCGGATGGACTGATGCCCGCGCTGACCAACTGGTTGAGGGTGCGGCACGGTTGGACGGTCGACCCGGCGCACATCCTGCGGGCGCCCAACGTGCTGAACATCCTTGCGATGGCGGTCAATCTCTTTACCGCGCCAGGCAAGGGCATCATCGTGCAGCCGCCCGTCTTCTTCGACTTCGCTGACATCATCGCAGAAAACGGACGTCGAATGATCGAAAACCCGTTGGTCCTGAAGGATAGTCGGTATCAGATGGACTTCGACGCACTAGAGCATGCGGCAAGCCATCCCGATGCCCAGATGATCTTTCTTTGCAATCCGCACAACCCGGTTGGCCGGGTCTGGACCCGAGAAGAGCTCGCCCGCCTCGCCACCATCTGCCGCCGCCATGACGTTCTCGTTGTCTCGGACGAGATCCACGGCGATATCACCTTTCCGGGTCACTCTTACACGCCCCTTGCCTCCCTGTCGGAGGAGGCGGCACGCAATTCCATCACCTGCCTGTCGCCCGCCAAGAGCTTCAACATCGCGGCCTGCTGTTCGGCCTTCACGGTCGTCCCGGATGAGAACCGCCGCAGGGTGTTTCAGGCTGAGAACAGCCGACTGACTGTCAACAAGAACAACGCCTTCGCCTCAGTCGCGATGGCGGCGGCCTATGCCAGGGGCGGTTCCTGGCTGAATGCGGCAATCAACTATATCGGCGGAAATCTGGACCTTGTCAGGGACCGACTTGCGGAGATTGAGGGTGTCGATCTTATAGAACCAGACGGCACCTTTCTGATCTGGCTAGACTTCCGTGACCTTGGCCTTGCGCCCGACGATCTGACCACCTTTCTCAGACAGCGTGCGGGCTGGTCAATCACCCGTGGGATTGCCTTTGGTCCCCAGGGGGCAGGCTTTGGCCGCCTCAACATCGCCTGCCCCCGCGCGCGCCTTGCCGCCGCACTGGACCGGCTGCAAATCGCCGTTAAGGGTCTGCACGGAACCCATTGAAGTGACGGATGCGGGTGCCCGGGCAACCATTCGCGAGTACTTTGGTCACTCAACCAATAAAACCCAGACGCTTCAACTGGGCGGCGGGCGGCGACATCAAGCCCAGTCAGAAGGGGCGGGTATACCGCAGCATGATCGCCTCTTTGCCGGGATTGTCGAATGTGAATTTCTTGTCGAGAAGACTGTCTAATGAAATCGAGAGGCGGCTCTCATTCTTCAGTTGCATCCCGACCCCGATGCTGGAGCGGAATAGGAGACTTTCGGCCCCCTTCCCCACGAAAGTTCCCTGGTGATACCCACCGACGGCAAAGCTTGCCTCGACAAAGAGGTTGCGGCGAGCGAAGGGGCGAAGGGCATATACCCCTGCCCCGATAAAGTGATTGTCCGTGGTGTCGAACTGAACGGCCAGAAGCCAACTCATCGACAAGAGGGGACGTTCGAAAAAGGGATCGGAGTGATATTCCAGCAGCCCCGCAGCAGCTTCCGCGCGCACCTCATCGAAAAGGTCGGACCCGCCAAGGCCCACAACCCATTCATCAGCCGACGCCGGGGAATGAAACCCGAGCAGACCTGAAATGAGGGCAAACCGGATCAACTGCGTCATAGTTTTGTCACCCCTTTGTTCATGCCCGAGGCTAGGCATCCGGACGCCCAAAAACAAGGCATTTGGGCATGGCCGGAAACTACAGGCGCAGCGTCACTGGATCAGCAGAACCGCACACCCGGCGTTTTGAACCACCTTGTTGGAGACGCTTCCAAGCAGCATCTGGCGGATCTTTCCCAATCCGCGCCGTCCCATGACAACCAGATCCGCGCCCGTTTCATCGATCGCATCCAGGATGCCGTCCGCATAATCGCCACTGGCGGAGAAGGTATCGACAGTCTCTACCCCTGCCTCCTTCGCCTGCTGCCGCGCGCGGCGCAGGACCAGGTCGCCCAGTTCGGACGCGACACGCGCCTCATGCGCGGCGTGCGCCAACAGCTCGCGCGTCATCGCGGTGCCACGGACCGCAGTTGGCATCTCATACCCAGTTAGCTCTGGAACGAGGTGTTCGATTTCCGCCATCCTTTCCAGTTCCTCCACGGGGCGACCGTGCAGATGCACGTGGACAATATAGAGTTTGGCTTTGTCCTTGATGGCCAGATCAATCGCCGCTTTAAGTGCGCGGCCGCCCGTGTCTGAGCCGTCGACTGCAGCCAGAATGGTCTTGAACATGTTATCCTCCCTAGGTCCGCAATCATCGCTAAGCCAAAAAGGGGCGGGACGGATTGATAGATGTCAAAGTGAGCGGTCCGGCTTTGCCATGCAGGCCGTGCCTTTCCTTACATTACCGACGGCAAAGGTGGTAAGCCTTCGGCAAAGGGAGTTATCCATGTGCTTATGGATCAGGGAGGAAGGCAAATGAGCAAACCACAGGCAGTTATCATTGGGGTCGGCGACGGGCTGTCCGCCTCCCTGGCGCGGGAACTGATGCGCGACTACAGCCTCACACTCTCGGCGCGCAACGTGGACAAGATCGCGGGCCTTGCCCAGGAAACAGACGCCCGGACGGTACAGCTCGACGGCACGGACGAGGCTGCGGTTGCCAAGCTCTTCGACGATCTGCCAGCGGCACCGCGGGTCGTGATCTACAATCCCTCCGCACGAACGCGCGGGCCAATAGCAGAACTGTCCGCCGAGGATATACGCAATGCCGTGGAGGTAACGGCCATCGGGTCCTTCCTGGCAGGGAAACACGCTGCCAGACGGATGCTTGCGGCGGATCCGGTCGCAGGAGTCCGGGGCACCATCCTGTTCACCGGGGCATCTGCGGGCGTCAAAGGCTTTCCGCAATCCGCCCCCTTTGCCATGGGAAAATTTGCGCAGCGCGGTCTGGCCGAAAGCATGGCGCGCGAACTGCACCCTCAGGGCATTCACGTCGCCTGGATCAATATCGACGGGGCGATCCTGAACCCCGGACGGACCGAACCGCAAGACCGGCCGGGCTCAATGCTGCGGCCAGATGCCATCGCCCGCACCTACCGGCACCTGATTGAACAGGACCGTAGCGCCTGGTCGAATGAGGTCGCGGTGCGGCCCTGGGTCGAGAAGTTCTAGCGCGTTTCAGGGCCCGTCCTACCTCACCGCGACGGCACACGGCGCGCCCGTGAAGACGGCGGGCCCCTCGGCACGCTCGGGGATGGATTGGGCAAGGAACGGCGTCGCCTTCAGTATGCCTGCCCTGGCCCCGCAATCAAACCGCTGATCCGTGACGGAGGGCACGCCAAGGAGCGTGCCAAGCCCTGCGACCGAATGCTGGCGGTGCGAACGGATACACTCAGTGAACTGCCCGATGTTTTGCATCGCTGGACGAGTGCCCCCACCGGGCCTTTGTTGCATCGCAGTATTTCGTTTGGCAGCAGATTTAGCCCAAAGAATAATCAGTACGCCCTTTGAACGGAATGAAGCGGCCATCAGGCCCCCGCAGATTTGACTTTGGCCCGCGCGGAACCACGGCTCCTTTCAACAGTCATCGCTGCAACGCCACCGAAACCGTCTGGGAAGCCCGCCGAATGGACAATGAAAGATGATACACCTGCCCATCGAAGGCTCAGGTTTTCCGCGTTCCGCCCACCCTTTCTAGACTGTCGCAGTCCTAGGTGTCGGCTCCTTAGGCACCGCGCTGGCGGCAACCTTGGCGCGCAGCGGCATGGACGTGCGGCTTTGGGGGCGCGGCGCAAAGATGATTGCGGACATCGTGCGCAAGATCCCGATGCCTTCATCATTGCTGTCCTGAAAAGACCGCGGGTAGATCTGGTAGATGGTCGCACCATGCCACCAGTCAACGGTCCCGGTCTTGGCTCGAGTGTTGTCGTTCTGGCTTTTGTCTAACATGCTGAAGGGTCGAATATTCCAAGGCGGCGAGTGCAATTGGTTCCGGTACAGTAGCGATTGGACCCGGGGCCATGTCGGCATAAGCGTGTCGCCAGAGGAAAGCCTGCTCCGCCACCTGACCTAAACCGACACTGCCCTTTGCAGCCGTGCCAGTTCCACCTGTCCCTTTGGTCCCTCCAGGATGGTCTGGCCGCGCTCAAGCAC
>JABDKA010000078.1 GCA_013002405.1 Sulfitobacter sp. | reverse complement strand
CCCGCAGGGTTGGTCCCCCCGTGCGGCCCTTGCCGCAGGGATCGCCCGTATCCCCGAGGACCGCCACCGCACCGGCACCATCGCCGATTTCGATCTGACCGAAAACGCGGTGCTGGAACTCTATGCCAAGCCCCCCTTCAGCCGCCATGGCTGGATGGACTGGGGTGCGGCGCGGAACTTCACCAGGCAGGTCATTACGGGGTACGATGTACGCTGCCCCGGTCCCGAGACGCGTATCCGTCTGCTGTCCGGCGGGAACATGCAAAAGCTGATCCTCGGCCGCGTACTGGAGACCGAGCCGGAGGTGATCCTCGCCAATCAGCCAGTGCGCGGCCTCGACATCGGGGCGCTTACCTACGTGCACGAACAGCTTCTGGCCGCGCGGGGCCGGGGCGCGGCTGTGCTGCTCATTTCCGAAGACCTGGACGAAATCACGGCCCTGTCGGACGTGATTCACGTCATTTCCGAGGGCCGTCTCTCACCCCCCTTCGCGCGGGGGCAGTTGAGCACGGCGGAACTGGGCGTCTGGATGGCGGGTCAGGGGTTCGGTCATGCGGCTTGAGCCTGTCGCCAATCCGACGTTTGCCAGGCGCCTGGGCCTGCCCGCGATCGCGCTCTTTGCGACCGTGATCGCCGCCTCGCTGTTGGCCATGATCGCCGGGGCACAGCCCTTTTCCGTGCTGGGGCTGATCGTGAAGGGCGCTTTCGGTTCCAAATTCGCGACGCTCGAAACCCTCAACCGGGCAACACCGCTCATCTTCACCGGACTCGCCGTTGCCGTCGCTTTTCGCGCCAAGCTCTGGAACATCGGGGCGGAGGCGCAGCTTTACATGGGCGCGGTCGTCACGGTGGTGCTGGGCACAGGCGCGCTGGGCTGGCCCTCCGCCGCTCTTCTGCCAACGCTGGCCATCGCGGCGATGCTGGCGGGCGCCGTTGTTCTGCTGGTGCCCACCTTCCTCAAGACCCGTTTCGGCGTGGATGAAGTGGTCACCACACTGCTTTTGAATTTCGTGGTTCTTCTGTGGGTATCCATGCTGCTGGAGGGGCCATTGAAGGATCCCATGGGTCTCGGCTGGCCCAAGTCCGCCCGGCTCATCTCCGAGGCGCGTCTGCCCCGTATCGTCGAAGGGCTGCGGCTGCACTGGGGCTTCGCCCTCGCCCTCATTTCGGCCCTCGTCATCTGGGTGATCCAGCGCCGCACCACACTGGGCTACGAGATGCGGGCGGTGGGGCAAAACCCCGAAGCGGCCGCCTTCGCAGGCATCCCGGTGAACCTTGTGCTGATCAAGACGGCACTCCTCTCCGGCGGCCTCGCAGCGCTCGCGGGCTTTTCGGAAGTGGCGGGGCTGAAGGGAAGCCTCACCTTGGATATCTCTCCCGGCTTTGGATACACCGGCATCATCGTGGCCATGCTGGCACTGCTCAATCCGCTGGGCGTTGTGGTGGCAGCCCTTTTCGTCGCGGGCATCTTCGTGGGCGCCGACAGCATGAGCCGGGCGGCGGGCGTGCCCACCTACCTTGCCGACATCATGCTGGCGCTGGCGCTTCTGATGATGGTGCTGGCGATCATGCTCACACGATTCCGGGTGAGGCGGGACTAATGGATATTCTCGACATCCTCCTTTCCGCCAGCTTCTGGACCGCCGCGATCCGGATCGCCTCGCCCCTGATCTTTGCGGCCCTGGGCGAGCTGATCTGCGAGCGGGCCGGAGTGCTGAACCTTGGCATCGAAGGGATCATGGTGGTGGGGGCCTTTGCCGGTTGGATGACGGTCTATCTGGGGGGCGGGCTCTGGTTCGGCGTGGCGGTGGCGATGGCTTCGGGGATGCTTTTCGGCCTGCTGCACGGGGCGCTGACGGTCCCCTTCGGCCTGAGCCAGCATGTGGTGGGGCTGGGTATCACGCTGCTCGCCACCTCGCTCACCTACTACTGCTACCGCCTTGCCCTGCCAGAGGTCACCTCACCGCCCAAGATCGAGGCTTTTCAACCCTTCGAGATCCCGCTCCTGTCCGACGTGCCGCTGATCGGGCCCGCGCTTTTCTCCCAGACGCCACTCACATATCTGGCCTTCGTCCTTGTAATCCTGGTCAGCCTCACGCTCTACCGCACCCCCCTTGGCCTTGCGCTGCGCGCAGCGGGGGAGAACCCGGCGGCCGTGGAGGCCCAGGGCCTCAGCGTCTCGGCAATCCGCATGGGCGCGGTGATGGTGGGCAGCGGCCTGATGGCGGTCGGCGGGGCCTTCCTGACCATGAGCGCCTTCAACTCCTTCTTCTTCGAGATGGTCAACGGGCGCGGCTGGATCTGCATCGCGCTGGTGGTCTTCGGCTCCTGGCGACCGGGCAAGACGCTGCTGGGTGCGGTGCTCTTCGCCGCCTTCGACGCGTTGCAAATCCGGGTGCAGCAGACGCCGCTTGGGTCGGATATTCCCTACCAGTATTTCCTGATGATGCCCTATATTCTGTCAATCCTGGCACTGGTGGTCATGTCGCGCCGCGCCCAGGTGCCAGCGGCCCTGATGGTGCCTTTCAACAAGGGGGAACGGTGATGTTCGATCTGATCGTAAAGGGCGGCACGCTGCCTAATGAAAGCGTCACAGACATCGGCATCCGCGACGGCAAGATCGCTGCCATAGACGACCTCTCCACCGCCGAAGCGGGTGAAATCATCGACGCCACTGGTGATCTCGTCAGCCCGCCCTTCGTCGATCCCCATTTCCACATGGACGCCACCCTCAGCTACGGCATCCCGCGCATCAATGCCTCCGGCACCCTGCTCGAAGGCATTGGCCTGTGGGGCGAACTCAAGCATGTTATGCAAGCCGAAGAAGTAAAGGCCCGCGCGCTGGAATACTGCGACTGGGCGGCTTCCATGGGCCTGCTTGCCATTCGCTCCCACGTCGATACCTGCGACGACCGTTTGATGGGGGTCGAGGTGCTGCTGGAGGTGCGGCGCGAGGTTTCCGACTACATTGACCTGCAACTGGTGGCCTTTCCCCAAGATGGCCTCTTCCGAGACCCGACGGCCTACGAGAATACCATCCGTGCGCTCGACATGGGCGTCGACGTCGTAGGCGGCATCCCCCATTTCGAAAGAACGATGGCCGAAGGTGCCCGTTCGGTCACAACGCTTTGCGAGGTTGCCGCCGCGCGTGGCCTCATGGTGGACATGCACTGCGATGAAACGGATGATCCCATGTCCCGGCACATCGAAACACTGGCCTACGAGACACAGCGCCTGGGCCTGCAGGGCAGGGTGGCCGGGTCGCACCTTACCTCCATGCATTCGATGGACAACTATTATGTCTCGAAGCTTCTACCGCTCATGGCGGAGGCGCAGGTGGCGGCCATCCCGAACCCCCTCATCAACATCGTCCTGCAGGGTCGGCACGATACCTTCCCTAAACGACGCGGGCTGACGCGCGTGAAGGAAATGCAGGCCATGGGTATCGACGTGGGCTGGGGCCAGGATTGCGTTCTCGATCCCTGGTATTCGCTGGGTACGGCGGACATGCTTGATGTGGCCTTCATGGGGCTTCATGTGGCGCAGATGACCTCGCCCGAGGAGATGCGGCGGGCCTTTGAGATGGTGACCGAGGTTAACGCCCGTATCATGGGGCTGAAAGACTATGGCCTTCAGGTAGGGTCCAAGGCCTCGCTCGTCCTGCTCGACGCGGGCAACCCGATTGAGGCCCTGCGCCTGCGGCCTGACCGTCTGTGCGTCATCGCCAAGGGCAAGGTTATTGCGCGGAAGATGCGCAACGATACCAGCCTGTCCTTGCCCGGTCGCCCCGCGTCCGTCCGCCGCCGTCACCCCGCCCACAGCCGCTAAATGCCATGATCTGATGAGACCGCGGGGAGGGCTTGATTTTTATCTTTGTTAGCGCTAACAAGCCCGCAATCTGGAGTTACCGGAGGCCACACCATGACGACAAGAATTGCCATCAACGGATTCGGACGGATCGGACGCTGCGTGCTGCGGGCGCTTTTGGAAGAGCGGGCGAAGGACATCGAGGTTGTCGCAATCAATGACCTGGCCCCGCCGGAAACACTTTTGCACCTGCTCAAGTACGATTCGATCCACGGTCGTCTCAAAGAAAAGGCCCGGCTTGACGGTGACACCCTTCACATCGGTCCGCACAGCATCCGCCTGACCGCTCAGCGCGATCCGGCTCAACTGCCCTGGGCAGACGTCGATATCGCCTACGAATGCACCGGGCTTTTCACCAGCCGTGAAACGGCCTCGGCGCATCTGGAAAACGGGTCGAAGCGCGTGCTCATCTCGGCCCCCGGAAAAGGTGCTGACCGCACGGTTGTCTACGGTGTGAACCACCTGGACCTGAAGGCGGATGACGTGATCGTCTCCAACGCCTCCTGCACCACCAACTGTCTTGCCCCGCTGGCCAAGGTACTGGATGAGGCTTTCGGGATCGAAACGGGCTACATGACCACCATCCATGCCTTCACCGGCGACCAGCCAAGCCATGACACGGCGCACCGTGATCTCTACCGGGGCCGGGCGGCGTCTCTTTCGATGGTGCCCACCTCAACCGGTGCGGCGACGGCGATTGCCGAAGTGATCCCGCATCTGAAGGGCCGCCTCGAAGGCTCTGCCGTGCGAGTGCCCACTGCAAATGTCTCCCTCGTCGATCTAAGCTTTATGCCGGGTCGGGCGGTGACGGCCGCTGAGGTGAAGGCCACGGTCAAGGCCGCCGCCGAAGGTCCGTTGCAAGGGGTGCTATCCTACGAGGAAGACCCCATGGTCTCCATCGATTTCAACCATGACCCTCATTCCTCCTGCTTCGCTGCCGGCCAGACGAAGGTGACCAAGGGCGGCATGGTTCGGGTCGTCAGCTGGTATGACAACGAGTGGGGCTTCTCCAACCGCATGAACGATACGGCGCGGGTGATGGCGGCTCTTCTGGCTGAAACGGAAGCGCCCCTCAAGAAGATCGCCTAGAGCGAAGCCGCCGCGCGGCTGGCCTGGTCATACTGGCCTGATATCGCCCGCAACTGCGCCGCCACCCGGCGCAGCTCTTCCCCGTTCATGTCCATGCGGGGCAGGCCGTCCAGAAAACAATCCTGCCTGATCTTGCGGTATGCATCGCACAGGGCGGCACCCTTGTCAGAGGCGCGGTAGAAAACCTCTTTGCCGCGTTTTTCGGCCTCGATCAGTTCCTGCTTCAGCAGCTTGCGCAGAGCGTAGTTGACAGTATGGGTATCCTCGATGTTGAGCAGGAAGCAGATGTCCGTTAGCCGCTTTTCCCGTCCACGGTGGTTGGTATTGTGCAGCACCAGGATTTCGAGAGGCGTCAGATCCCCGTTTCCTGCCGCCGCCATGCAGCGCGACATCCAGCGGGTGAAGGCGTTGTAGGCGATGATCATCCCGTATTCCAGCTCGGAGGCCTCCCATCCCTCACCTTCGGCCAGATGTCGGGAGGAGACGATGCGCCTTTCGGGGAGGGGTTTTGGGACGTTGGTCATGGCATGCTCCGCAGGTTTTCCTTTTGGAAACGCTAGCGATTTGTAAGCTTTTTGCAAGTATCGGGCGGGATATGCTGAACGCTTCCTAGCCAATTGCCGCCCGACCCCGAAGCAAGCCGCAAGGATCCACAGAGTTCTCCACATGAAGGGCTATTTGCAACAACCTAGAATCCGTGACTATTTCGGGCTTTTTTTGTATCGATACCTTTGCTAGGCTGTTCCCAATAAAAAGACTATTGAGGCAGTGAGCAGAGATGAAAACGGGCTTTCGAGGCACGTTTGTCATCAGTTGGTCGCAGACAGAAATCGACGGACTCGATGCCCCACCGGTGAAGGCTCTCAGTGAAGGAGCCGCCTGGTCATGGCGCGGGGACGCGGTTCGGGTGGACGGTCCGAACGATGTCTTGCGGTTAGATGATGCGGATGGGGCAGAGCAACTGCGCAAGCGCGCGGCGCGTATGGTGCACCGGCTTGTCGGAACGGCACTGGAGCAGGAAGGCGTCGCGATGAAGCGAAGGCCGGACGACGCGAATCCCGGCATGCCCCTGATGGATAACAGTTTTGTGGTCACGGACGGTGGCCGCAGCTATACCGTGACGCTGATCGAAGTGGGTCGGGGAAGACAGCCGCTGCTGATGTTTCTGGATGATCTGCCCCCGCGCAACAGTGAACTTTGGGTCGTGCATCACACCTTGGGCTCCATGGGGAGACGTTCGCACGAGAGTGGCGAAGGCGGCGTGATCTGTTTCACACCGGGCACGCGGGTGCGCACTGGCAATGGCTCAATCCTGATCGAAGATCTGCGCGAAGGCGATCTGGTCCAGACCAAGGACAACGGCCTTCAGCCGATCCAGTGGATCGGAAGCCGCTGGATGTCCGGCGCGCGCCTTTTTGCAATGCCGCACCTCAGGCCGATCCGCCTGAAAGCCGGGATGTTCGATGCGGGCATGCCGGATGAGGATCTGATCGTTTCCCCGGAACATCGCCTGGTGGTAAAAGGACCGGTAGCTCAGGAACTGTTCAACACCGATGAGGTTCTGGTCACGGCCAGGGATCTGGTGAGGGGAGAGGGTGTCTCTGTCGATCTGCAGATGCGGCAGGTGACCTACATCCATCTGCTCTTTGACCAGCATCAGATCATGTGGGCCAACGGGGTCGAAACGGAGAGCTTCCATCCCGCCTCCGCCGCCCTGACATCGCTGGATGACGATGATCGCGCGCGGCTCTTGTCTGCCCATCCAGACCTTGCCTTTGATCCACACACTTACGGGGCCTTCGCCCGGCGCAACCTCTCCTCGTCTGAGGCGGCGATCCTGGCGCACGCCGCCTAGGACTAACCTCCCGCGCGGCTCTCAATCAGCGCCTTGACGATGGCCTTGGCGCTTTCGCTGTTCCACTCGGCGTCGCCGCGCAGGCGGGCAATCTCACGCCCCTCAGGATCAAGGATCACCGTGATGGGCAAACCGAAAATGCCCATCTGGCTGGCAAGCGCCTGTCTGGGGTCCTGGTGTCGGGGCAGGTTTTCGACCCCTGCCTCGGCAAAGAACTTTTCGATGCCTTTGGGGGAATTGCGCCCGGTCGCTATGGTAAGCACCTCGAAATGATCACCGCCGAATTCCTTTTGCAGCGCGTCAAGCTGGGGCATCTCCTTGCGGCAGGGCGCGCACCAGGTGGCCCAGAAGTTGACCAGCACGTACTTGCCTTGCCAGTCCGCCAGTGTCGCGGTTCCCGCATCGTCGGCAAGGTTGAAAGGGGCGTCCGATGCGGCCTGCGGTGCCTCATGGACCACCAGCTTTTTCATGTCGCCGTCCCGCAGGGAAGCGATGTCGGGGCTGGCGGCCCAAGCGGCATTTGCACCTGCCAGAAGGGCCGTATACATCAGGCCGAACACGAAATTTCTCATCTTCCCTCCGAGGGTTTGCCATGACCGACGATAAAGCCGCCAAGACCTCCAACAAGATGTGGGGCGGCCGCTTTGCGGCGGGGCCCGACGCGATCATGGAGGCAATTAATGCCTCCATCGGTTTTGACAAACGCATGGCCGCGCAGGACATTGCGGGCAGCCGCGCCCATGCCGCGATGCTGGCCGCGACCGGTATCATCTCTGATAAGGATGCCGAGGCCATTCGGGAAGGGCTTCTCACGATCTTGTCAGAGATTGAAAGCGGAGAATTCACCTACTCAACCGCCCTTGAGGACATTCACATGAACGTCGAGTCACGTCTGAAAGACCTGATCGGAGCGCCCGCGGGCCGCCTGCACACCGGGCGCAGCCGGAATGATCAGGTCGCGACGGACTTCAAGCTCTGGGTGCGCGACCAGCTGGATGCCTTCGAGAGTGGCCTGGAGGCGCTGATCAAGGCGCTTCTTGCCCAGGCTGAGGCCGGGTCGGACTGGGTCATGCCGGGGTTTACCCATTTGCAGACCGCACAACCGGTGACATGGGGCCACCACATGATGGCCTATGTTGAGATGTTCGGCCGGGACCTCGGTCGCGTTCTCGATGCCCGAAAGCGGATGAATGAAAGCCCATTGGGAGCTGCGGCCCTGGCTGGAACCTCCTTTCCAATCGACCGACACATGACGGCAGCGGCGCTGGGGTTCGACCGGCCCGCCGCCAACAGCCTGGATGCCGTCAGCGATAGGGATTTCGCGCTCGAATTCCTCTCCTGCGCGTCGATCAGCGCCATGCACCTCAGCCGCTTTGCCGAGGAGTTGGTTATTTGGTCTTCCGCGCAATTTCGCTTTGTCACCCTGTCGGACCGCTTCTCCACCGGCTCGTCCATCATGCCGCAAAAGAAGAACCCCGACGCGGCGGAACTGATCCGGGCCAAGGTTGGCCGCATTTACGGGGCCAACACCGCCTTGATGATGGTCATGAAGGGTCTGCCGTTGACCTATTCCAAGGACATGCAAGAAGACAAGGAACAGGTCTTTGACGCGGCCGATAACCTGATGCTGGCCCTCGCCGCAATGGAAGGCATGGTGCGCGACATGACCGGCAATCGCGAGGCCCTGGAAGCGGCGGCCGGGAGTGGCTTTTCGACCGCTACGGATCTGGCCGACTGGCTGGTGCGTGTCCTGGGCCTTCCCTTTCGCGAAGCCCATCACATCACCGGCAGCCTTGTGGCCCTGGCCGAGGCCCGCGGCTGCGACCTGCCCGATCTCAGCCTTTCGGACATGCAGGGGGTAAACGCCGACATTACCGAAGGGGTCTTTGACGTGCTGGGCGTGCAAAACTCAGTCAATTCGCGTATGTCATACGGTGGAACTGCGCCCGAACAGGTGCGGTCCCAGATCGCCCGGTGGAAGGAGATCCTGGCATGAGAATTATGCTGTTTCTGGCTGTCCTCACAGTGCTTGTATCCTGTGGCGCGGATGGGGAGCCTGTTCGCCCGACCGCAAGCACAACCATCAGCGGCGGCTCCGGTGGCGTCAGTGTCGCTCAGAACATCCGCTTGGACCGGGGGCCCGTTTCCCTGATCCTGGGCCTCGGGACGTGAAGCGCTGTCTGCTCATCCTTGCCGCGCTCACGCTCGTGGCCTGCACCCGCCCAGATCCAGACGACGATCCGGCGGGTTATGCCGATACCCGACAAATCCCTAGCAATACCGAACCGGGGATCCATATTTCCGGCTACGCCAACGTCGGCGTGGTCAAGAGGTTCTGAGATGTCCCCATTGCGTATGATTTTCCTGGCCCTGGCAATCTGGGGGGCCATTCACCCGATGTATTACTTTATCAGCTGGTTCAACGCGAACGGCTATGACCTGATGGCCATGGTGGACGCCTGGCACGTCAACGCCGCCGCCAGCGGGCTTGTCTGGGATCTGACCATCGCCGCCGTCACACTGACCGTCTGGATCATCGCCGAGGTGGCAGTCCGTCGCAACTGGCTGGGACTGATTGCCATTCCCGCCACCTTCTGTATTGGGGTGAGCTGTGGTCTGCCGCTCTACCTGTTCCTGAGGTCGGCGCCCGTCAGGTAGGCCGCGACCGAGAGCTGGGAGCAAGAAAGACTTGGATCATTTCCTCTACCGCGACGGCGTTTTGCACGCCGAGGACGTGCCGGTGGCCGACATTGCGGCCGAAGTCGGCACGCCCTTCTATGTCTATTCCACCGCCACCCTGCTGCGTCACTTTCGCCTTTTCGATGAAGCACTTGAAGGTATGGATCACCTGGTCTGCTACGCGATGAAGGCAAATTCCAACCAGGCCGTTCTGCGGACACTGGCCGAGGCAGGGGCAGGCATGGATGTGGTTTCTGGCGGGGAATACCGCCGCGCGCGGGCAGCGGGCGTTCCGGGCGACAGGATTGTCTTTTCCGGCGTAGGCAAGACCGCCGATGAGATCCGCATCGCCCTTGAAGGCGGTATTCGCCAGTTCAATGTCGAGAGCGAACCGGAGATGATCCTGCTGGACTTCATCGCGCGCGAAATGGGCGTGAGGGCTCCCATAACCATCCGGGTCAACCCCGATGTGGATGCCAAAACCCACGCCAAGATTGCCACCGGCAAGTCTGAGAACAAGTTTGGCATTCCCATTGCCCGCGCGCGGGATGTCTACCGCATGGCGGCAGAGATGCCGGGATTGGAGATCATCGGGGTCGACGTGCACATCGGCTCTCAGCTGACCGAACTGGCCCCCTATGAACTGGCCTATCAGAAGGTGGCCGAACTGACCGAACAGTTGCGCGCGGACGGGCACACCATCACCCGGCTCGACCTCGGCGGTGGCCTGGGTATTCCCTACGAACGAACCAACGCAGACCCACCTCTGCCGTCGGACTACGGCGCGCTTGTGAAACGCACATTGGGCCATCTGGGCTGTGAGATCGAAATCGAACCGGGCCGCCTGATTGCCGGGAACGCGGGCCTGATGGTGACGCAGGTGATCTATGTCAAATCGGGCGAGGGGCGGGATTTCCTGATCCTCGACGGGGCCATGAACGATCTGATCCGTCCAGCGATGTACGATGCTTACCACGATATCATCCCCGTCGTTGAGCCGGAGCCCGGGTTCGAGCCCCATCCCTACGACATTGTCGGCCCCGTCTGCGAATCCGGTGATACCTTCGCCAAGCAACGCCCGATGCCGCCGCTGAAGGCAGGTGAACTGGTTGCCTTCCGGTCCGCGGGAGCCTACGGCGCGGTCATGAGCAGCGAATACAATTCGCGCCCCCTCATCCCCGAAGTATTGGTGAAAGACGATCAATTCGCGGTTATCCGCCCACGTCCGACCTTTGACGAAATGATAAATCGCGATACCATTCCCGAATGGCTTTGACGGCATCCCTCGTCCAGGCCGCGGAGGCAGACGAGTATGAGCGTTTTCACCCCCAATGATCTGCGCCGCAGCCTGAGCGGGCTGCGCTGGCCCCTGCGCCTGACCTGGGCCGGAATGCTGGCCGAAGAACTGGTGCGTGCGCTCTGGCCGGTGATGACGGTGGTCTTGCTGGTGCTGGCGACCCTCATGCTGGGCCTGCAGGATCTGGTCCCGGTCGAAGTGGTCTGGGGTGCCGGGGCCGCAGCCGGTGTGCTTGCGCTCGCCGCCCTCATCTACGCGGCACGCCAGTTTCACAT
This sequence comes from Sulfitobacter sp., assembly GCA_013002405.1. Lineage (GTDB taxonomy): Bacteria > Pseudomonadota > Alphaproteobacteria > Rhodobacterales > Rhodobacteraceae > Sulfitobacter. The sequence goes on along the minus strand of JABDKA010000078.1, from coordinate 16,327 downwards.
GCCCAGGCGGGACGCTGCCATGGCGCGGCTCGACGAAAGCCTGCCAGGTCGGCCCATCCAGGCGCTGCTGGACGATGCAGCTATCGGGGGCGAAGATGATGCATCCATGGCCGTCTGGCGGGCCCACAAGGCTCGGATGGCCGCCCGCGCCGAAGCGGCACGGCCCGTGCCCGGCGATCTGCGCGTTTCTGACCGGGATCCCTATGCCCTCCGCTTCGTGGCAATACTGGCCTTTGCCGTCGCGCTGATCTTCGGGTCGATCTGGCGGGTCGGCTCCGTTGCGGAGATGGCGCCGGGCGGCGGAGACCTTGCCGGAGGACCGGTCTGGGAAGGCTGGGCGGAGCCACCGCGCTACACCGGCAAGCCGACACTCTATCTAAACGACCAGGAGTCGAGCGCGCTTGAGTTGCCCGCAGGAACCTTGATCACAGTGCGCTTTTACGGTGAAGTCGGCGCGCTGATGCTGAGTGAAAGCGTTTCTGGCCGCAGCGCCGAAGGGCTGGACCCCGCCGACCCCAATCAGGATTTTGCGATCGTTCAGAATGGCACTATCTCTATTGCCGGGCCGAACGGCCGCGCTTGGGAGATTGCCATGCGCCCCGATGCCCCGCCGGAAGTGGAGGTGCTGGGCGCGCCCGAAGTCAGCGCCCTGGGTGAAACACGGCTGCCCTTTGCCGCGCGCGACGATTACGGCGTCGAAGCCGGTGAGGCGCGCATCACGCTTGATCTGGTCGCCTTGGACCGAGCCTATGGCCTGACCGTTGATCCCGATCCGCGCCCCGGCATTACGGTGCCCCTGCCGACACCCATCGCAGGCAACCGCGCCGCCTTTGAGGAAAACCTGATTGACGACTTTTCCAAGCACCCCTGGGCGAACCTGCCGGTGCGGATAACGCTTGGCGTCCTTGATGCCGCCGAACAGAAGGGTGAGACGCCCGCCGAAGAAATGATCCTGCCGGGGCGCCGCTTCTTTGATCCCGCTGCCGCTGCCGTGATCGAAATGCGGCGTGATCTGCTTTGGTCCAGGTCAAACGCAAGCCGCATATCCCAAGTGCTGCGCGCCGTTTCTTACCGCCCGTCAGAGGTCTTTCGGACCGAAACCACCGGCCTGCGCCTGCGCCGCCTGATCCACCGGCTTGAGGTGCACGCACGCTACGGGCTTGGTGAAGAGGCGCAGGAAAACCTCGCGGAAGACCTCTGGGGCCTTGCGCTGGAACTGGAAGAGGGTGTGCTCGCCGATGCGCTGGAGCGGATGCGCCGGGCGCAGGAACGACTGCGCGAAGCGATGAAGAACGGAGCCTCTGACGAGGAAATCGCCGAACTGATGGATGAACTGCGCCGCGCGACAGAGGAGTATATCCAGCAGCTTCAGCGTCAGCAGGCGCAAAACCAGCAGCAACAGCAGAATCAGCAGGGTCAGCCCCAAGGCGATTCCATGCAGATGACCCAAGACGATCTCCAGCGGATGATGGACCGCATTCAGGAACTGATGGAACAGGGCCGCATGGCCGAAGCCGCCGAGGCGCTGCAGCAGTTGCAGGAGTTGATGGAGAACATGCGCGTAACCCAGGGCCAGCAAGGACAGCAGGGCCAATCCCCGGGTCAGCAGGCCATGGAAGGTCTGGCCGAGACGCTCAGGGAACAGCAGGGCCTGTCCGATCAGGCCTTCCGCGATCTGCAGGAACAGTTCAATCCTGGCGCCAACCAGGGTGAAAGCCAGGGCAATGAAGGCCGCAACGGCGGTCAGGGCCGGGGACAAAGCCACGAAGGTCAGCAGGGTCAGGGCCGCGGCGATGAGCAAGGCGAAGGCCAGGGTCAGGACCAGCGGGCCGAAAACGGCCAGCAGGGCGAAGGCGGGCAAAACCCCGGTGAGATGAGCCTGGCCGAGCGACAGGAAGCCCTGCGGGATGAATTGCGCCGACAGCAGGGCCGTTTGCCAGGGCAGGGCTCTCCGGAAGGGGATGCCGCCCGTGACGCGCTGGACCGTGCGGGCCGCGCCATGGATGAGGCCGAGCGGGCGCTGCGGGACCAGGATCTGGCCGAGGCCATCGACAATCAGGCGCAAGCCATGGAAGCGTTGCGCGAAGGCATGCGGTCACTGGGTGAAGCCCTTGCGCAGGAAGACCAGAACCGTCAGCCCGGACAGGGCACTGCCGAAAGCGACCGCCGCGCTGACAACCGCGATCCCCTGGGTCGGGAGCAGGGGGGCAATGGCTCCTCCAGTACCGAAGGGCCCCTGGCCATGGGGCCGGACAATGCCGACCGTGCCCGCCGTCTGCTGGACGAGATCCGTCGCCGGTCGGGCGAGACGGAGCGGCCGGAGTTGGAGAGGGACTATCTCAACCGGCTGGTGGAGCGGTTCTAACCTATTGAAAAAACGGCGGAAGAGAGCGCGGCTGCCAGGTTGGTACCAGCGGTGCGAATGGTCCTATTCGTTAGACTGCGTGGCCATTGTATCAAGCCAGACCAGCAGCGCCTCAACCTGATTGTCGAGGCTCAGACGCAGGCCATCCACCCAGCCCACATAGGCTGACAGATAGGGATCTGCCTGCGGCATGGATTGCGCGATTTGCGGGGCGTAGACGTAAATCAGCGCACCGATGGCAAAGATCAGCAGTGCAACCACAAAGCCCGAGCGGAAGCGGCTCCGCTCCTGCTTGGGTTTCGGGACCTCTTCGGGGCCGTGCACCTCCGTATCGGTGCGGGCGCGGTCCTTGTCGCTGCGCAGGGTCGAATTGATCTCATCAATATCGGGCAGCAACCCGCGCCGCGATGCGCCCGCAACGGCCTTGGCCGAGCGGTCTGCGGCCGGATCCGGCTCTCCGCGCATCCGTGCCATCCGGCGTTTCGCCTCAAAGGCGCGGCGTTCGGCGGCATCGGCGCTGTCATCGTAGGGCGGCGCATCCGGGTCGGTATCTTCCAGACCCAGGTCCGGCTGGCTTTCCAGCGCACCGGCGGCCTCCCGCTGGCGCGCGGCATATTCAGCCTCCGCCTCTTCGCGCAGGATATCGGCCACTTCGGGATCCAGCTTGCGCCGTTCTGGCACCGCCTTGGACGGGGGCGGTGGCGGCGGTGGAGAGACTTCCTCATCCGGGTCGGGAGTATCGAGCAGGATCTGCTCGGCCTCGTCCTCGGGGATGTTGTCAGGATGGTGCTGGAACCAGGTCTGCCCGCAATTCGAACACTGCACATCCCGACCGGACAGGGGCATAACCTCGTCCGGTACCTCGTACTGGGCATCGCAATTGGGACAGGACAGGCGCATTCAATCTTCCCGCTGCTCGCGCGTGGGCACATTTCGGCCCTTTCCCAACAGCATATGCACTTGGTTTCATCAGGAAAAGCGCAATCTGGCCGTAATCGCTGGAAGAGGTGGATTGAATCCCGAACGGTGCTAAGGCACAACAGGTTTCGGGAATTCGGGGTGCATGCGTGATCGAGCTGGAAAATGTGGCTTACAGCTATGGCGGGGGCGAGCTTTTGTCCGACATCTCGCTCAAGCTGGCACCGGGATCCTTTCATTTCTTGACCGGCCCTTCGGGTGCCGGAAAGACAACTCTGATGAAGCTGTGCTACGGGGCCCTGCTGCCCACAGCGGGGCACGTCAGGCTCTTTGGGGCGGATGTGCGGGGCCTTGACCGCGACGACATCGCAACCGTGCGCAGGCGGGTCGGTGTGGTGCACCAGGACGTCAGGTTCCTCGATCATCTCGACGTTTCGGAAAACGTGGCCCTTCCGCTGACTGTTTCAGGCCGTCATGCGGAGGCGGCAGGCTCTGATCTGACGGAGCTCATGTCCTGGGTGGGACTGACCCAGCGATCCTCGGCGCTGCCGCCCGAGCTTTCGGGTGGTGAGCGCCAGCGCGCCGCCCTTGCCCGCGCGGTGATCATGTCGCCCGATGTGGTGCTGGCGGATGAGCCTACGGGCAACATCGACTGGGAGATGTCCCAACGGCTGCTGCGCCTGCTGATCGAGCTGAACAAGATGGGCAAGACCGTCCTGATCGCGACCCATGATCTGAGCTTGATCCGCGCGACCAAGGCACATGTGCAGGCCCGTGTACTGCGGATCGCGAACCGCCGTATCCAACTGGCGGGGGCGGATCTGTGAAGTTTGACCTGTCCAGCCTGCGGGCGGTTTTTGCAAGGGATCGGCAGGCCGATCGGGTCGTGCCGCCCTCTGGTTTCACCGCGCAGCTGACGCTATTTGCTGCCGGGGCGATGGCCTTTCTCGCCGTCTTTGCCCTGGCTCTTTCGCTGGCAGCGGGTCGTCTGGCTGACCGTTGGGGCGATGAGCTGGCCCGCTCAGCTACGGTGCGCATCGTGGCGCCCCAGGACCAACGCGCGGCCCAGACCGCAGCGGCCCTGCGGATACTGGAAACCACGAAAGGGGTGGAGAGTGCCCGCGCATTGAGCGATGAGGAGCAGTCAGCCCTCTTGGCGCCCTGGCTGGGAGAGGGCCTGGTCCTTGATACACTGCCAGTGCCACGCCTGATCGAAGTGATTGAGAAGGAAGAAGGGTTTGACCCCGCCGGTTTGCGCCTGCGGCTCAGCGCTGGGGTTCCCGGCGCTGTACTGGATGACCACAGCCGCTGGCGCGCGCCGCTGGTGGCCGCGGCGGACCGGCTCAGGCTTCTGGGTTGGGTCGCCACACTGCTGATCGCGGCAGCGGTGGCCGCCATGGTGACCCTCGCGGCCAATGCCGCCCTTGCGGCCAATGCGCAGGTGATCGCCGTCTTGCGGCTGGTCGGGGCCAAGGATGACTATATCGCACAAGCCTTCATCCGTCGTTTTACCCTCCGGGCGCTTGCCGGGGCCGCCGGTGGCACGGTGATCGGGATGCTTGCAATCCTGCTGATGCCGCGCGCCTCGGAAGAGGCGGGGTTTCTGACCGGGCTCGGCTTTGAGGGGCTGCATTGGCTGGTGCCGTTGCTGATCCCGGTCCTTGCCGCCATTGTTGCCTTTGTCGCCACCGGGGCCGCGGCCCGGCGCACCTTGAGGGAGTTGGCCTGATGCTGCAGTGGATCCGCTCGATCATCTACGTGATCCAGGCCACCCTCTCGATGCCGGTAATCGGACTGGCCTTCGCGCCCTGGGCGATGTTCTCCAAGCGGGGGGCCTATACCGCATGCAAGACCTACGCAGCCTGGTGCATGTGGTCCGCGCGCTGGCTGATCGGCCTGCGCTGCGAGGTGCGCGGCAAGGTGCCCGAGGGCGAGGTTCTCATCGCCTCCAAGCATCAGTCCTTCCTCGATATCATGATGATCTTCCACGCCTTGCCACGCGCGAAATTCATCATGAAGCGAGAGATCCTCTGGACCCCCGTGATCGGGCAATACACAAAGCGGATGCAGATGATCGCGGTTGACCGGGGCAAGCGTGGCAAAGCCATTCAGAAGATGATGGCGGATGTGGAATCCGGCCGGATCGATCCGGGCCAGATCGTGATCTATTCGCAGGGTACGCGGGTCGCGCCCGGGACGTACGTGCCCTACAAAGTCGGTACCTCAGTTCTTTATGAACAGTTGGGCCAGACCTGTGTACCTGCGGCCACCAACGCGGGGTATTTCTGGCCGCGGCGCGGTCTTTACCGGCGTCCGGGATTGGCGGTGGTCGAATTCCTGGAACCTATCGAGCCGGGCATGGCAAAGGCGGAATTCATGGCAACGCTCGAAGAACGGGTTGAAGGCGCCTCTGACAGGCTACTGGCGGAGGCAGGCTGGCAGGCGGGATCGTGAAAAGGATCGACAGCATCGCCGCGCTTGAGGCTCTCTATGGTGCCCCCGGTGCCCCCGCACTGCGGAAAGTGGCGAACCGTCTGACGCCCCTTTACAGGAAGTGGATCATGACCTCAAAGCTCTGCGTGCTCAGCACTGTGGGGCCTGGAGGGACTGACGGAAGCCCGCGCGGCGACGATGGGCCGGTGGTCACGGAACTGGACGAGCGCCACCTTGCCATGCCCGACTGGCTTGGGAACAACCGACTGGATTCCTTGCGAAACATTATTGAAGACGGGCGTGTGTCACTGATGTTCCTTGTTCCCGGGTCGAACAATGTGATCCGGCTGAACGGGACCGCCATCCTCACCGATGATCCCGATCTGCGTGCCCGGTTTGAGAAAAAGGGACGCCAGCCCACAACGGTGATCGTCATCAAGATCGGAGAGATCTACACCCAGTGCGCCCGCGCCTTGATGCGGGCCGGGACCTGGTCTGGTCAGAATGAAAGCGGCGACTTGCCGACGGTGGGTGAGATCCTCGCCGAAATGACCAGCGGTGAAGAAGGGGGCGCAGCCTACGATGGGGACTGGGGCGCGCGTGCCAAGAAGACCATGTGGTAGCGTGAAAAACCCCGATTTCTTGGGGAATTGACCGATTTTTGCCACTTTTTGCCGCTACGCATGCGCGAGGCAGATAAGAAAAAGAGACCCGCATGCAAACCGGATTTGAGATGCTGGACCAGTTCCTGGTTCATGCTTATTCGATAGTGAAGTACCCCTTTGATGCGAACCAACGCATCTATGTGTTGTACTTGGCGACCTCTGTGGTTTTCGCCTTTGCCGTCTACCTGATCGCGCGGCGAAAGGGTGAAAAGACCGAAGGGACTTTCCTTCGATTCCTCTTCCCGAAACATGTTTGGCAACACCCTTCAGCCTGGCTCGACCTGCGGTACTTCTTCTTCCACCGCATTTTCGGCCATTTCCTGATCCTGGGCCTTGGCACATGGCTCACACTGCTGTCTTACAAGTTCGTAACGGGCCACGAAAACGTGGTTGAGACGGCGCTGGATAATATCCTGCCACCGATGACCGAGATCGGGCTGTCGGTAGGCTTCATGCTTGTCGCTGTCATCGTAAGCGACCTGATCAGCTATACCGTCCATTATCTTCAGCACAAATCGGTCTTCCTGTGGCAATTCCACAAGGTGCACCACAGTGCCGAAGTGATGCACCCGGTGTCCAACTTTCGCGAGCATCCGGTCGATAACATCTTCTATATCTCGGTGAACGGTATCGGCTACGGTGCGGTGCTTGGGATCGCCACGCTGCTCTACGGCTTCACGCCAAGCATGCCAAGCCTGCTGGGCGTTCCGATGCTCCACTTGCTTTTCAACGTGGCTGGCTACAACTTGCGTCACTCGCACATCTGGCTGCGCTGGCCGGGCAGGTTGTCGATGATCTTCCCCTCACCCGCACACCACCACGTGCATCACAGCTGCCACCCCGATCACATTGACAAGAATTTTGCCTTCATGCTGCCCTTCTGGGACGTGCTCTTCGGCACCTACCACATGCCCGACGACAACCGTGATGTGAAGTTCGGGATCGGTAAGGAAGACAAGGGTGAGTTCACCAGCTGCGCGCGGCTTTACTGGGTGCCCTGCCGGGACGCCTACCGTGTGGTAAAGCGGCGGCTGACGGGAAGGAAAGGCGCGGCCAAGGCGGAGGAGGCCCCGATACTGGAGGTCACACCGCCCACAATGCCTGCCGAGTAATCCCGGCAGGCACAGGGCCTTCTACATGTGGATCGGGCCGTCGCCACAGGCGAGGGCCGCTTCGCGCACCGCCTCGGAATAGGTCGGGTGCGCGTGGCAGGTCATGGCGAGGTCTTGCGCGGAGGCACCGAATTCCATCGCCACGCAGATCTCGTGAATAAGATCGCCCGCCGCCGGGCCGATGATGTGGGCGCCAAGGATGCGGTCCGTCTCCTTGTCAGCCAGGATCTTCACAAACCCGTCGCCCGCAAAGTTGGCCTTGGCCCTCGCGTTGCCCATGAAGCTGAACTTGCCCACCTTGTAGGCGCGGCCTGCCTCTTTAAGCGTGGCTTCGGTTTCGCCGACATTTGCAACTTCGGGATGGGTATAGATCACACCCGGGATGACGCCATAGTTCACGTGGCCATGCTGGCCCGCAATCACTTCTGCCACGGCCATGCCTTCGTCTTCCGCCTTGTGAGCCAGCATCGGGCCTTCAATAACGTCTCCGATGGCGTAGACATCTTTCACGGAGGTCGCCCAGTGATCATTGACCTGGATCTGGCCCCGGTCGGTCATGACCATGTCAAGCTTGTCGATGCCCAACCCCTCGACGTAGGGTTTGCGCCCCGTCGCCACCAGCACGACATCCGTATCCAGCACATGCTCGCTCTCATCCTTGCGCAGCTTGTAGTGGACCTTGGCCTTGGTCTTGGTGCTTTCAGTCTTTTGGACGGCGGCTCCCATGATGAATTCCAGCCCCTGCTTTTTCAGCATCCTCTGGAAGGTCTTCTGCACCTCCGGATCCATGCCCGGCGTGATATGGTCGAGGAATTCGACCACGGTGACCTCGGAGCCCAGACGGGAATAGACCGAACCCAACTCAAGCCCGATCACGCCCGCGCCGATCACCACCATCTTCTTGGGGACCTTGCCCAGTTCCAGCGCGCCAGTGGAGGTCACGACGACTTGTTCGTCCACCTCGACCCCTGGCAGCGAAGCAGCCTCTGACCCCGAGGCGATGACGATGTGCTTGGCCTCGTGCACCTCGTCGCCCACCTTGACCTTGCCCGGCTCGGGGATGGAGCCCCAACCCTTGAGCCAGTCGACCTTGTTCTTCTTGAAAAGGAATTCGATCCCCTTGGTGTTGGTCTCGATGGTCGAGGCCTTGTAGGCCTGCATCTGCTTCCAGTCGACCGACGGGCTTTTGCCCTTCAGTCCCATCTCGGCGAAGTTATGCTCCGCCTCGTGGAGCATGTGGGAGGCGTGCAAAAGCGCCTTGGACGGGATGCAGCCGACGTTGAGGCAGGTGCCACCAAGCGTCTCGCGCCCCTCCACACAGGCGACCTTCAGGCCCAGCTGGGCGCAGCGGATGGCGCAGACATAGCCGCCGGGACCGGAGCCGATGATGATGACGTCGTAGCTGGACATGGATCTCTCCTTTGGGAGGTGTCTTTCTGGTTGATGAGAGGGTAGGGGGGCCAGCCCCCCGGCGCAAGCGCCTCACCCCGGAGGTTTATTAGGCAAGATGAATTAGAGCAGCGTGGCGATCAGCATGAGAACGGTGGCTAAAAAACCGACAAACCAGATGAGCGAGCGCCAGGGACGCAGGCCAAGGGCGTAGGCGGGGACGTAGCCGATGCGGGCAGCCAGGTAGACCCAGGCGCAGGTGGCGGTGAAGGGGCCGTTCTGGCCCGACGCTTCGATAACCCCTACCGCGATCGCGAACAGCAGGAGACCTTCGAAATGGTTCTCAAAGGCCCTTCCCAGCCGAGCCGTGCGCTCTGACATGGGGCTTGAGGGGTCTCTGTCCCGTGCCGACATCGTGTATCCCGGCCCCAATTCCCGATTGGCGGGCACGGCGTAGAGCACGAATTGGACCACCTGCCAGAGGGCTGCCAGGGTCAGTGACGTAAGTTCGGGCGACATCCTAGATCAGCGGCAGGATCATCATCACCAGGCCCGCGAGGGAGGCAAACCAGATCACGGAGCGCACCAGTGGGATGCCAGACGCATAGGCCGGAATGTAGGCGATGCGCGCCCAGAACCAGAGGGCGGCCCCGAAAGCGGAGGTCCCGTTGCTGCTTTCGGTAACGGCCAGCATCAAGGCAAGGGCCACGAAGGCGGGCAGGGTTTCAAGGTAGTTCGCCAATGCCCTTTCGATGCGGCCCGCGACAAGGTTCTGGTCACGCTCCTCATCCTGCGGGCCAAGCGCCCAGCCCAGTCCCTTTGAGAGGTCCGAGAAGGTGGCCTGCACGATGACGTGTAAAATCAACAGGATCACGGCCCAAAGCAGGTAAGTGAGTTCGGGGGTCATGGTTGTCTCCTTTCAGTTAGCCGGGCCTGTCAGAGGGCCAGGAAATAGAGAATGGCGGTGGCGGCAAAGCCCGCTAGCCAGGCAAGCGTGCGGATGGTGGGCACGCCCAAGGCATAGACGGGCAGGTAAATGATACGGGCGAGAAGAAAGACCTGGCAGGCCAGCAGGGAGGTGTCGTCGGTCTTGTTCTGCACCTCAAGCAGCAGCACGGCGGGCGCGAAAAGCGCCATGGCCGTTACCGAGTTGTCGAGCGCGCGGGTGATGCGGCCCGTCATCTTGTTGACCCCGCGCGGCTCATCCCGGGAAGAGAGCAGGTAGCCCATTGAGAGGGTTTGCATGGAGCCGAGGACCTGCAAGAGGATCGTGAGCAGGACGAGAAGGCCGTAGGAGCCAAGGATGGTGAGTTCGGTCATGGTCTTTCTTCCTCAATTGGCGGGTCATCCCGCCGGGCGGTACGCCGGGGTTCACTCTGGCAGGCGCTTAGAGGTCCATCAACAGCCGCCGCGGATCCTCCAGCATCTCCTTTACCCTTACAAGGAAGGTTACAGCCCCCTTGCCGTCAATGATCCGGTGATCGTAGCTCAGCGAGATGTACATCATCGGGCGCACCACGATCTCGCCGCCGATGACCATCGCGCGGTCCTGGATTTTGGCCATGCCAAGGATGCCGGACTGGGGCGGGTTGAGGATGGGGGCCGTCATGAGCGAGCCGTAGACACCGCCGTTGGAGATGGTGAAGGTACCGCCGGTCATGTCACCCATGGTCAGCTTGCCGTCGCGGGCCTTCTTGCCCAGGCGGTTTATCTCCTTCTCGATGTCGGCAAAAGACATGGCGTCGGCGTTCTTCACCACCGGCACCACTAGGCCAGTGGGCGTGCCTGCGGCGACGCCCATGTGGACGTAGTTCTTGTAGATCACGTCCGTGCCGTCGATCTCGGCGTTCACCTCCGGGATTTCCTTCAACGCGTGGCAGCAGGCCTTGGTGAAGAAGGACATGAAGCCCATGCGCACGCCGTGCTTCTTCTCGAAATCGGCCTTGTAGGCGTTTCGGATGCCCATCACCTCGGTCATGTCCACCTCGTTGAAGGTGGTGAGGATGGCGGCGGTGTTCTGGGCCTCCTTGAGACGGCGGGCCATGGTCTGCTTGAGACGGGTCATGCGAACACGCTCTTCACGCGACTCGTCATCGGGCGCGGAGGGGGCACGCGGCGCGGGGGCCGTGGTAGTTGCGGGAGCCGCAGTCTTGCCCGCCTCAATGGCACGGGCCACGTCTTCCTTCATCACGCGGCCATCGCGGCCTGTGCCCTGAACCTGATCGGGGGTCAGCCCCGATTCTGCCATCGCTTTCTTGGCGGAAGGCGCATTCTCGATATCCTTGCCACCGCCGCTCTCGGCTTTCTGGGCAGCCGGGGCCGGTGCCGTCTCGGAGGCCGGGGCCGCGGCGGCACCGGCACCTGACGCGATGACGGCAAGTTTACCGTTGGCCTCAACCGTGCTGCCCTCTTCGGCGACAATCTCAGTCAGCGTGCCCGCGGCCGGGGCGGGGACCTCCACGCTGACCTTGTCCGTCTCCAATTCGCAAAGCATTTCATCCTGGGCGACCGCATCGCCCACCTTCTTGAACCAGGTGGCGACCGTCGCCTCAGACACCGATTCACCCAAGGTGGGCACCATGACGTCAACCGACGCACCGCCGCCTGCAGGCGCGCTTTCCGCCGCCTCCGACTTGGTCGGCTGCTTCGCTTCGGCTTTCGGGGGTGCCTCCGATCCGGCGGCCCCTTCGGTGATATTGGCCAGAAGCGCATCCACTCCTACGGTTTCCCCTTCGCCGGCGACGATCTCTGCCAGGGTGCCCGCGACGGGGCTGGGCACTTCCACGGTGACCTTGTCGGTCTCCAGCTCGCACAGCATCTCATCGACAGCCACCGCATCACCTGGCTTCTTGAACCAGGTGGCCACGGTCGCCTCAGTCACGGATTCGCCCAGGGTTGGGACGCGTACTTCTGTCATTTCTTCGATCCTTTGATGGTCAGGGCCTCGTCCACAAGGGCGGCCTGTTGTGCTTTGTGCTGGCTGGCAAGCCCCGTCGCCGGAGAGGCGGAGGTGGCGCGGCCCACGTAGTTGGGACGTTTGTGCTTGGCATTGATGCGGCTCAGGACCCACTCGATGTTGGGTTCGATAAAGGTCCAGGCCCCCTGGTTCTTGGGCTCTTCCTGGCACCAGACCATCTCAGCGTTCTTGAAGCGCTCCAACTCCTTGACTGCCGACTGAGCGGGGAAGGGGTAGAACTGTTCGAAGCGAAGGATGTAGACATCGTCGATGCCGCGGGCGTCGCGTTCCTCCAGCAGGTCGTAGTAGACCTTGCCGGAACACAGCACCACGCGCTTGATCTTGTCGTCCGCCACCAGCTTGGTCTCCGAGTTACCCTGCTGGGCATCGTCCCAAAGGACCCGGTGGAAGGAGGAGCCGGAGGTGAATTCCTCGGCCCGGCTGACCGCCAGCTTGTGCCGCAGAAGCGACTTGGGGGTCATCAGGATCAGCGGTTTGCGGTAGCTGCGGTGCAGCTGACGGCGCAGGATGTGAAAGTAGTTGGCCGGTGTCGTACAGTTGGCCACGATCCAGTTGTCACCGCCGCACATGGTCAGGAAGCGTTCGAGACGGGCTGAGGAGTGCTCGGGTCCTTGTCCTTCGTACCCGTGCGGCAGAAGGCAGACGAGGCCGGACATGCGCAACCATTTGCTTTCACCGGAGCTGATGAACTGATCGAACATGATCTGCGCACCGTTGGCGAAGTCACCGAACTGCGCCTCCCACAAGGTCAGCGCGTTGGGCTCGGCCAGTGAATAGCCGTACTCGAAACCCAGAACCGCATATTCCGAAAGGGCAGAGTCGATCACTTCGTACTCAGCCTGGCCCTCACGGATGTGGTTGAGAGGATAATACCTTTCTTCCGTTTCCTGGTTCACGAGGCCCGAGTGGCGCTGCGAAAAGGTGCCGCGCGTGCTGTCCTGGCCCGCTAGGCGCACTTTGTAGCCTTCGGTCAGAAGCGAGCCGAAGGCCAGCGCCTCGGCTGTGGCCCAGTCGAAGCCTTCCCCCGATTTGAACATCTCGGCCTTGGCCTCCAGCAGACGGCCGACGGTCTTGTGCAGGGGGAAGCCCTCCGGTGCCGTCGTGAGAGACTTTCCCACCTCGGCCATGGTGTCTTTCTTGATGGCGGTCTTTCCGCGCTGGTACTTCTCTTTCTGTTTGTCGAGGTGGGACCACTTGCCATCCAGCCAGTCCGCCTTGTTGGGGCGAAAGTCCTTTCCGGCCTCGAACTCATCGTTCAACAGCTTCTGGAAATCGGCCTTCATGTCTTCGATCTCGCCCTCTGGGACCAGGCCGTCCTTTACAAGGCGGTCGGCATAGAGGCTGAGCGTGGTCTTGTGACCCTTGATCCGCTTGTACATCACTGGGTTGGTGAACATCGGCTCATCGCCTTCGTTATGGCCGAAACGGCGATAGCAGAAGATGTCGATGACCACGTCCTTGTGGAATTTCTGACGGAATTCCGTCGCCACTCGGGCAGCGTGCACGACTGCTTCGGGATCGTCGCCGTTCACGTGGAAGATAGGGGCCTCCACCACCAGCGCGTTGTCCGTGGGATAGGGGGAGGAGCGGGAGAAGTGGGGCGCCGTGGTAAAGCCGATCTGGTTGTTCACCACAATATGCATCGTGCCGCCTGTCTTGTGACCGCGCAGTCCGGATAGGGCGAAGCATTCAGCCACCACACCCTGGCCGGCAAAGGCCGCGTCGCCGTGTAGAAGCAGCGGCATGACCGCCGTGCGGTCCTTGTCACCCAGTTGGTCCTGCTTGGCGCGGGCCTTGCCGATCACAACCGGATTGACCGCCTCAAGGTGGGATGGGTTTGCGGTAAGCGAAAGGTGCACCTCATTGCCGTCGAATTCCCGGTCGTGTGAGGCACCAAGGTGGTATTTCACGTCCCCAGAACCATCCACCTCATCGGGCTTGAAGGAGCCGCCTTGGAATTCGTTGAAAATCGCGCGGTAGGGTTTCTGCATCACATTGGCGAGGACCGACAGGCGGCCCCGGTGGGGCATGCCGATGACGATGTCCTTCACGCCCAGCTGCCCGCCGCGCTTGATGATCTGCTCCATCGCCGGAACAAGGCTTTCACCACCATCGAGGCCGAAACGCTTGGTGCCCATGTACTTGACGTGCAGGAACTTCTCAAAGCCCTCTGCCTCCACCAGCTTGGACAGGATCGCCTTCCGCCCGTTCTTGGTAAAGGTGATCTCCTTGTCGTAACCCTCGATCCGCTCCTTCAGCCAACCAGCCTCATCGGGGTTGGAGATATGCATGTACTGAAGCGCAAAGGTGCCGCAATAGGTGCGCTTGACGATCTCGATGATCTGCCGAAGCGTGGCAATCTCCAGGCCCAGCACGTTGTCGATGAAGATTGGCCGGTCCAGATCGGCTTCAGAGAAGCCGTAAGCCTTGAAATCAAGCTCTGGATGGTCGCCCGTGTCGCGCATCCCCAGCGGATCAAGATCTGCGGCCAGATGGCCCCGGATCCTGTAGGCCCGGATCAGCATCAGCGCGCGGATGGAATCGAGCACCGCCTGACGCACCTGCTCATCCGAGAGGGAAACACCCTTTTCCTCGGCCTTGGCCTTGATCTTGTCACCCGCGGCCTTCGCCTCAACCGGTTCAGGCCAGACCCCGGTCAGGGCACCCATCACGTCGCTGTCGGGCGTCGGGGGCCAGTCACGGCGCGCCCAGGAGGGGCCTTGCGCCTCTGCCTCGACGGCCTTGCGCTCATCCCCCATGGCCTTGAAGAAGGCATGCCAGGCCTCATCGACCGACGATGGATCCGACGCGTATCGGGCGTACATCTGTTCAAGATAATCCGCATTCTCCCCTTCCATGAAGGAGGAGGCGTGGAAATGGTCGTTGGATGGTTGTTCGGTCATGATGGCACCTCTGATAGACGCACGGGGGTTCGGGGTGGTCGGCCCTTCGGGGCCCGACCGGGGCCTTAGCCTTTTTCGATCGCTTCCTTGACCGCCTCGCCCAGTGTCGCGGGGCTGTCGGCCACCACGATACCGGCGGCGCGCATGGCTTCGATCTTGTCCTCTGCACCGCCCTTGCCGCCAGCGACGATGGCACCGGCGTGGCCCATGCGGCGGCCCGGAGGCGCGGTGCGGCCCGCAATAAAGCCCGCGGTGGGCTTCCAGCGGCCCTTCTTCTTTTCATCGGCCAGGAACTGAGCAGCTTCCTCTTCAGCTGAACCCCCGATTTCACCAATCATGATGATGCTTTCGGTCTCGTCGTCGGCCAGGAACATCTCCAGCACGTCGATATGCTCGGTCCCCTTGATCGGGTCGCCGCCAATGCCCACGGCGGAGGACTGGCCATAGCCCAGATCGGAGGTCTGCTTGACCGCCTCGTAGGTCAGCGTGCCGGAGCGGCTGACAACGCCGCAGGAGCCGCGCTTGTGAATATGGCCGGGCATGATGCCGATCTTGCAGGCGTCTGGTGTGATGACACCCGGGCAGTTCGGCCCGATCAGGCGGGACTTGGAGCCCTCAAGCGCCCGCTGGACCTTCATCATGTCCAGCACCGGAATGCCTTCGGTGATGCAGACAATCAACGGCATGCCGGCATCAATCGCCTCCAGGATCGAATCCGCCGCAAAAGGGGGCGGGACGTAGATGACAGAGGCGTTTGCCTCGGTCACGTGCATCGCCTCGTGAACAGAGTTGAAGACCGGCAGGTCCAGGTGTGTCTGTCCGCCCTTTCCGGGGGTCACGCCGCCGACCATCTTGGTGCCGTAGGCGATGGCCTGTTCGGTGTGGAAGGTGCCCTGAGAGCCCGTGAGGCCCTGACAGATCACTTTGGTAGTTTCATCAACAAGTACGGCCATTGGTCTTCCTTCGGATTGCGTTCTGATTTGCGTTGGGGCAGGTGCCCACTGAAGTCTGCGATTTCTTTACTGACTGAGTGTGATCTTGACGCCCGGAATGCGGGTAGAGGCAAGTTCCGGTTGTGAGAGTATTGTGACTTTGCGGCCCGCCAGGATCAGCTTTCCCTGTCCGACGCGCCGGTTTGATCTGATCTTGAGCCCTGTCGCACCCCGCATGGCAAGGGTGGCGGTCAGGGCCTTGGCAGTTTCCTCCGGCGAGAGACCATGTCCAGTTACCAAGCAGTGCGCCTTATTCCGATGAATGTAGGTAACGACATTCGTGATGGTGTTCCCGATTTCGGATTGGGATGGACTGACCCGGTTGAACCCCTTTCGCCGGGCCTCGGCTTGGGCCGCATCGAAGTTCGGGAAGTGAACCAGACAGGTCTGTTCAAACAGCTCGATCAGCTTTGAGGGTGTGTTATAGGTCCCGGCATTCGCGCCGTTGATGGGCAGGAAGGCCAAGGCAAGGGCAGCGAGGCAGCTATAGATACTCATGCGGCAGCCTTCCTTAGCAGAACGGAAATATTGTCATCGATCGGGCGGCTCACCCGGTTGATGAGCTGCGTCGTG
>JABDKA010000068.1 GCA_013002405.1 Sulfitobacter sp. | reverse complement strand
CTGACCGATGATAGCCGCAGCTTCGCCGCGGAAGTGCTTGAAAAGGCCGGGGTAGCCGTTACCCCGGGCCTGGACTTCGATCCTGTACGCGGCAAGGGTACGTTGCGCTTTTCCTACGCCCGCAGCACCGCTGACATTGAAGAAGGGCTAAGCCGCCTCAAGGCCTTCATGGCAGCGCGCTAGACGGGCTTGCGCCATTGGTGATAGGCTGCCTGAAAGAACGCGAAAAGCGGTGTGAGGCATGCGGGCATTTTTCAAGCTACTGGCTGTTATGCTGGTCTGTGCGCAGGGCGCATGGGCACAGGATCTGACTGCGCTGGCGCGGGTTGATCCGGAAAAGAGCACCATCAGCGACGGCTGGTTTGGCAAGACGACCCTGCGGCTGTCCCTGACCCAGGGCGTGCCCTTCCGGGTCTTCACGTTGGCCGACCCCGCGCGGCTGGTGGTCGATTTCCGGGAGGTGGACTGGTCAGGGATCAAGAAGGAAACCCTTCTGCCGGAACCCGGCGGCATCACCGATCTGCGCTTTGGCGCCTTCCGTCCGGGCTGGTCGCGGCTTGTGGCGGATCTGGCCAAGCCCATGCTTCCGGTGGAGGTTGGCATGCCGATCAGTGAGGCAAGCGGCGCCGCCAACCTTGAGATCACCCTGGAAACCGTTGAAATGGATGCCTTTCTGAAGCAGGCAGGGAGCGCGCCGGACAGGCTCTGGCAGGCGGCATTAGCCCCGCCCGCGTTGCCGAAGGTGACGACATCAGACAGGTTCACCGTGGTGCTTGATCCGGGGCACGGGGGCATCGACCCGGGAGCGGAGCGGGACGGCGTGGCCGAAAAGGACTTGATGCTCAGCTTTGCCCGCACCCTGCAGGAGGCCCTGCGCCGCGCCGGGCTTGAGGCGATCCTGACCCGGGAAGACGATCGCTTCGTCGCTCTTGAGCACCGCGTCGCCATTGCGCACCAGGTAGAGGCGGATCTGTTCATATCGCTGCACGCAGACAGCCTTAGTCAGGGCGGTGCGAAGGGAGCGACGGTCTATACCCTTTCGGATGAGGCCAGCGATGCAGCCACCGCCCATCTGGCCGCGCGGCACAACAGGGCCGACATCATCGCGGGCGTCGATCTGACCGGATCGGACGACCAGGTGGCGGGCGTTCTGCTGGATCTTGCCCGGCAGGAGACGGAGCCGCGTTCAGCCGCGCTTGCCCAGGCGCTGGCTGAAGGCATGGCCACGGCGGGTGGACCGATGAATCGACGGCCCCTGCGGCGGGCCGGCTTTTCGGTGCTGAAATCGGCAGACGTCCCTTCGGTGCTGGTAGAGGTGGGTTTTCTCAGCTCCAAGCGCGATCTGGCAAATCTGCGCGATCCGATCTGGCGGGCGGTGATGGCAAACGGGATGGCAGACGCGATCCTCAAGTGGCGTGATCAGGACGCGGCCCTTGCGCCCCTTGTGCGACAATGACGCTGCGGCACTGGGCAACAAATGGCCGAGTCGACCGGTCGGCTTCTTTTGACGCCGCCGCGGCCGGGGCCTATAAGCAGGTCAGCTTGCCCGCAGTCCGAAGGCCAAACTGACGTGTTCCGATTTATTCTGTCATTTCTGGGGGGTATCTTTACCACCCTGACCATGGGCATCGCCATGGTGGCGCTGTCCATCGGTGCGATCTTCTGGATGTACGGACGCGACTTGCCCAGCCACGAAAGCCTGGCTCAGTACACGCCGCCCACCATCAGCCGCATCTATTCCGGGCAGGGCCGCCTGATTGATGAATTCGCCAAGGAAAGGCGGCTTTTCGCACCTGCTGACACGATCCCTCCGCTGATCAAGCAGGCCTTCATTTCGGCCGAGGACAAGAATTTCTATACCCACGAAGGCTATGACCTGCGCGGCATCGCTGCCGCCGCCATCGACGCGGTACGTAGCCGGGGACGCGACGTTCGCGGTGCTTCGACCATCACGCAACAGGTGATGAAGAATTTCCTGCTGTCCGGGGACCGGCGGGCGGAACGCAAGATCAAGGAAATCATTCTGGCAGCGCGTCTGGAAGAGACGCTGGACAAGGAAAAGATCCTAGAGCTGTACCTCAATGAGATCTTCCTCGGCCAGAATTCTTACGGTGTGGCGGCGGCCTCTCAGACCTATTTCAACAAGACGCTTGGCGAACTGGCCCCGCACGAGGCGGCCTTCCTCGCGTCCCTGCCCAAGGCCCCGTCGGACTATCACCCGGTCCGCCAGAAGGACCGGCTGCTGGCGCGCCGCAACTTCGTGCTGCGGGAAATGTTCGAGAACGGCTACATCTCGAAGGAAGCCTACGAGGTGGAAAGGGCTCAACCACTGCGTTCGGTCCAGAACGGCGACTTTGACAGCTTCAAAGGGGAGCTGCCGCCACGGGACTACTTCACGGACGAGATCCGCCGCCAGCTCTCCCAGGACTTTGGCGAGGGTGAGTTCTTTACCGGTGGCCTGACGGTCCGCGCGACCATCGACAACGAAATGCAGCCGCTGGCCGCGAACGCGCTGCGCCAGCAGCTTGAGCAATATGACCGCGGCCGTGGCGTTTGGCGGGGCACGGGTGAAAAGATTGACCCCGCTCAACTCAGCACAGAGGAAAGCTGGCGGGAGGCATTGACCGCCGTTTCCGTCCCCCGTGACATTGACCTGGAGAACCAGTGGTATCCTGCGGTTGTTCTTGAGCTAGGCAGCAACGATGCGCGCATCGGCATCGAAGGCGTGGCCGAGGATGCGGATGGTCACTGGATCCCTGCCAAGGACGTGCAGTGGGCCCGCAAACTTCTTGAAGACGGCTCGCTTGCGGGCAAGGCGCAGGTGGCGGGTGATCTGGTTGAGGTGGGCGATGTGGTCCTGGTGCGCCGGATGACCGCCGACGACGATGGCAGCTTTATCCGCTGGACCCTGCGGCAGGTCCCGGAAGTCCAGGGTGCTTTCGTCGCAATGGACGTGGACACGGGCCGGGTGATCGCCATGCAGGGCGGGTTCTCATACCAGGACTCGGTCTTTAACCGGGCAACACAGGCAAAACGTCAGCCGGGCTCTTCTTTCAAGCCCTTTGTCTATGCCTCTGCTCTCGACAGTGGCTACTCGCCCGCGACCATCGTGGTGGACGCGCCCATCGAGATCAATACGCCGCAGGGTGTCTGGCGGCCCAAGAACGCCAGCAACAAGTTCTACGGGCCCACGCCGCTTCGCACGGGCATCGAACAGTCGCGGAACCTGATGACCGTGCGCCTTGCCCAAGAAGTGGGGATGGAGGTTGTAGGCAATTACGCGGAACGGTTCGGCGTTTACGAAAATCTGAGCCCGGTGCTTGCCAACGCACTGGGAAGCCAGGAGACAACGCTTTACCAGATGGTCAGCGCCTATGCGATGTTTGCCAACGGAGGTGAGCGGGTGCAGCCCACGCTGGTGGACCGGGTGCAGGACCGCTACGGGCGCACCGTCTACCGCCACGATGAGCGGATCTGCAACGATTGCGAGATCGTCAGCCTTGATCCCGGCGTTGCGCCCCGGATCATCTCAAACCGCGAAAGGGTGATGGATCCGGTGACGGCCTATCAGCTGACCTCCATGATGCGCGGCGTGGTGGAGCGTGGGACCGCGCGCAAGGCGGTCAATCTGGGCGTGCCCACGGCGGGCAAGACGGGCACCACGAACGACGCCAAGGATGTCTGGTTCGTGGGCTTTACCAACAACATCGTAGCGGGCTGCTACATCGGCTTCGATCAGCCTCGGCCCATGGGGCGCGGTGCCTCGGGTGGGGGCATGTGCGGCCCGGTCTTCCAGCGCTTCATGACAGCGGCGGTCCAGAAGTACGGGGGCGGAGATTTCGAAATCCCCGAGACCTGCAACTTCATCAACATCGACCGCTTCTCCGGCGCGCGTTTGAGTGACGGGGCTGCGGGACCCAACGTCGTGGCGGAGTGTTTCCGCGAGGGCGAAGAGCCGATCTTTGGCATCATGTTCGACGGCGGTTTCGCCATGGGGGCGGACCTGCCCCTTTACGAGGAAGCGGGCGGCGGGGCGCGAGAGGTGACCACCTCGACCGGAAAGAAAGCGGTTGTCGGACCGAAGGCGAATTTTGGCACGCTTTCCTCCGGGGGGCTCTACTGACCCGGACAATGGCGCAGTGGGCAGACCGACTGGGGCCTTGCCCCAGCCCCCTGAATTTACCAGGCAAAGCGAAGCAGGGCGAACGCCGCACGGGCTTGCCGATGGATCGGCGCTGGTCTATTTCACGCCGATAGCCTTGAGAGTGAACAAGAATGCGCGCAGAAGCACAAAATACCGCCGAGCAGATCGGTAAATCGCTGGAACTTCTGGCGCAGCGTCTCGACGTTGAAACTGCCCCGCATCGGCTTGAAGAATTCAACGCGCGAGTCGAGGATCCCGGTCTTTGGGATGACCCCGACGCCGCGCAAAAGCTGATGCGCGAACGGCAGATGCTGGTGGATGCCATGGCAACCTACGACAGCATCAAGCAGGAGCTGACCGATAACGTCGAGCTGATCGAACTGGGCGAGATGGAGGAGGACGAGGAGGTCGTCGCCGAGGCCGAAGCCGCACTGAAGGCCCTTGCCGGTAAGGCCGCCCAGAAAGAGCTTGAGGCCCTGCTAGACGGAGAGGCCGATGGCAATGATGCGTTTCTCGAGATCAACTCCGGCGCCGGCGGGACGGAATCCTGCGACTGGGCCGCGATGCTGGCGCGTATGTATACCCGCTGGGCCGAGAAGAAGGGCTACAAGGTCGAACTTCAGGCCGAAAGCGCGGGTGAGGAGGCAGGCATCAAGTCCGCCACCTACAAGATCAGCGGGCCGAATGCCTACGGCTGGCTGAAATCGGAAAGTGGCGTGCACCGGCTGGTCCGCATCAGCCCCTTCGATTCAGCGGCCAAGCGGCACACCTCCTTTACCTCCGTCGGGGTCTATCCGGTGGTGGATGACAATATCGAAATCGAAGTGAACCCCGCCGACATCCGGATCGACACCTACCGGTCATCCGGTGCCGGCGGTCAACACGTGAACACCACAGATTCCGCCGTGCGGATCACTCACACTCCGACTGGCATCGTGGTAACCTCATCCGAAAAGTCCCAGCACCAGAACCGTGATATCGCCATGAAGGCCCTGAAGAGCCGTCTCTATCAGCTGGAGCTGGACCGCCGCAACGCCGCCGTGAACGAGATGCACGAAAACAAGGGCGATGCGGGCTGGGGCAACCAGATCCGCTCCTACGTGCTTCAGCCCTACCAGATGGTGAAAGACCTGCGCACCAATTACGAAACCTCCGATACCAAGGGTGTGCTCGACGGAGATCTTGACGGGCTCATGGGGGCGACGCTTGCCTTGGCGGTCAGCGGCAAGAGCAGGGCCGAGGCGCAGAGCGATTAAAGGCAGGGCAGCGGCCGAAAATTGTGCGCTTTCAAAAGTCTCCCCTTGATCTGCGCCAATTTAGTTGATTTCGTCCAATAATGGACCCGACAACCCTCAGTGCCACAGAGCAGTCCGACACGATCGCGGGCGGAACCCTCAGTGCGGCGGAACTGATGCAGGCCACGCTTGAGCGGATCGCTGTAACCAACGGGTCCGTGAACGCCATCGTATCGCTACGGGATCCCGATGATCTGATTACCGAGGCGCGTGCCGCCGACAGAGCGCCGCGAAAGGGCTGGCTCCACGGTATACCCATAGCGATCAAGGACTTGGCCAACGCAAAGGGGCTGCCGACCTCCAAGGGGTCGCCTTTGTTCGCCGGCCAGATCGCGGCGGAGGACGATCTGATGGTCTCGCGCCTCAAGGAACAGGGTGCGCTGGTCATCGGCAAGACCAATACGCCGGAGTTCGGCCTTGGCAGTCACACCTTCAACCCCGTCCACGGCCCGACGCGAAATCCCTATGACCTGACTAAATCGGCGGGTGGCTCTTCGGGTGGCGCGGGTGCGGCGCTGGCCGCGCGGATGCTCAGCGTGGCGGATGGGTCAGACATGATGGGATCGCTGCGCAATCCCGCGGCCTGGAACAACGTCTACGGGCTGCGGCCCACCTGGGGTGCCGTCCCGTCGGAGCCGACCGGCGATATCTTCATGCACCAGCTTTCCACTTTGGGCCCCATGGCTCGGACGCCGCTGGATCTGGCCCGCCTTCTGGACACCATGGCAGGCCCGGACAGCCGCCAACCACATGGCCTGACGCCCGACGCCGCGGCCCCACAGGTGAAAGAGCGGGGGCCGCGCCTGCGCCTGGGTTGGCTTGGGGATTGGGGGGGGGCCTTGCCCTTTGAGCCGGGTCTCCTTGACCTGAGCGAGAGGGCTCTTCACCAGTTTGGAGACATGGGTCATGAGGTACACCCATTGGGCCCGCCCTTCGATGCCGAGGCCATGTGGGAAAGCTGGATCACGCTGCGTTCCTTTTCGGTCGCGGCGGGGCTACACGAGCATTTCCTAGAACCGAAGGAGCGCGATTACCTCAAACCCGCAGCACGGTGGGAAGTGGAGCGAGGCATTGCCATGTCGGCGATGGAGCTGCACGCGGCGAGCATGGTCCGCTCCGACTGGTTCCGTCGAACGACCCCCCTGTTCGAGGAGGTCGATGTGCTGGTCCTGCCCTCGGCCCAGTGCTGGCCATTCGATCTGTCCCTCACTCATCCCACCGAAATCGCGGGCGTGCAGATGGACACCTACCACCGCTGGATGCAGGTCGTCATCCCGGCCAGCCTGATCGGGCTGCCGGTGGTCAACCTACCCATCGGGTTCGGCGAAAATGGCCTGCCCGCCGGGCTTCAGATCATCGCCGGGCGCGGGGGAGAGGGCCGTTTGCTGCAATTCGCCAACGAATGGCACCAGGCAACCGACTGGCCAAACCGCAGGCCGCCCGAATTCACCGCCTTGGTGGAATAGGCGGGGGCAGGGGCGCCTCCCGCCCTGCATCGATCAGTCTTTGCCGCAGCATCGCCGCATCGGGGTGATCGATTTCGAGCGCATAGACATGGGCCTGCGTGAGGTAAAAGGCGGCCTGATTCGGATCGTCACAGTTCTCCGACGCCGCACGGTAGAGCGTGACGAGCCGCACTGCATCCCCCGCCGCATGGGCGGCCAGCAAGGCCTCGTTGAGCCCCTTCACTCCGCCGCTTGGGGCTTTGCCCGGTGCCGCTCCACCTGTGCAGCGATCCAGTCATGGAAAAGATGGGTCGGCCCGTCCATGGCAGGCGAAAAACGGCCCCCGTCGAACAGCGGCGCGTGGCGGCCCTTTTGCATGCCTTCGACGACAAAGACATCCTCGATGAAGACGCTTTTCCATTGTTTCGTGTTTCGGACGCGCAGGTCTGCGTTCGTTTCAGGCTGGGCGTAAAAGATGCTGACTTTTTCCACCGTCTTTTCGGTGCCATCCGGCACAAGGAGGATCGAGAAGGCGTGGTCCCGGTGCACGCCCATCAAGACGTTCGGATAAACGGTGATGTACTCCGCCGCCTCGTCCCATTTCCCACTCAGTCCCTCGAAGTCGGGGAATACCTCACCTGCGTCCCCCTTGAGCTGACGATAGACCAGCGTGCCCTGGCCCGAGAATTTGCCGGGCGCCTCGATATGGTAGTGATCCTCAAGCCGGGAATAGCTGTTGAGGCCCGGATGGACCCAGGGCAGGTGATAGCTTTCGCAATAGTTCTCAACGGCAAGCTTCCAGTTGCAGTTCACCTGCAACTCGAACCGGCTGTCCGCACCGCTTTGGTAAAGAGGGCGGTCAAATTCCGCCCAGCGTGCGATGAGATCACGGTGCACCTCCTGAAAGGCGGGGGCGGTGCCGGAGACATTGATGAAGATGACATCCATCCAGACGTGGCTGCGGATTTCCAGCAGGCCCAGCGTGGCGCGGTCGATCCCCTCATGTGTATTCTGTCCGGGACCGCCCACGTGGGGCGTGCTGACCAGCCGTCCGTCAGTGGCGTAACACCAGCTGTGATAGGGGCAGCGGATCGCGCCTTCGATCTTGCGTGGTTCTTCGACCAGGATCATGCCCCGGTGGCGGCAGATATTCTGAAAGACCCGCACCTGGTTCTGCCTGTCACGCACGACCAAAAGTGGGATGCCCAGGAATTCAACAGGCATCGCATCGCCCACCTCGGGCACATCGGCGGTCACGGCCAGACCGCTCCAATTGTCGAAAAGAACCGCCTGGCGTTCTTCCTCGAAAACGGAAGCATCGATGTAGTGGGCATTGGGCAGGCCATTTGCCGCCTCTATCGGGCGGCGGACCTGGGCAAGATCGTTCACATTCGGCTCCATCGTCGCTCTCCTGATTTGGGATAGCTTTATCAGGTTGGCTCGACCTTACTCTTTTCGGCAGCGACCCGACTTTGTCAGGGGCGACACGTTTTTGTCAGGAGAAAGGGACACCGGGGTTCAACTGGCGTCTGTGGAAGGGTGGCAAGTCCTCCTCTTTGCAGAACCCCACCGTGCGCGCAGCGGGCAAGACCTTCTTCAAGGAGGTGCCGACAAATTCAAAGGAAAGCCGCGTGACCCGCAGCCCATCGACGGTTTCAGGGACCGTGCGGGTCGTGTAGCCGACCCAGTAGTTGTCCTCGAAAGAGGCCACCTTGCTCAGGAAATTGAAGGAGGCGGTCATGGCGTTCTTGCGCGCCGCCAACAGAACGAGCCCGTTTTCCTGGCGCATGACCAGGCCGCGGTATTCGCGGGTGGCGGCGTCCGTGGGCAGATCCTGTAACTGCATTGCATCCTTGGATTCGTACCCTCGCGCTACGGTTGTCTCCCCATCGCGCCGGACATGAAGCAGGCCCACGAAGTAAACATCCTCTTTGACAAAGCTGCGGCGCGCGAAGCGGTAGAAACCGTTGGGAAAGAGCATTTCCGAGACGTCACCGATGCCCGCCGCCACGTAGTCCCTGAGAAAGGGCGTGTTGATCGGGTCCCGTCGGCTCTGGATCTGGCTGACAGGCTCAAGCAGTACACGCGCATCCACGCCGAAAAAGGTGCAGATCCGGTCCAGGACATCCGGCCGGGGAAAGCTTTCTCCGGACAGATAGCGATTGAACTGGGTCCGGTTGATCTCCAGCTGGCGCGACAGATCAGAAATGGAGGCGTAGTCTGCGGCGAGGGTGCGCAAGTTGGCACCAAACATAGCGCGCAATTCCGAGGGAGATCGCTTTGCCTTGGCCATGCACGCTCCGTAATCTGTCCGCGCCGCATTATGCACGCTTTGGTTGCGCAATGCACTATATCACAGTTTTGATGCGAATTAGCGCCAAGTTTGACGCTAATATGGGTCAAGCCCCTCTGTAAATGGCACAAATAGCAGGATGTCGTTGCGGCTTTAGACGTGTTGCACGAGGGAAACTTGTTGCTAGCTAAAGACAGGGACAAAATGGGAAATGGTATGATGATAGGAGTGGTTTTGTGGAGCGATCCACAAGCGTGTAAGGCAGTATTCTGGTGCGAGGACCACGGCGATCTTGCCTACTATGCCCCTGATCTCGCGGACGAACCGCACGCCGGTGCCTTTACGGCTGGTGATATGGTGCAGTTCGATATCGCGGTGCAGCGCGATTATCGTGAAGCGTCGAACGCGCAACTGGTCAAACAGAATGCCTGCAAAGGCCTGCAAAAACAGTTGCGCAGGACCGCAGACGAAGTTTGCAAACTCGACTGCGCTGCGGAGACGTCCAAGGTCATTGCCCTGAATTTCAACGGCAAACCGCGCAGCACGGCACGCCGCCGAAGCAGCTAGCGATGCACTCAGTCGCCGCGCTGGAGTGCGGCGACACCCGTCCGGGCCACTTCGATCAGGCCCAAGGGGCGCATCAGATCGGCAAAGGCGTCGATCTTGTCCGGCGCGCCGGTGATCTCGAAAACAAAGCTTTCCAATGTGCTATCCACGACGTTCGCACGGAAGATGTCGGCCAGGCGCAGCGCCTCGACCCGGTTGTCGCCCTTGCCCGCGACCTTGAACATCGCAAGCTCCCGCTCAACGCTCGCCCCCTCAACGGTGAGGTCGTGCACGTCGTGTACAGCGATGATCCGGCCCAGCTGTGCCTTGATTTGCTCGATCACCTGGGGCGTACCCGATGTGACGATAGTGATCCGGCTTAGATGGCCTGTGTGGTCCACTTCGGCCACCGTGAGGCTGTCGATGTTGTAACCACGGCCCGAGAAAAGCCCGATCACCCGGGCCAGTACGCCTGGTTCGTTCTCTACCAGCACCGCAAGCGTATGACGTTCAATCACGTCCGAAAAGTTGGGACGTAGGTTGTAGGCGGAATGGCTTGTGGCGCCTTTCTTGATCTTCAGGGCTGACATCTTCTTTCCTTTGTTCCTGGTACCGGAAACTTTCAAAGTTTCCGGCTGTTTTCTTTCAAAGAAAACAAATTAGACCAACACCGCGCCGTCCTTGTCGATCGCCATCTGCGTATCGACGTTTTCGCCCATGATCATCTCATTGTGGGCTTTGCCCGAGGGGATCATCGGATAGCAATTCTCGTGCTTTTCCACCACGCAGTCAAAGATCACCGGCCCGTCGTGGTTCAGCATCTCCATGATCGCGTCATCCAGATCCGCCGGATCCTGACAAAGGATACCCTTGGCGCCAAATGCCTCGGCCAATTTCACGAAATCGGGTAGGGCCTCGGACCAACTCTGCGAATAACGCTCGCCGTGGAGCAGTTCCTGCCACTGGCGCACCATGCCAAGGCGCTCGTTGTTCAGGATGAATTGCTTCACGGGCAGGTTGTACTGCACCGCCGTGCCCATCTCCTGCATGTTCATCAGCCAGGATGCCTCACCGGCGACGTTGATCACCAAAGCCTCCGGGTGGGCCATCTGCACACCGATGGAGGCCGGAAAGCCGTAGCCCATGGTGCCGAGACCGCCTGAGGTCATCCAGCGATTGGGATCCTCAAACCCCATGTACTGCGCGGCCCACATCTGGTGCTGGCCGACTTCTGTACAGATATAGCGGTCGTGATCCTTGGTCAGGGCTTCGAGCCGGTCAAGCGCGTACTGCGGTTTGATGGTGTTTCCGGTTTGCTTGAATTTCAGGCAGTCCATCTGGCGCCATTCGTTGATCTGGCTCCACCACTTGCCCAGTGCCTCTTTGTCCGTCTTGCGGCCGCGGGATTTCCAGATCTTCAGCAGATCCTCCAGAACGTGACCGACATCGCCAAGGATTGGAATGTCAACGCGGATCACCTTGTTGATCGAGGAGGCGTCGATGTCGATATGGGCCTTCTTTGACTTGGGGCTGAACATGTCCACCACACCGGTTATACGGTCGTCAAACCGGGCCCCGATGTTGATCAGCAGATCGCAGCCGTGCATGGTCATGTTGGCCTCGTAAAGCCCGTGCATGCCCAGCATGCCCAGCCACTTGTCACCGGAAGCGGGATAGGCGCCAAGCCCCATCAGCGTGGAGGTGATGGGAAAGCCGGTCGCCTCAACCAGCTCGCGCAAAAGCTGGCTGGCACCGGGGCCCGAGTTGATCACGCCGCCACCAGTGTAGAAGACCGGGCGTTTCGCCTTTTCGATCGCCGCGACCAGTTCGGTGATCTCTTCCAGATCGCCTTTCACCTTCGGCTGGTAGTGCGAGGCCGAGGGGCTGGGCGGCGCATAGGTGCCCGTGGCGAACTGAACATCTTTGGGGATGTCCACCAGCACCGGACCGGGACGGCCCGCTGTAGCCACGTGAAAAGCCTCGTGAATGGTTGCGGCCAGCCGGTCGGTTTCCTTGACTAGCCAGTTATGCTTGGTGCACGGACGGGTGATGCCCACCGTGTCAGCCTCCTGAAAGGCATCCGAGCCGATCATGAAGGTCGGCACCTGGCCCGTCAGAACGATGATTGGGATCGAGTCCATCAGGGCATCCGTCAGGCCGGTCACAGCGTTCGTCGCCCCCGGGCCGGAGGTAACCAGCACCACACCCGGCTTGCCGGTCGAGCGTGCGTATCCTTCGGCGGCGTGGACCGCCCCCTGTTCGTGCCGCACAAGGATGTGTTTGATCGAATTCTGTTGGAAAACCTCATCGTAGATCGGCAGGACCGCGCCGCCGGGGTATCCGAATACGGTGTCCACGCCCTGGTCGATCAAGGCTTGGACGATCATTTTGGCTCCGGTCATTTGGCGTTTCATGGGTCTCTCCGAAAGGCACTGATGTGAATTGGCGCATAAAAAAGCCCCCGAGGCTGTCGGGGGCGCATGGGTCAGATTATGGTCTCCGTTACCGGCCCATGCGCATGTGTCCTACGATGACGACTAGTTCGGTCATGCCCAAGGGCTCCTTCGTGCGTTGCAGGACATTATGAGCGGTTTTTGGGGGCGTCAACCGGCAAAGTTGGGGAAAATGTGTCGCAAGGCGCGATTTATTTGTAATTTTCTTTCGTCGATCGACTGTTTGGCGACAGATAGGAAAAATCAGACTGGGATTCCGCCTTTCGATGCCGTCCTGCAAGCGAATTGGGAACTTCCGCCGACGACCTAATGCTGACGCTCGGGCTCAACCACGTTCAAAGACGGCCATCATATCGGCACGCAGCCGGTCGGTATCCTCATCCGCCGAGACGGAGGTGTCGCAGGCGAAGGGCGGAAGCACCTTGATGCCTATCGTGCCGCTGGCGGGCACGAATTTCCCGCGCGGCAAGAGAGCCTCTGAATTCAGTATGACGATCGGGCGGATCGTCCGGCCGGTTTCACGGGCCACCAGAACGGCACCTGCCTTGAAGGGGCCAAGCGATTCAGTGCGGGTTCGCGTGCCTTCAGGAAAAAGCACGACAGAGCGGCGCGCGGGCATCTCCCGCACGGCCTTGCTGAGTGTCTCCATTGCCACCTTGCCGCTTCGTCGGTCGATCTCGACCAGTCCCGCGCCAGCAAAGCCCGTGCGTAGCAGGGCCGCATCGCACAGCTCTTTCTTTGCTGCGAAGGTGAACCACTTCGCGTCGGGCACCGCATCCATCAGGGCGAATCCGTCCAGATGGCTGCGGTGATTGATGACGATGATGCTGTTGGTATCTTCGGCAAGGGCTTGCCTGTCCCCGTCAGAAATCTCGGTCCTGATGCTGAGCAAGCGCAATAGGCTTGAACAGGCCCGCTTCACGCGCCGCCAGTACCATCCGCGAAAGCCCCTGCGACCGGAGAGGAGCAGGGGGGCAAAGGCAAGGCCGAGGAAGTAGAAAGGCCCCAGGATCACAAGTACCGTCCGCTTGATCCATCTCAGGGCGCGCGGGTCGACGGGGCGTCTGGCCCTGCCGGATGAGGCGGTGCGGTTGGTCATTCAGGACTGACGTCTGATGCGGTCCCGGCGGGACCATGGGGCCATGATAGCGCAGGCGCGCTCGGCGTCATGACATGCGCCGGGTCGGCGCCCGGGCAGGGCAGGGCGCAGCCGTGTCTCTATCCGTCAATCGTCGGCGGTTTACAACAGGGAAAGGGGAAAAGCGGCCCGATGCAAGCCAGGCGCACCGTTAAAGACGGACGCCGGTGCCTTGCAGAACCCCATGCTCAAGCGCATAGCGGGTCAGGCCGGCGGTAGAGGAGATGCCGAGCTTTCGCTTGATGTTCTTGCGGTGTGTCTCAACCGTGCGCACGGAGATGTCGAGTGTCCGGGCCACCTCCTTGTTCGACTTGCCGGAAGCAAGCTGCAGCAGGATCGTCTGTTCGCGTTCCGTCAGGGCGTCGCGCGCCCCGGGCTTCTTGGGCGCAATGGAACCCTGGGCCCCGGTACAAAGATAGGTCTCGCCTGTCATAACCACGTCGATGGCCTGCTTGATCTCATCCGTTGGGACATCCTTCAACAGATACCCCACCGCCCCGTGGCTGAGCGCGGAGGAGATATATTCGGGGTTGTCGTGCATCGTCAGGATCACGATGCGCATGTCGGGGCGCCGTTCAAGCATGATCTCGGTCGCTGTGAGCC
>JABDKA010000061.1 GCA_013002405.1 Sulfitobacter sp. | reverse complement strand
GCGTGGGGTGATCCACGAAACATTCGAAAAGAAACTCTTCATCTGCTTCAGCCGCAATTTGACCTATAGACGCACCTGTCTGAAGAACTATTCCGTTTGCACTCACCCAATAACCCCCTCACACTCCCGCCACTCCCCCTTGCTCATCCCAGAGGTCTCCTGCGTCACCTCCTCACCCTTCACCATCCGCCGGATACAATCAATAGCTGTGGCCGACAGGGTCGCTCCCCCCAGACGATAGTCTTCAAAGGCCCCGTAGGCCGCGGGCACCCAGTCGGCGACAAGCTTGCAGATCTCTTCGGCATAGACGCGGATTTCGTACTGGGCGTGGGCGTCCGCCCGCAGCCGCAGGAAGTGGAAGAGGTTGTGCAGGTCCACCTTCCAGTACCACTGGGTATAGATGTTGGCGGGCAGGTTCATGCGGGCCAGTTCGCGGGCCAGGCCGTCCTGCCCCTCCTGGCTGATCATCTCTTCGTAGTGGTCGTAGCAGCGGGTGCTGTCGGCCTTGAGGATTTCGAGGACGCGGGCCGCTTCCTCCCCCTCTAGCAGGCCGCCGCGCCCCTGATTGTTGACGGTGGACTGGGCATTCACATGCTCCGGCGCGGGGATATAGAACTCCCGGTCCAAGATCGAATAGCGGGCGGAATATTCGTTCACGTTGGCGGTGCGGTGGCGGATCCACTGACGGGCGACGAAGACGGGCAGTTTGACGTGCAGCTTGATCTCGCACATCTCAAAGGGGGTCGAGTGCCAGTGGCGCATCAGATAGCGGATCAACCCGGCGTCGTTCTGAACCGATTTGGTGCCCTTGCCGTAGCTTACACGGGCCGCCTGACAGATGGCGGCATCGTCGCCCATGTAATCAATCACGCGGATGAAACCGTGGTCCAGCACCTCGTGCGCCTTGTAGAGGTGCGCCTCCATCCCCGGCACGGTGGCGCGCAGCGTCTGGTAGGACTGCCCGCGCTGGGCGTCGATTTCGGCTTGCTGTTCGGGCGAGAGCGGCATGGGGGCG
Organism: Sulfitobacter sp.; assembly: GCA_013002405.1. GTDB lineage: Bacteria > Pseudomonadota > Alphaproteobacteria > Rhodobacterales > Rhodobacteraceae > Sulfitobacter. Next base: position 4,142 of record JABDKA010000061.1, on the reverse strand, counting down.
TCCTTTGCGTCGATGCTGAGATTCGTTGGATTACTATATCTGGGGTTTTGCTTTGCGGGAAAGGCCAGATGCGGTATTGTTTTTTGACCACCCTTTGTTGCGAAATGCCCGCGCGCGTGGCGGCGGCGTTGACAGGGGGCACGGCCATTTGAGACGGTAGCGAAAACATAAGAGCTGAAGGCAGGCAATCATGAAAATCAAAGCAGCGGGGCTATTGCTCTGCACGTTTCTTGTGGGGTGCGGCGGTGGTGAGGCGCCCTTTGGTGAGGATGCAGTACCGGACGACGGCTCGACCACCGATGGGACAATCGATAGCGACCGCACGCTGCCGCCCGGCACGGAATCCCCCCAGCCCAGCACCACGATCTTCCGCAAGGAGGCCGAGGACAACAGCGGCAACGGTTTTGCGCAGAACATCCGCTACGACAGCGCGACGGATACCTTCGCCGTCGACAACCTGCCCTTCGACGGGGGCGAGGATACCCCCTATATCCGCGGGCAGGCGGTGGGCAGCCTGGGCGACTATGCCGTTTACGAGGCCGTTGATCAATTTCCCGACAGCCTGAACGGATCCCCGATCAATCAGTTCCGTCACCGTGCCATCTATGGGGTCAGCCGGTCGGGCGACACGGAATTCGCGATCATCCGGACGGGTGACTACGTCAATTACGGCTTCGGTGGCTTTGTCTACGAACGGAACGGAACAGTGGACCTGCCCACCAGCGGACAGGCGCTCTATAACGGTCGCGGCGCGGGCCTGCGGGATTATCAGGGCCGCGGGGGACTGGAATTTACCACCTCCAGTGTTCAGGTGGCCATCGACTTTGACGACTTCAACGAAACGACCGGCCGGTACGAGGGGGCCGTGGACGGTTTTCTGTTCGATCGAACGATATTTGATCTGAGCGGCAACGAAATCACCGACGACGTCTTGGCGCGGATCAATGAAGCCAACGATGCCGCGCTCACGGCGGTGCCGACTGCGGTCTTTACCATCTCGACCAACGCACTGGACCCCAATGGTGAGATCACGGGATCCCTGACCTCGCGCTTTGCCAACACCTCCGGCGAGATCATCGAATTCGAAACCGGAACCTACTATGGCATCCTGTCTGGAGAAGACGCGGGTGAACTGGTGGGCATCATCGTGACCGAAACGACCCGAGATCCGACAGCCGACAACGTCCGTGAGACAACCGGTTTCACGATCTATCGGGAAGCATTAGGTGGCACGCCCTAGGGCGATGCGCCTGAGCTACGTCGCTTTTTCCCTGGCGCTGTATTTTTCTGCAACGGCCCAGGCGCAGGTCACTTTGGCCCCCGACAGTATGCGGCAGGCGGCAGTCATTGCCCTACGCGAAGGCGATGCGCCCCGCGCGCAGGCCTTTGCGGAGGCCTTGCTGGAGCGGGATGCCGATGACCTCAACGCCCATCTGATCCGGTCCCGTGCCTTGCGGGACCAGGGAAAGGTCGCCCCTGCCCGCGCCGCCGCGCGCCGCGCCTGGACGCTGGCTGAAACGGATGCTGACAAGTATGCGGCCGCGCTGATCACCGCGCAGGTGCTCTCGACCCAGGGCAAACGAACAAGGGCGCAGTTGTGGCTGCGGCGGGCGGCTCAGCATGCGCCCAACGACCGGCTCAAGGCGCGGGCGAAACGCGATTTTCGCTATGTGCGGGCGCGCAACCGCTGGTCCACAAAACTGGACTTCGTGCTAGCCCCCAACTCCAACATCAACAACGGAAGCGCAAATGACCGGTCTTATCTGAACCATGCTTTCAGCGCCCTTTTCGGGGAACCGGTGGAATATGCCCTGTCGGGCAGCGCGCAGGCCCTTAGCGGAATCGAGTATGGTGCGAGCCTGCGCACCCGCTACCGCTTTCGCGAGACGGCGAGCACCGCCCAGGATCTGAAGTTCGGCCTCTCCTACCGAAGCTTCATTCTGTCAGAGAGCGCCAAAGTCCAGGCACCAGATGTGTCCGGGTCGGATTTCGCCTTTGGCACACTCTCCTTCGGCTATGGCTACCGGCAGCTGAACATGGAAAGGTTGGGCGAATTCTCGGGCGATCTTGAAGCCGGGCAAAGCTGGTACGGCGGGTCGCGTTACGCCTCCTACCTCCGTGGCGCGGTTGGACAAAGCATCAAGACATCTGCGACGCGCCGCTACAGATTCGGACTGAACGCAGAGCGGCTGCTGGGGCAGGCGACGCCAGATGTGGATACCTTGGGATTTTCGGCCAGCCTGACGGAGCGGTTCGCCTCCGGCAATCTTGGATACATTGGCATCTCCACCGAAGTTACCCAGTCAATCGAGCCCACTTCAGAATATGCCGAAGTGGAGATCCGGGGCGGCTATGTGCTGGGTAAGCCCATCATGGGGGCGGCCCTGCAATTCGGGCTTGGTATGTCCTACCGCGATTATGACCTGTCGATCCACTCACCCGACGGGCGTCAGGACAGACGCATCTTTGCGGACATGACCGCGACCTTCACCGATATCGACTACTACGGCTTCAACCCCTCTCTGACGGTGAGTGCATCGCGAACGGACAGCAACATCGGGCTGTACGATGTGAATCGTTTCGGGGTGAGCCTGGGGATCAAATCCGCTTTCTGACGCGGCCTGCTTTCTTCCGACAATCGGTCCCGTGGCAAATCCCCTTGGCGCAGGGGCGCGCACGAGCCGACCATTCTAGCCGGCCCTGCGCAATTTACGGTGAGCGGCTGGCAACCTCTGACGGGGATGCTAGGTTCTGATTATAGAACACAGGAAAGGACGTGCCATGCCGATCAAATATCTGCACACGATGGTTCGGGTGAAGGACCTTGATAAATCCATTGCCTTCTACAAGCTCCTCGGGCTGGTTGAGCGGCGCCGAATGGAGCACGAGGGCGGTCGGTTCACGCTGGTCTTTCTCTGCCCCCCCGGCATGGACGATGGCCACGCCGACGTGGAACTGACCTACAACTGGGACGGGGACGACGAATTGCCCTCGGACAGCCGCCATTTTGGGCACCTGGCCTACACGGTCGAGAATATTTACGATATGTGTCAGCATCTTATGGATAATGGCGTGACCATCAACCGGCCCCCGCGCGATGGGCGTATGGCCTTTGTCCGGTCACCCGACAATATCTCTGTCGAGTTGCTGCAGGAGGGCGACGCCCTTGAACCGGCAGAGCCCTGGGCAAGCATGGAAAACACCGGGCACTGGTAAGTGTTGCGCTTCGCGATCGGTCTGGCACTTGGCCTTCTGACCGCCGCTCCGGCGGCGGCGGTGCAGTGTCGGCTGGCGCTGCTTCTGGCAATCGATGTGTCCAGTTCCGTGGACGCGACGGAGGATGCCCTGCAGCGGGGCGGTGTCGTCGCCGCCCTGACGGCACCCGAAGTGGTCGAGGCTTTTTTCGCGGCGGACCTGCCAGTGGCCCTGGCCATTTACGAATGGTCCGGCCGCTACAACCAGGATGTCCTGCTGGACTGGGTCCTTATCGACAGCCCGTCGACCCTGCTCACTGTGGCGGAGAGGGTTTCCAACAGCAACCGGGGCCATGACGACTATCCAACAGCGATGGGTTATGCGCTGGGCTACGGTGCACGGATGCTTCAGCGTGCCCCCGCCTGCCTGCGCAAGACGATCGACATGGCAGGCGATGGGCAGAACAACGAAGGGTTCGGCCCCGCGCAAGCCTATCGCGAGTTTCCTTTCGCAGGGGTGACCGTCAACGGACTCGTCGTGAATGCCGCAGACTTCGAGGGTGAAGTCGGGCTTATCGCCTTTTACCAGGCCGAGGTGCGGTACGGCCCCGGTGCCTTTATCGAAGTTGCCAACGGTTTTGAGGATTACGAACGCGCAATGCGGCGCAAACTGGAGCGGGAATTGACCCCGCCCGCCATTGGGGCGCTGTCCCGGATGACGGGCACAAAAGGATGATCCGGGCGGCGCTTCTGTCTCTTTTGACGGCGCTGCCCCTGCCTGCCTCTGCCGCTTGCAGGCAAGCGCTGGCGCTGGGCCTCGATGTCTCGGGCTCCGTCGATGCAAGGGAATACCGTCTGCAACTGGGTGGCCTGGCAGCGGCCTTCGATGCGCCACTGGTGCGGGAAAAGATCCTGTCGATGCCCGACGCGCCGGTCGTGGTACTGGTC
>JABDKA010000039.1 GCA_013002405.1 Sulfitobacter sp. | reverse complement strand
ATACCCCGGGTTCTTTCCCAACAAGTAGGCGAGTGTACGGTACGAGAGCCGGGGTTTTCATACCCCGGGTTCTTTTCGAACGAGTAGGCGAGTAGTCAGTAAAAGTAAACTGTACCATCTAATGTCTACCATCTAATGTCTACCATCAAATATCTGACATCTATCATCTAAATCAACCAATATGCGCTGGAAAGGAAGACAAGGAAGTAAAAATGTTCAGGACCGCCGCGGTATGGGCCGCACGGGAGCCGGTATTGGCATCGGCGGTATCATCAGCTGCGAAGTCATCAGCCCGAGGGAGCCGAAACCCTGTGCGACCGTATCGGACTGCACGTCCCCGTCGTAGTTCTTGGTAGCCCAGACAAAGCCTCCGTTCCACTTCATCGCGCAGGCGACCATGTCGTCGATCAGGCGATGCTGGTAGTAGATGTTCTTTTCCTTGAACCTCTCTTCGAACTCTTCCTCGTAAATCTTCTGAAAAAGCTCAAGAAAACGGCCGTCGTATTGCTTGAGAATGGTGTTCTTGGTCGAAAGGTAAACCGGCCAGCCCAAGTTGAGACCGTAGGTGAGAGAGGCGCGGGCGAAGTCAATGATGGAGTCGTCAAGGTTATACATACCCATGAAGACACCCGATGAGGGGGCGTCGAAGACCTCGTGTTCGATCACCTCGCCATCTTCGCCTGTGAACTTGATGCTCAACTTGCCAGGACCGGGAAACTTCATGTCTGTCGCACGGTACTGATCGCCATAGGCGTGACGCCCGATCACGATGGGCTTGGTCCAGCCGGGCACCAGGCGAGGTACGTTCTTGCAGATGATCGGCTGGCGAAAGACGACACCACCCAGGATATTGCGGATCGTCCCGTTGGGGCTGCGCCACATCTTCTTGAGCCCGAATTCCTCTACCCGCGCCTCGTCTGGCGTGATGGTTGCGCACTTGACGCCAACGCCGTGCTTCTTGATCGCTTCGGCGGCGTCGATCGTAATCTGGTCCTCGGTCGCATCACGGACCTCAATCCCCAGATCGTAGTAAAGCAGATCGACATCGAGGTAGGGCAGAATCAGCTTTTTCTTGATGAATTCCCACATGATCCGGGTCATCTCATCCCCGTCCAGCTCGACGATGGGGCCTTCTACCTTGATCTTCGACATGTCAGCATTTTCCTCGGATTGACGCAACGCGTGAAGCAGGCCTTAGCGCATCTGAGGGGGGCGGGGAACGGTGATCGGCGCTCCGGCGAGAGAATTCAGCGATTCTTGGCGGCTTGCGCGCGAAAGAATCCCGAAATCTGACCACGGGCGTAGTCCCAGAGGCCGGGTGCACCAATGGCGATCTTGCTGCCGACACGCTCTGCGATCTGACCTTCCGAGACGTCGTAGTCGGTCCAGCTGCCCCCGCCCGAGACGAGGTTCTGCATGGGCGGCTGGAACCGGACGAGCGATTTGGCGAATTGTGCGGAGGGGCTTTCGGCTGCCTCGAACTCTTCCCAGATGGCGCGCAGTTCATCGCGCAGGTCATCGGGCAAAAGGCCAAAAATCCGGTCGGCGGCGCGCTGCTCCTGTGCGGCCACCGCGGCCTGGTCGAAGTCGCCAAAAATCGGATTGTCGCCTGCGTCGATCTCAACCAGATCGTGCAGGATCAGCATCTTGATGACACAGTCGATCTCAACCTCGGGCCCGGCATGGTCGGCCAGCACAAGGGCGTAAAGGGTGAGGTGCCAGGAATGTTCAGCGGAGTTTTCGTAGCGGGAGCCGTCGCAGAGGGTGGTGCCCCGCAGAACCGATTTCAGGCGGCAGGCTTCGTTCAGGAAGGCAACCTGCCGGTCAAGCCGGGACAGGCCTTCGTCACTCACCCGCCTTGGCCTGGGCACGGTGGGCCTTGAGCTTGTTCGCCAGGAATTCACGTGCCTTGCTATTGGCCATCCGGGTCCGCACTGCGGTCAGAAAGGCCTCTTCAAGGGTCTGGGAAGAGGTGCCCAGCACATCGCCGACTTCCATGAAGAGACGGTCCTGGCCGGTTTCCTTCTGAACGGCGATGCATTCCTCCGCCAGTTTGTTGGCCAGTTCGACGACAACCGGATCGGCCATCAGCGCGTGTTCTCCGTCAAACGGCGTTTGACGTATTCGGTCGTCGTGTCGATGAGCGTGTCCATATAGGGGTCCTCAAAGAAGTGACCGGCGCCCTCCACCTCTTCGTGGGTGATGGTGATGCCCTTCTGCTCGTGCAGTTTGTTCACAAGGTTGACCGTGTCGGCGGGCGGCGCGACGCGGTCTGCGGTGCCGTTGATGATCAGACCCGAGGAGGGGCAGGGGGCAAGGAAGCTGAAGTCATACATGTTGGCGGGCGGTGAGACGGAGATGAAGCCCGTGATCTCGGGGCGGCGCATCAGAAGCTGCATGCCGATCCAGGCCCCAAAGGAGAAGCCCGCAACCCAGCAATGCTTGGAGTTGTTGTTCATCGACTGCAGGTAATCGAGCGCCGAAGCGGCATCGGAGAGCTCACCGATGCCCTGGTCATACTCACCCTGGCTGCGCCCCACGCCGCGGAAATTGAACCGCAGGACGGTGAAACCCATGTTATAAAAGGCGTAGTGCAGGTTGTAGACAACCTTGTGGTTCATCGTTCCGCCGAACTGCGGGTGGGGATGAAGCACAATGGCGATGGGGGCGTCGCGTTCTTTCTGGGGGTGGTAACGGCCTTCAAGACGGCCCTCTGGTCCGGGGAAAATGACCTCTGGCATGGTGCCTCGCGTGATGGTTCCGCGCTGCCCGGCAATAGTTGACTACTTCGCTCAGGCACTTTAGAACAGTTCTAATCTGTAGTGTGGCGCGGCTGCGCCGAGTTCACGTTGATGTATGCGCTGTTCGCGCGCACGTCAATGAAACTGAAAGGTTTTCGAGAGGGGCCCCGATGAAGCTGTCGACCAAGGGACGCTATGCCATGGTTGCCTTGGCCGATATCGCCCTTCAGGGCGGTGAGGGTCTGGTCAGCCTGAGCGACATTTCCGAGCGCCAGTCTATTTCACTGCCCTATCTGGAGCAGCTCTTCGTCAAGCTGCGCCGCGCGGAACTGGTGACATCCGTCCGTGGTCCGGGCGGCGGCTACCGGCTGGCAAGACCGGCCTCCGAAATCCGTGTCGTGGATGTTCTGGCGGCTGTGGACGAGACGGTGGACGCAATGCACAAGGGTGCGGGCGCGTCAGGCGCGCTGTCGGGCAGCCGGGCGCAGTCCCTGACCAACCGTCTGTGGGAGGGGCTGAGCGCCCATGTCTATGTCTTCTTGCATCAGACCCGGCTGTCCGATGTGATCGCCAATGAACTGGCACCCTGTCCGGCGGTGCCCAACCTTTTTGCCGTGGTGGATGCCCATGAGGCGTGATCCGAAGGCCGCGCAAGCGCGACACGATTATTTTGCTGGGGCTCTGCCCCAGACCCCGGAGGTATTTGGGGTGATAAAGAGGACATGAGGGTCTACCTCGATCATAATGCGACCACGCCACTGCGGCCCGAGGCCCGCGCGGCGATGGGGGCCGCGATGGATGTGGTGGGCAATCCATCCTCCGTGCATGCCGAAGGGCGCGCGGCGAAGGCCTTGGTCGAGCGGGCGCGCGCGCGGGTGGCCGGAGCCCTGGGCGCTGAAGGAGCTGATGTGGTTTTCACCTCCGGTGCGACGGAGGCGGCGGCTCTGGCGCTGGCGGGGCGCGGGTTGAGAGGGGCCGCGGTTGAGCATGACGCGGTGCGGGCCTGGATCCGCGAGGAGCTGCCGGTTGATGCGCGGGGGACTGTGACGGTGACGCAGCCGGAGGCTTCGGTGCTTCAGTGGGCCAATTCGGAGACGGGTGTCCTGCAGGATCTGCCCGCGGGGCTGGCCCTGTCGGACATGACCCAGGGCTTCGGCAAGCTGCCCGTGGATTTCATGGGGTCGGGCGTGCGCATGGCCATCGTGTCAGCCCACAAGCTGGGCGGGCCACGCGGGATCGGGGCGCTGGTGCTGCGCCGGGGGCAGGAGGTGCCTGCCCAGATCAGGGGCGGTGGGCAGGAGATGGGCCGCCGGTCGGGCACCGAGAATATCATTGGCATTGCCGGATTTGGTGCGGCTGCGGAGGCTGCGACACAGGATGTGGCATCGGGCCGCTGGGAAGAGGTCTCTGAACTTAGAAATATTCTAGAAAGCGCTCTTGAGGCTTTCACAAAGAAGACTATTTTTGTCGGGAAAGAGTCGGCGCGCTTGCCGAACACCTCTTGCATCCTGACCCCTGGCTGGAAAGGCGAGACTCAGGTGATGCAGATGGACCTGGCCGGTTTTGCCATTTCGGCGGGCTCGGCCTGTTCCAGCGGCAAGGTCAGGGCCAGCGCGGTATTGCGGGCAATGGGATACGACGAGATCGAGGCGGCAAGCGCCATCCGGGTGTCGCTGGGCCTGGGAACGACGAAAGAAGATGTGCTGCGGTTCGCTGATGCCTGGACTGCCAAGTTGAAACGATACGAGGATCGCGCCGCCTGAAGGCGGCTAAGCGGGAAGGAAAGATGGCTTTGGATACTCAGACCCTCAAAGGTACCGAGAACGTCAAGGAAGGTGTCGACCAGGAAACGGTTGACGCGGTCCGTGAGGTGGGTGGCAAGTACAAGTACGGCTGGTCCACCGATATCGAAATGGAATATGCGCCCAAGGGCCTGACGCCCGACATCGTGCGCCTGATCTCGGAAAAGAACGAGGAGCCCCAGTGGATGACAGACTGGCGGCTGGAGGCCTACGAGCGCTGGCTGACCAAGGAAGAGCCAAAGTGGGCCATGGTCAACTATCCGGAGATCGACTTCCAGAACCAGTATTATTACGCCCGTCCCAAAAGCATGGCGCAAAAGCCCAAGTCGCTGGATGAGGTGGACCCCAAGCTTTTGGCAACCTACGAAAAGCTGGGGATCCCGCTGAAGGAGCAGTTGATCCTGGCCGGTGTCGAGGGGGCCGAGGAGGTGCCTGCAGAGGGCCGTAAGGTTGCCGTGGATGCGGTGTTCGACTCAGTTTCCGTCGGTACGACTTTCCAGGAAGAGCTGAAGAAGGCTGGCGTGATATTCTGCTCCATCTCCGAGGCGATCAAGGAGCACCCCGAACTGGTCAAGAAGTACCTCGGCTCGGTCGTGCCGGTGTCAGATAACTTCTATGCCACTTTGAATTCGGCCGTGTTTTCAGATGGTTCGTTTGTCTACGTGCCCCCCGGCGTGCGCTGCCCGATGGAGCTGAGTACCTATTTCCGCATCAACGCCGAAAATACCGGCCAGTTCGAGCGCACGCTGATCATCGCCGACAAGGGCTCTTACGTCAGCTACCTCGAAGGCTGCACCGCGCCCCAGCGGGATGAAAGCCAGTTGCACGCGGCGGTGGTGGAGATCATCGTCGAGGAAGATGCCGAGGTGAAGTATTCCACCGTCCAGAACTGGTACCCCGGTGATGAGGAGGGCAAGGGCGGCATCTATAACTTCGTGACCAAGCGGGCCGATTGCCGCGGCGATCGGGCCAAGGTGATGTGGACCCAAGTGGAAACCGGATCTGCCGTGACCTGGAAGTATCCTTCCTGCATCCTGCGGGGCGATGACAGCCAGGGTGAGTTCTACTCGATAGCTATCGCGAACAACATGCAGCAGGCCGATACAGGGACAAAGATGATCCATCTTGGAAAGCGCACCAAGTCGCGGATCGTTTCAAAGGGGATCAGTGCGGGCAAGGCGCAGAACACCTACCGCGGCCTGGTGTCGATGCACCCCAAGGCCAAGGAATCGCGCAACTATACCCAGTGCGACAGCCTGCTGATTGGGGACAAGTGCGGGGCCCACACGGTTCCCTACATCGAGGTGAAGAACAACTCTTCCCGCGTGGAGCATGAGGCCACCACATCCAAGGTGGACGACGATCAAATGTTCTACTGCCGCAGCCGGGGCATGGACGAGGAAGAGGCGGTGGCCCTGGTGGTCAACGGCTTCTGCAAGGACGTGCTGCAGGCCCTGCCGATGGAGTTTGCCATGGAAGCGCAGGCGCTGGTGGCGATTTCGCTGGAAGGCTCCGTCGGCTGATGGACCGTCGGGAGCGGGAAGCGATGGATCTGGATGCGGTTCGCTGGGCGATCCGTAACAAGCGCGCCGTGCTTATCCCGGACATCGACGTGGCCGTGTGCGAAATCCATGGCCACACCTTCCGTTTTGCGTCCGACCGGGTTGAAGACCCGATTCAGCGACAGAACCGCAAAGGCCATTTCTACGAAAAGCCGGAGCTAGAGCTGATCAAGGCGCATTTCCCCCAAGGGGGTACCTTTGTCGATATTGGCTCCAACATCGGGAACCACAGTCTTTTTGTTGCGGCCTATTTGCAGCCCAAGAAGATCATCCCGTTTGAACCGAACCCACTGGCTTACAAGCTCTTGCTGGCCAACATCGTGATGAACCGTTTTCAAGATATCTTTGACGTCACTCACATTGGTTTTGGTCTGTCGGACGAACGGGCCGACGGCTTTGCCATGACGGAGCAGAATAAGAACCTTGGCGGGGCGCGCATGCTGCCCGGTGAAGGGGACATCACGACCATTACCGGGGACGAGGCGCTGGCGGGGGAGACACCCGATTTCCTCAAGATCGACGTGGAAGGCATGGAAATGATGGTGCTGAAGGGTCTGCAGGAAACGATTACCCGGTGCAGCCCGACGATCATGATCGAGGTGGACCACGAAAATTACGCCGACTTTGACGACTGGGCAGCGGCGCAGGGCTATGAGGTGCTGCAGACCTTCCAGCGGTACCGGGCCAACAAGAACTTTCTAATGCGCAAGAGCGCCTAAGGCCCATTGGCCGAACCATTCAGACGAAGGCGCAGGGCGCCACCAAGGAGACGAAACATGCTGAGCATCAAGAACCTGAACGTGAAACTGGAAGAAGAGGACAAGCAGATCCTCAAGGGTGTCGACCTGGAGGTTGAGGCCGGCAAGGTGCACGCCATCATGGGGCCGAACGGGTCCGGCAAATCAACGCTTTCCTACGTGCTGTCGGGCAAGGACGGCTATGAGGTCACCGAAGGGTCTGCCACGCTGGAGGGTGAAGATCTGCTGGAGATGGAGCCAGAGGAACGCGCGGCGGCCGGGCTGTTCCTGGCATTCCAGTACCCGGTTGAGATCCCTGGCGTGGGCAACATGACCTTCCTGCGGACCGCAGTGAATGCACAGCGCAAGGCCCGCGGTGAAGAGGAGATGTCTGCCGCTGACTTTCTCAAGGTGATCCGCGCCAAGGCCAAGGAACTGAAGATCGACGCCGACATGCTCAAGCGGCCGGTCAACGTGGGTTTCTCCGGCGGCGAGAAAAAGCGTAATGAAATCCTCCAAATGGCCATGCTTGAGCCCAAGATGTGCATCCTGGACGAGACGGATTCGGGCCTGGACGTCGACGCGATGAAGCTGGTCGCGGAAGGGGTGAACGCCCTGCGCAGCGCAGGGCGCGGGTTCTTGGTGATCACGCACTACCAGCGCCTGCTTGACCACATCAAACCAGACGTGGTGCACATCATGGCCGATGGCCGTATCGTCAAGACAGGCGGTCCTGAACTGGCGCTTGAGGTGGAAAACAACGGCTACGCCGACATCCTCGCAGAGGTGGCATAATGGCGGCCCCGGCACTTCAGGAAAACCCCACCGAAGCGCGCATCGCTTCGCATGCAATGCCAGCAAAGGGTTGGTCGCTTAATGCCCGGGAAGGGGCGCTGGCCCGTCTGCGGGCGATGGGGCTCCCGCAGCGGCGCGATGAGTACTGGAAATTCACCCGGCCCGACACGCTCACCCAGGTGGTCGCGCCGACCGCAGCCGTCTTTCACAACGACGAGGCCCCGCTTTTCGACGGTATCGAGCGGCTGAAGGTCGTTTTTGTTGACGGTGTCTTCGACGCGGAGGCTTCGGATGATCTGACGCTTGAGGGCATCAGCATCGAAAGACTGGCTACCGCTGAGAGCGATCTGCACTGGGCGCGGGACCTCTACGGCACGCTTGAGGCACGGGGCCAGCATCCTGTTGAACGGCCCCTTGCGGCGCTGAACACCGCCTTTGCTACGGACGGGGTGCTGATCAATGTCACGGACAAGCCAAGCAAGCCAATAAGCCTTATTTATCGCCACGAATCAGAGACTTCAGACGCGATCCTACACCATTGCATCAAGCTGGAAGCGGGTGCTGAGCTTACCCTTTTGGAGAACGGTCCGGCGGCGGCTCGCTTCAACAAAAGCATGGAGGTCGAGGTGGCGGACGGTGCCACATTCCACCATGTCCGCGCACAGGGGCGCGATCACGAGCGTCGTGCGGCGACGCATATCTTCGCCCGTCTGGGTAAGGGATCTCAGTTCAAGAGCTTCACGCTCACCGTCAACGGCCAACTCACGCGCAACGAATGCGTGATCGAACTAACCGGTGATGATGCATCGGCTCACGTGGCAGGGGCCTGCGTTGGCGATGGCGCCTTCCACCACGATGATACGGTTTTCGTCACCCACGATGCGGTCAACTGCGAAAGCCGTCAGGTCTTCAAAAAGGTGCTGCGCAACGGCGCGACAGGTGTCTTTCAGGGCAAGATCCTGGTCAAGGAGGGTGCGCAGAAAACGGACGGCTACCAGATCAGCCAGTCCCTGCTGCTGGACGGCGATAGCCAGTTCCTTGCCAAGCCAGAGCTTGAGATCTACGCCGATGACGTGGCTTGCTCTCACGGCTCCACCTCAGGTGCCATCGACGAGGACGCGCTTTTCTATCTGCGCGCACGCGGTGTCCCTAAAGGTGACGCGACAGACATGCTGACCCTGTCATTCCTTGCCGAAGCCGTGGAGGAGATCGATTCCGAAGAGCTGCGTGATGAGGTCAATGGTCGCATGTCCTCCTGGCTGAAGCGCCGCCGCGACTGATGGCGGCGACGCGAGATATCGTTGCCTCCTACAGGGGGCCGGGCAAGGTTGTCCGCCGGATGCTGGATCAGGGCCTGCGGGAGGACCGCGCGCTGATTTTTCTCATGGTTGCCTGCCTGATGTTTTTTGTCGGCCAGACCCCGCGGCTTGCGCGGGAGGCCTTTGAGACCGGACAGGACCTGAGCATGCTGATGGGCACCACGCTTGTCGCGCTTATTTTTATTCTGCCCCTGTTGGCTTACCTGCTGGCCGGGTTGACCTACCTGATCGCACGGATCGTGCGCAGCCGGATCAGCGCTTACGGTGCGCGTCTGTCGCTTTTCTGGGCGCTTCTGGCCTCCAGTCCGCTGGTGCTGCTCTGGGGCCTGACCGCAGGCTTCGTGGGCCCAGGGCTTGAGCTGAACCTGGTCGGCATCCTGTGGTTCGGCATCTTCGTCTGGTTCTGGATGAGCGGCTTTTTCGCCGCCGCACGGTGGGCCGCCTGATGGAGCAGACCCTGATCCCCCTGGCGCAGACTTCCCTGCGGGACCCGCAGGCGGCGGCGCGCGAGGTGATGGCC
>JABDKA010000031.1 GCA_013002405.1 Sulfitobacter sp. | reverse complement strand
GCCCGTTGGAAGGTCACATTGCTGATGCCTGCCGCGTCGGCCTTTTGCCGCGCGATGGTCAGCATGCCTGCGGAAATATCGGTCGCGCGGATGTGGGCCACTCGGCCCGCGTGGTGCAGGGCGGTCGTGCCGGTGCCGCAGCCGATCTCCAGCACCTCCATGTCAGGACCCATCAGGGCCGCCGTTTCGGCCAGTTTGCGGGCGTAGGAGGCCTCATCAGAGACACTGTTGCGGGCGTAGCGCGGGGCGATGCGGTCCCAGAAGCGGCTGTCAGAGGAGAAGGTCATCAAGGTGGTCACTTTCGCTGATTCCGAATAGGTGGCGTGATACCCCCTGCACCTGCGCATTGAAATTGACGAAATCCAAACGACTGCTATGCATATTTGTATGGATTGGCGATCAATAAGCTTTGACTGGAACCGCGCGCGCGCCTTCCTCGTGACGGCGGAAGAAGGCTCTTATTCGGCGGCCGCCCGGGCCCTGGGCCTGACCCAGCCCACGCTGGGCCGACAGGTGACGGCCCTGGAAGAGGAATTGGGCGTCACGCTCTTCGATCGGACCCCGCGGGGACTGTCGCTCACTCCCTCGGGTCTGGAGGTGGTGGAGCAGGCTCGCGCCATGGGCCAGGCCGCCCTTGGCTTGTCGCGGGTTGCTCTGGGCCAGTCGCAGTCCGTCGAAGGTCTGGTGCGGATCACGGCGAGCGAGATTGCCTCGGCCTACACCTTGCCGCCGGTGCTGGCGGAATTGCGCGCGGCCCATCCCGGCATCCAGATCGAGGTTGTTGCCAGCGATGAGCTGCGCGATCTGCGCAGGCGTGAGGCGGACATCGCCCTGCGGTCCGTCCGGCCTGCCGACCCTGACCTGATTGCCCGCAAGCTCAAGGGTGGCGAGGCCCATCTCTACGCGAGCGAGGTCTATCTGGAGAGGCTGGACGGGGCGACGACGCCAGATCTGCTGCAGGCGGATTTCATCGGTTTTGCCGAAAACACTCCGCTCATCGAAGGGCTGAACCAGGCGGGCATCGCCGTGACGGCGGAACATTTCGCTCTCACCAGCGCCTCCATTCTCGTCCAGTGGCAGATGGTGCAGGCCGGGCTTGGCGTGGGGATCATGACGGAGGAGGTGGGGGATGTAACCCCAGGGGTCCGCCGCGCGGCACCTGACATGCCGCCCTTCTCCTATGACATCTGGCTGGTCGCCCACCGCGAGCTTGCCACAAGCAGGCGGTTGCGCATTGTTTTTGATGCTCTGGTTGACGCCTTCGGTTAACGGCGCAGGCTGCGGTTGAGATCATCGAAGAGGGCGATCCGTTCTTCCTCGCTGAGGAATGCCCCGATTTCGACTTCCCGTCCCTCGCCGCGCAGGGTCACGTAATGGGGGATAGGGCCCTCCGCGTCGTACTTCGTCACCTTCGTCCAATACCGGTTACAGGCCCATTCCTTGACCTCGCCCTTGGCGGTCCTGTGGGTCAGGTGCGCATTCTCGGTGTCGATGGTCAGCACTTCTTCGATCTGGCGGGACTTGTGATTGTGCTGGAGCGCAAAGTAGATGCCCGCCACGGCCAACAACACAAAAGGCAAAAGACCCCACAGCAGGGTCGTGCCCAAAAGCGGCAGCGTCGGGATCAGTATCAGGGTGAAGGTGGTCAGGATAAAGGCCGCAAAGCCCTTCGGCGGCAGGGACTGATGCGGCCAGAGCCGCATTTCCTGTGGCTCGCTGTCAGGCTGGGTTGTCCATTGGTAAGGCATGGGTCTGGGTCCGTCTTATCTGATACTAAAAATAGCGGGCTGACCGGCAAGGGCAATGCGACAGATCGGGCCGATCGAAAAATGGCCCCCTCGGCAACGGTCGCGAAAGCGGTAAGGTGCTTCCATGGATGCTGGGAATCACGCAGATCCGATCGCGCGCATCTCCACGATGCTGATCGATTCAGGGCTGAAGGGGGCCACCCAGGAGGCGCTGGTTGAAAGCTATTGCGAGGCGATCATTGCGGCGGGCGTGCCGCTGATGCGCCTGCACCTGGCCCAGCGGGCCTACCATCCGGAATTCGGCGGCTTCGGCTTCGACTATTACAGAGACAAGGGGCTGGACCGGTCCGACTTTGCCCGTACCGCAAGCCCGGTCGACACTTGGCTCAAGAGCCCACTCTATTTTCTTCTCTCCATTACCAAATCCGAGCTGCGAGGCGATCTGACCAATCCGGAGGACCGGGCCCGCTTCCCGATCTTCGAAGAGCTTTTCGAAATGGGCGGTACCGATTATCTGGCCGCCAAGGCCGCCTTCACGGACACCCCACTCGATGCGAACATTGACCCGAACGATCCACCCGAAGGCTATCTCATTTCTTGGACCAGCGACCGGGAGGGGGGATTTACGTCGGAGCATCTGGCCCTTCTGCGCGGCCTCATGCCCGCCCTCGGCATTGCCCTGAAGTGTGCCTCTCACAAGCAGATGGCGGTGGACATTGTCTCCACCTACCTTGGTGCGGACGCGGGCCAGCGGGTGCTGTCTGGCGCGATCCAGCGCGGCTCTTCTGAGACGATCCATGCGGTCATCTGGTATTTCGACCTGCAGGGATTCACGCGCCTGTCCGAGGAAGTGGCGGGGACCGAGGTCATCGCCCTCCTGAACGCCTACTTTGGCGAAGTTGTTGCCGTGGTTGAGGATCACGGCGGGAACGTGCTGAAGTTCATGGGCGACGGGCTGCTTGCCATTTTCGATGCGACCAGGCCGGGCCCCGCCGTGGATCAGGCGCTCGCGGCGGCCCTGACCCTTGATGGACGGCTTAAGGCCCTGTCGCAGGCGCGCGGCGCTCAAGGGCTTCCGGTGACCGGCTACAGTCTTGCCCTGCACCTGGGCGATGTGCTTTACGGCAACATTGGCGGGGCGGCACGGCTCGACTTCACGGTGATCGGTTCCGCAGTCAATACCACCGCGCGCATCCTGAGCTTCTGCAACCAGCTCGAACAGCGGCTGATCCTGTCGGACCGGGTCGCAAAGGCATCGGAAACGCGGCAGGAGGAACTTGTCTCACTCGGCCGCTACATGCTGCGCGGCGTGGCGCGGCCCATGACCCTCTACACGCTCTACCCGGATAAGTCCCAAACCTGAGCGTCCCGCTCCCCTTTCACCTTGCGAAATAGACCTCTGGGGGCAAAGCCCCCCCAATGAAAACTGTCGCGGGCGCAGCCCTCCTATTGGAAGCGCCGCGCTCTATTCCAGCTCCACCAGCAGATCCTTGGCGTCGATCTGCCCGCCCGCCTGGACGTGCACCGCTTTCACAGTGGCGTCGCGTTCGGCATGGATGCCGGTTTCCATCTTCATGGCCTCGATGGTCAGGAGCAGGTCGCCTGCGTGGACCTTCTGGCCCACCTTGGCACCGACCGATGCTACCACGCCGGGCATGGGGGCACCGATGTGGTTTTCGTTCCCGACTTCGGCCTTCGGACGTGCGGCGGTGGCGCTCTTCACGAGCCGGTTCGGCACGCGGATTACACGGGGCTGGCCGTTGAGCTCAAAAAAGACCTTTACCTCGCCGTCCTCGTTCGTCTCGCCTACCGCCTGCAAACGGATTTCCAGCGTCTTGCCGGGGTCGATCTCGGCGCTGATCTCCTCTGAGGGCTCCATACCGTAGAAAAAGGTCTGTGTGGGCAGGGTGCGCACAGGGCCGTACTGGCGGTGGCGGCCCATGTAGTCGAGGAACACCTTGGGATACATGAGGTATCCCGCCAGGTCCTCGTCATCGATGGTCATGCCTTCCAGTTCCTTCGACAGGTCCGCGCGGGTCTGTTCCAGATCCACCGATGCCAGGTGCTTGCCCGGCCGTTCGGTGTTGGGCGCTTCGTCCTTGAGGACCTTCTTGATGATCCGCTCGGGAAAGCCACCGGGGGGCTGGCCCAGGTTTCCGCGCATCATGTCGATGACGGAATCGGGGAAGGCCACGTCCGTCTCAGGGTCTTCTACGTCGGCGCGGGTCAGGCCCTGACTGACCATCATCAGGGCCATGTCCCCCACCACCTTGGAGGAGGGTGTCACCTTGACGATATCGCCGAACATCTGGTTCACGTCCGCGTAGGTGCGCGCCACCTCGGGCCAGCGGTCGTCGAGGCCGAGGGACGCGGCCTGTGCCTTGAGATTGGTGAACTGGCCGCCCGGCATTTCGTGCAAATATACCTCTGATGAGGGGGCCTGCATGCCCGTCTCGAAGGCGGCATATTGCTGGCGCACCTCTTCCCAGTAATCAGAGATCGCGCGCACCGCATCCATGTCGAGCCCGCTGTCCCGGTCGGTATGCTTGAGCGCCGAGACGATCGAGCCGAGGGTGGCCTGGGAGGTATTGCCGGAAAGCGCGTCCATCGCACAGTCCACCGCATCCACGCCTGCCTCAGAAGCGGCAAGGATCGTGGCACAGGCGATGCCCGCCGTGTCGTGGGTATGGAAGTGGATCGGCAGGCCCACCTCGGACTTGAGGGCCTTGATCAAAACCCGGGCCTGGGCCGGTTTCAAAAGTCCGGCCATATCCTTCAACCCTAAAACGTGTGCGCCCGCGGCCTTCAGATCCTTGCCCATCTGGACGTAGTATTTCAGATCATACTTGGCCCGGTCCGGATCGAAGATATCGCCCGTGTAGCAGATTGTGCCCTCGCACACCTTCTCCGCCTCGATCACCGCATCCATGGCAACGCGCATGTTCTCTACCCAGTTGAGACTGTCAAAGACGCGGAAGACATCGACGCCGCTGGTGGCGGCCTGTTTGACAAAGAACTGCACCACATTGTCAGGGTAGTTGGTGTAGCCCACCCCGTTCGAGGCGCGCAGCAGCATCTGCGTCATGATGTTGGGCATCCGCTCGCGCAAATCGCGCAGTCGCTGCCAGGGGCATTCCTGCAGGAAGCGGTAGGCCACGTCGAAGGTTGCACCGCCCCAGCACTCCACGCTGAAAAGCTGCGGCAGGTTGGCGGCATAGGCAGGGGCCACCTTGATCATGTCGAGGCTGCGCATCCGGGTCGCCAGGAGCGACTGATGCCCGTCGCGCATCGTTGTGTCGGTGATGAGCAACTGCTTTTGCTTCCCCATCCAGTCGGCCACCCCCTGGGGGCCCTTCTGTTCCAGCAGATTTCGGGTGCCCATCATCGGCTCCGCGCGGGTCCGGGGTGGGCGGGGATCGCGGATGTGGCTGCCGGGGCGGGGGTGGCCCTTGGTTTCTGTATGGCCGTTCACCGTGATGTCGGCGATATAGGTCAGGACCTTGGTGCCCCGGTCGCGGCGGGTGGAAAACTGGAAAAGCTCCGGCGTCTCATCGATGAACTTGGTGTGGTATTCGTTGTTGAGGAAGGTCGGGTGCTTGAGAAGGTTCTCGACGAAAGCGATGTTGGTGGAGACGCCCCGGATGCGGAATTCACGCAGGGCGCGGTCCATCCGGGCGATTGCCGCCTCGGGTGTCTGGGCCTTGGCCGTGACCTTGACCAGAAGGGAATCGTAATAGCGCGTGATCACCCCGCCCGAATAGGCCGTGCCACCATCAAGCCGAATGCCCATGCCCGTGGCCTCCCGGAAGGCGGTGATGCGGCCATAGTCGGGGATGAAGTTGTTCTGGGGGTCTTCGGTGGTGATCCGGGTCTGGAGCGCGTGGCCGTTGAGCCGGACCTCCTCCTGGCTGGTCTTGCCCGTTGCCTCGGCGATGGTCTTGCCTTCGGCGATCAGGATCTGGGCCTGGACGATGTCGATGCCCGTCACTTCCTCAGTCACCGTATGTTCGACCTGAACGCGCGGGTTCACCTCGATGAAGTAGAACTTGCCATCGGCCATATCCATCAGGAATTCGACCGTGCCCGCGCATTCGTAATTCACGTGCGCGCAGATCTTGCGGCCCAGTTCACAGATCTCTGCGCGCTGGTCTTCGGTCAGGTAGGGTGCAGGAGCCCGCTCAACCACCTTTTGGTTGCGCCGCTGGACCGAGCAGTCCCGCTCATAAAGGTGATAGATCTCACCGTGCTTGTCGCCGAGGATCTGGACCTCAACGTGCCGGGCCTTCTGGATCATCTTCTCCAGATAACCCTCACCGTTGCCGAAGGCGGCTTCCGCCTCGCGGCGGCCTTCGAGGATTTTCTCCTCCAGTTCGCTCTCCTCGTAGATGGGCCGCATGCCGCGCCCGCCGCCACCCCAGGAGGCCTTGAGCATGAAGGGATATCCGATCTCGGCGGCTTCCTTGCGGATGGCCTCCATATCATCGCCCAACACCTCGGAGGCCGGGATGACCGGCACACCCGCTTCCATGGCAACCCGGCGGGCGGAGGCCTTGTCGCCCAATGCGCGCATCGTCTCGGCCCTCGGGCCGATGAAGGTGATGCCGTTGTTTTCGCAGGCATCGACGAATTCGGGGTTCTCCGACAGCAGGCCATAGCCCGGGTGGATCGCATCCGCCCCAGAGGCCTTGGCCACGCGGATCATCTCTTCAATCGACAGATACGCCGCCACGGGACCCAGACCCTCGCCGATGCGGTATGCCTCGTCCGCCTTGAACCGGTGCAGGCCCAGTTTGTCCTCCTCGGCGTAGACCGCGACCGTTTTCTTTCCCATTTCATTGGCCGCACGCATGATGCGGATGGCAATCTCGCCCCGGTTGGCGACGAGGATTTTGGAGAATTCGGGCATGGCAGCCTCCCTTGCGGAATGTGCGGGCACTTTAGGGGTGCTGCGATGCAGCGCAATACCCAGAAGTTCGGAGTTGTAACAACTCTGTAAGGTTTTCACCGGGCCGTCGAGGGGCCGGGGTGACTTCAGGTGAATTGGATCGTTTCCGGCAGGTCGGAAAGGGTGCGCGCGCCGATCTGGCCCATGTTGGCGATCATGTCTTTGGCCAGTAGGTCGATCAGGTGATCCACCCCCGGCCGCCCCAGCGCACCAAGAGCGAAATGAAAGGCCCGGCCCAGCATCACGAAATCCGCGCCCAGGGCGAGGGCGCGCAGGATATCGAGGCCGCTTTCCACGCCGCTGTCGAAAATGAGGGGCAACTGCGTTGCGGCGCGTATTTTCGGCAGCACTTCGATGGAACCCGGTGCCCCGTCGAACTGACGGCCCGCGTGGTTTGAAACCCAGACCGCGTCGACTCCTTCCTGTTCCAACCGCACCGCATCCTCCGCGCGCAGGACGCCCTTGACGATGAAGGGTCCCTCCCAGGCATCGCGGAGCCACTTGACATAGCCCCAGTCCGGCGCTGTCCGCAGCAGGTAGCCCATGTGGGCTGTGGGTGACATGCCCTTGGTGGCCTCGCCCGTATACTTGTCGATCCCTCGCATCCTGGGCATCCCGCGCCGCGCAGTGCGCAGGGCCCAGGCCGGGCAGGTCATGATTTGGGCAAGAATGCGGGGCGTGACGGTGGGCGGATTGGTCAGGCCCGAGCGGACCTGCCTTTCCCGGCGCGATGAGGCGGGCACGTCGACCGTCAGGACCAGCGTGGAGAAGCCCGCCTGCCGGGCGCGATCCAGCATGTCGGCGCGGATTTCGGGATCGCGCGGCGGGTAGAGCTGGTACCAGGCCTGGGAGCCCAGGTACGGGGCGATGTCCTCGGGGCCTTGGGTGGCGACGGTGGAGATACAGTAGGGGATGCCGTGGGTCGCCCCCGCGCGCGCCAGATGCCTTTCAGCGTCGGGCCAGATAAGGCCCGACATGCCGATGGGCGAGATCCCGAAGGGAAGCGGCAGGTCCTGGCCAAGGAAGGTGGTGGAAAGGTCCGGCGTGAATTCCCCGTCCAGCACGGCGGGCATCATCCCGATCCGGTCGAGTGCCGCGCGGTTGCGCGCTTTTGTCATTTCTTCGCCGGTCCCGCTGTCGAGATATTCCCAAACGAACTTGGGGATACGCCTTTGCGCACGGGCGCGCAGGTCAGAAAGGGCGGGGTAGCGGGTGTGCAGATCCATGGTGCGATAGGGCCGTATCCTTTGCGCGATGTCCAGAGGGGCAAGGGTGCTATCAAAAGGAGCGGCTGCGCCGCACGCCATTATTGATTGGGCGCCTCAGACCCACCGTCCCCCCGCCTGCCGGTGCTCAATCGAAGGCGGCGCTGGACCAGGGGCGGAGACGGAACATCCCGCGAACACGGTCTTTGCTTTGATCGGGAATCCCTGTAGGTTCCCGGCCATGAGCAGTTTTGACGAAATGGACGCCTTCGAGGGGGCCTCGCTTTCGGCGCGGGCCATGGCGGCGCGGCCGCAGCCCTATCTGGAGGGATTGAACCCGGCACAACGCGCGGCGGTCGAACATCTGGATGGCCCGGTGCTGATGCTGGCGGGGGCCGGGACGGGCAAGACGCGGGCCCTGACCGCGCGGATCGTGCACCTTCTGAACACTGGCCGCGCGCGCCCGAATGAGATCCTGGCCGTGACCTTCACCAACAAGGCCGCGCGAGAGATGAAGAACCGCGTGGGCGGGATGCTGGGGCAGCAGATCGAGGGAATGCCCTGGCTGGGCACGTTCCACGCCATCTGTGTGAAGCTCCTGCGCCGTCACGCCGAGCTGGCAGGGCTGAAGAGCAATTTCACCATCCTCGATACGGACGATCAGCTGCGCCTGCTCAAGCAACTGGTGGCCGCCGACGGGATCGACGACAAGCGCTGGCCCGCGCGCCAGCTGGCCAGCATCATCGACGGCTGGAAGAACCGTGCGCTGACGCCCGACAAGATCCCCGCCGCAGACGCGGGGGCCTATAACCACCGGGGCCCGGCGCTCTACGCTCAGTACCAGGCGCGCATGAAGGAACTGAATGCGGTCGATTTCGGGGACCTGCTGCTGCACATGGTCACCATCTTTCAGACTCACGCGGACGTGCTGGAGCAGTACCAGCGCTGGTTCCGCTACATCCTCGTTGACGAATACCAGGATACCAACGTGGCCCAGTACCTCTGGCTGCGGCTTCTGGCGCAGGGGCACCGCAACATCTGCTGCGTTGGCGACGATGATCAGTCCATCTATGGCTGGCGCGGGGCCGAGGTGGGCAACATCCTGCGCTTTGAGACGGATTTCCCGGGCGCTCATGTCGTCCGGCTGGAGCAGAACTACCGCTCGACCCCCCATATCCTTGCTGCCGCCTCTGGCGTGATCGCGGGCAATCAGGGTCGGCTGGGCAAGACGCTCTGGACAGAAGCGGAGGAGGGCGAACGGGTGCGCCTGATCGGCCACTGGGACGGGGAGGAAGAGGCCCGATGGATCGGGGATGAGATCGAGGCGATGCAGAGCGGCACGCGGGGGATGGACCCCGTAGGCCTTGACGATATGGCAATCCTCGTGCGCGCCTCCCACCAGATGCGCGCTTTCGAGGACCGTTTTCTGACCATTGGTCTGCCTTACCGGGTGATCGGCGGCCCGCGGTTTTACGAGAGGATGGAGATCCGCGATGCCATGGCCTATTTCCGCATCGTGACGAGTCCCGACGACGATCTGGCCTTTGAGCGGATCGTGAACACGCCGAAACGGGGGCTGGGTGACAAGGCCCAGCAGAAGATCCAGGTGACCGCGCGGCAGCACGGCGTAAACCTTGTGGATGGCGCGCGGATTCTGCTCGCCGACGGGGGGCTGACCGGCAAGGGGGCGGCGCAGTTGCGCCTTCTGATCGACGGGATTGCGCGGTGGAACGGGATGCTGCGGGGACCCGCACAACCGGTGGACCTCGACAACGAGGTGCTGGACGATGAAAGCGGCCCGGCGCGCGTCGAATATGGCCCGCCAGAGGTGAGCCACATGGAACTGGCCGAGATCATCCTGGATGAGAGCGGCTATACCGGCATGTGGCAGAATGACAAGACGCCCGAGGCGCCGGGGCGGCTGGAGAACCTCAAGGAACTGATCAAGGCGCTGGAACAGTTTGAGAACCTGCAGGGTCTTCTCGAACATGTCAGCCTGATCATGGACAATGAGAGCGATGATGGCGGGGCCAAAGTCTCCATTATGACGCTGCACGCGGCCAAGGGGCTGGAGTTTCCCGCCGTCTTCCTGCCGGGGTGGGAGGACGGACTTTTCCCCTCGCAGCGTTCCATGGATGAGAGCGGGATCAAGGGGTTGGAGGAAGAGCGCAGGCTGGCCTATGTGGGCATCACCCGGGCCGAAGAGCTTTGCACGATCTCTTTTGCCGCCAACCGCCGTGTCTTTGGCCAGTGGCAATCCTCCATGCCTTCACGCTTTATAGATGAGCTGCCGGAGGACCATGTGGAAGTACTGACGCCGCCTGGCCTTTACGGGGGCGGCTACGGTGCTGCCATGCCACAGAGCAACCTGCATAACCAGGCGGCAGAGGCCAATGTCTACAACTCACCCGGCTGGCGGCGGCTGCAGGCCCGCGCCGGTGAGCGTGGGATGAGCCAGCCGAAGGAAAGCCGCAATGTCACGATCGACATGAACGCGGTCAGCAGCTTTACCATGGGCGAGCGGGTCTTCCACCAGAAGTTCGGCTACGGCGCGGTGATCGGGATCGAAGGCGACAAGCTTGAGATCGATTTCGAAAAGGCGGGTATCAAGAAGGTGGTGTCGCGCTTCCTGACCGGCTGTGACGACGTTCCGTTTTAGCGCGCCTTAGGGCGTGGACGGCGTAAACTCCACATCCCCAATACAGCACCTGTGCCTGCCGCGTGTCTGACCCGCGTGTCAAGGCTGGGATCACATGGGTCCGCAGCCCTGGTCCGCGCGAGTTTGATCAGAAAAAACCAGGGCTGTCAGAATGGGAAGACGCATCAGAGAACTCCGGCGTTCGTGTTGGAGTGCTAAGAAATTTGCTAGACAATTCATTTTTTAATAGTATTAATTATTGTGTAACAATAATTTTGGATGTTTCGATGAGCCGCATTTACAAACTCGCCACCATCGCCATGATCTTAATGTTGCCGATGTTGATATACTATCCCTACGAGGCGCTCTCTTGGAACCTGGAGCTATCATTTCTCGATCCGGGCCGATGGACCCGCAACGATAGATGGGTCCACCCCGATGCCCAGATTGCATTTTCGACACGGATTGTCTTTTTCTGCCTCTGGCTTGTTCCAGTGATCCTTGGCTGGTTTGCCTATCTGGTGGGCTTTAGCCTGCTCTGGTTGTTGCGAAGCGGTGCGGTCTTTGATCTTCGGATTGCCGACCGACTGGTCTGGATGGGTCTGCTGATCGCCGGAAGTGCCTGCACATCGCTCTTTGCGGGTGCCCTGAGCCCCATGATCCGCTCCTGGCACAATCCAGAGGGGCCGTTGCCGCTCAGGTTCTGGTACGATTCGGGCAACATCGGCCTTGCCTTCAGTGGGCTGGCGTTCTTTTTCCTGGGCATTGTCATGCGCGAGGCCATCAAGATCGCGCGCGAGAACGAGGAATTCGTCTGATGGAAATCGTCGTCCGCTTGGATGTGATGCTGGCGCAACGCAAGATGAAATCCAAGGACCTTGCAGAGGCCGTGGGTATCACAGTGCAGAACATGAGCCTGCTGAAATCTGGCAAGGTCAAAGGCGTCCGCTTTGAAACACTCGCCCGGATCTGTGAGGTGCTGGAGTGTCAACCGGGTGATCTTCTCGAAGCTGTCCCGGTCGCTGACTGAACCACTGCTCTATCAAAAAGAAACAGCCGCACCCAAGTAGGAAGGGTGCGGCTGCTCTATTGTAGGCCGAAGCGGAAAGGGAGAGTTCTGCTTCGGCGCTGTGCGGGCGGCATCGTAGGGAGGAGAAACCGATGCAGCCCTCTTCCGGTCCTGCACAGGGAGGGGTGCGGACCGGATTTCGGATGCTTTTTTACTGGTAGACCGCCTTGGTCGCGATATCGTGCAGTTCGGAGCGGCTCAGACCGAGGTCCGCCAGTTCACGATTGCTCAGCGAATTGAGACCATCGAAGGTTTCGCGATAAAGGCGGTAGGCCTTGTAGCGTTCGATGAGCCGTTGGATCGGACCCAAGCCAGTGCTGCGGGGCAGCGTGCCTGCCGCATGTGTGTTCGTATATGCCATTTGGCGCCTCTTTCTTTTTGCGTATCTTTGTCGCTTGTGGGGTTGATATACGCCCGCTCACGCCACCTTCAACGGACGCAATCGCAAAGCCGTTATGCATTTCTTGCATGGGGCCTGGCGACTCTAAGGTATTGTTTACCAAAGTGAAACTCTGTCGATCGGCTAGGGAACCCTGGTGGGGAGCGGTGCGTTTTGAGCGGGCGAAAAAAAGGCGGCGACACCAGGGAGGAGGGAGGTGCCGCCGCCAAAAAAACAAACAGTTTAGGGAGGAGGAGAAAACTGTTTGGTCTTAATATTGAAGCGCATTTCTGTGCTCCGATGTCTCTATATTTAGTCAAATGCTGCAGGTGCACAATGTTTTTCTTTGCATTGCTGCTATGCAGCGAAAACATGGTATCCCGGCGTAATCCTTGAGCGAACTGCCCAATTTAAGGGCGCGCGCCCGCAGGTCCTTGCGATTTGGGTCAAAGCTGCCATGTGAAAGGCAAGCAATTCAGGAGCCTGCCATGTCCGTCACCAAAGCCGATGTCGAAGCCGCACTGGAAAGGGTTGCCTTGCCCGATGGTAAAAGCCTGGTGGCGCACGACATGATCCGGGCCCTGACCGTTGACGGCAGCGTAGTGCGCTTCGTGATCGAGGCGCCGAGCGCGGAGGTGGCCCAGGCCATGGGCCCGCTGCGCGATGCGGCTGAGAAGGCCGTGGCCGATCTGCCGGGGGTGACGCGGGCCTCCGTCGCGCTGACCGCGCATGGCCCCGCGCCCAAACCCAAGGCACCGCCCAGCCTGAAGATCGGCGGTCATCCCAAGCCCCAGGAGCGGCCGACCAAGCCCGCGGGTGTCAAAAGCATCATCGCCATTGGGTCGGGCAAGGGGGGTGTGGGGAAGTCGACCGTGTCCTCGAACCTCGCCGTCGCCCTGGCGAAGGCAGGCAAGCGTGTTGGCCTTCTAGATGCCGACATTTACGGGCCCAGCCAGCCACGGATGATGGGCATCAACAAGCGCCCCGCCAGCCCCGACGGCAAGACAATCATTCCCTTGCAGGCCCATGGTGTCACCCTCATGTCCATTGGGTTTATGATGGAAGAGGGCAAGGCCGTGGTTTGGCGGGGTCCTATGCTTATGGGTGCGCTGCAGCAAATGTTGGGGCAGGTGCAGTGGGGCGAACTGGACGTGTTGCTGGTGGATCTGCCGCCCGGTACAGGCGATGTGCAGCTGACCCTCTGCACCAAGACCGAATTGGCCGGGGCCATCGTGGTCAGCACGCCGCAGGACGTGGCCCTGATCGATGCGCGCAAGGCGCTGGATATGTTTGGCACGCTCAAGACGCCGGTGCTGGGCCTGATCGAGAATATGGCCATGTTCGTCTGCCCCGACTGCGGATCGCAGCACGAGATTTTTGGTCAGGGTGGCGTGAAGGCGGAGGCCGACAAGATGGGCGTGCCCCTGCTGGGCGCACTGCCGATTGATCTTGAAACCAGGATTGCGGGCGATATGGGCACACCCATTGCAGCGGGGGAGGGTGCGATGGCGGAGGCCTACGGAGAGATTGCCCAGGGCCTGATTGCCCGGGGGATCGTCTGAGGGTCAGCCAAGCGAGCGGCCCTCAACCAGGTGTCCGTAGAGTGTGGTGAGGACCGAGACAAAGATCAGTCCTTCGACGATAAAGAGTGCTTGTTGGCCCACGAGCGTCGTCGCGACTTGCCCGGAGGGGAGCAAGGCCCCGATCGCGAAGAAGAAAAGGTTGAGACCGGCCAGAAGCAGCGCAACACCCCAGAGGGTCTGGCTCATGGTTTTGGTGGCCTCCCAGCTGTCCCGGATCGTCATGCGCGCATCTACTGCCGCGGCGGGCAAGACGAGGCTGATGCGAAGGGCGATCCAGGCAAAGATGATACCGCCCAGAACACCGCCGATCGAGACGAGCAGCGCCGAACCGCCGCCGAGTGAGGCAAGAACGCCCATGGCAAGGGTGACGGGCAGGGCGACGCCCAGTTGCACCAGCCCCACCACGATTGCGCGACCCAGATAGGAAAAGAAGATCCGCGCGCTGGGCCGCATGACCCCGTCCCGCTCCATTCCCGACAGCAAGACGTGCCGGTGCCAGAGGACCGCCATCAGAACATATCCCGCAAGTCCCGCCAGGATGAAGACGAAGACCAGGGAGCCATTGGTGGGGTCGGGCAGGGCCATCTCTTGCGGACCCTTCGTAAGGGCCTGCAGGGCCTCCGGGGTCAGATAGAGCGCAAGCAGGCTGCTGCCAATAACGAGGATGAGGGCGGGGGAGATCACGCGCAAGGTCGTGCCGGTCTCAAAGATCAGCATTCGGAGCGCGTGCGCGATGATGGCG
>JABDKA010000004.1 GCA_013002405.1 Sulfitobacter sp. | reverse complement strand
TGAGACAAAACCAGCCCTCGCGGCAAATCGCAGTATAGGTGAGCATAATGGCAATCATTGAACATGTCCCGCATCTGCGGGATCCCCACATCCGTGCCAATTTCATACAGTTTTACAAGGCAATGCTGCGTTTCTTGCATAAGCCTAACGCATCGGAGGGACCGCATGTCAGACACCTGAGCGATCACCATGCGCGTGATATCCGTCTGGACCAGAATGCCATGGAGCCAGCGCGCCTGCGCTCGCCTTTGCAGGCCAACCGGCACCCACGACTTTGATTTGATGGGAAGAGCGTCTAAAGGAAGGGGATGAGCCGGACCCTAGATCAGGTTTTTGCCGCCCTGTCGGACCCAACGCGACGTGCGATCCTTGCCATGCTTCTGGAAGATGACATGGCGGTGACGGACGTGGCAGAGCCTTTCGAGATGTCTCTCGCGGCCATCTCAAAGCACCTCAATGTGCTCAGCGGCGCTGGTCTGATCTCTCAGGAAAAACGCGGGCGGGTGAAGTGGTGCAAACTAGAGCCCGACGCGCTACGCGCTGCGTCGGTCTGGATGCAGGGATTCGGCCAGTTTGAACCCGTCCATCTGGACGCCTTCGAACAATTCCTTGCCCGCGAAAAACTGGACTGAGATAGGGTTTGAGTGCCGCTTGCTTCAGAAGACGAACTGAATGATGGCAAGCACGATCACGACAAGGCCGACCAGGTAAATAATTCCGCGCATGGGATATCCTTTCAATTTGGGAAAACTCAGATCAAACAATTCCGGCGAAGCGGAGGATTGCCAGGACGATAACGACGAGTCCGACAAGGTAGATGATGCCGCGCATAGCGATGCCTTTCTGTGTTGATATCTCGTTAACGTCCGGCGCGTGACCTTCGTTCCAATCGCGCCCTTCAAAGCGGCGCAGGCTGATCGTCCCGCAACAGCAACAGGAGCGCGACAACCGTCAGCCCAACGCCCACCAGCACCATGGCCCCGGGCGGCGTATTGCCGAGGGAGATCTCCCAGGCGATGACCCAGGTGGGGGTCAGATAGGTGTAGGCCATGACCTTTGCCGATGGGAGGCGCAGGGTTGCGAATTGTAGTAGGATGACTGTGACGGCTGTGGCGAAAAAAGCCGTGTAGAAAAGCGTGATCCAGACCATGGCAGGCAAGGCGGCCCAGTCCGTCGCCCCGATTTCGGGCCAGGCATAAAGCCCGAGCAGCAGGGCACCGGCGAGCACCGTGCCGAGGGTGGAGACGACGGCGCTTTCGCCCCGGTTCAGACGGCGGACCATCGGCGTGTAAATGGCGTGGGAGACGCAGCCGACGAAATAGATGGCCTCTCCCCTTCCCACATCGAATGCGAGGGCCGCGCCAAAATCTCCGCGGAAAATGACCCAGAGCGCCCCAACTCCCCCGATCGCCAGAGCCAGCGCCATGCGGCCCGTCATCATCTGTCGCAGCAAAAAGTAGGCAAAACCAGCAGCCATCAAGGGGACCAGCGTAAAGACCGCAGCCGCACTGACGGGCGGCGCGGTGCGCAGCCCTTCGAACATCAGGACGAAGTAGAGACCGAAGAGCCCGCCGAGGATCGCAAACCGCCAAGGTGCAGCGAAATTCTGCGATGTCAGTTCCCTGCGCTGCGCCGCCAGCAGCCCGACGAAAAGGGAGGCCAGGCAGAAACGCAGCGCGGTGAATGCGGTTGGCGCGATCTCATTCGCCATGATCGAGCCGAGCGAGAAGGACCCGGCCACCAGCGCCGAAAAGGCCAGCATCGCAAGGTGCCCCTGCGCGCCCGGACTCACGCCTGAAGGTCCTTGGCGTAGTCCTTGAGAAACCTGAGCAGCGTCTGCACCTTGGTCGTGCGATGTAGATCCACGTGTGTGACCAGCCAAAGCGGTGAGGTCCATTCGGGCCGCGGTGCGGCGACCTCTACCAGATCTGGATGCTGACTGGCGTCGCGTTGCGCAAAAAAGCCGATACCCGCGCCCGCGATCACCGCCATCTCCGCCGACAGGAGGTCGGAACAACGAAAGGTCACGGCACTGGCTGGCACGTTTTCCCGCAACCAGATGTAGAAGGGCGCACGGCTGTCGTCCCGGGCGGGCCCGACAAAGCGGTGCTTGCCATACTCCTCCGGTCCCTTCGGCAGACCGTACCGGTCGATATAAGCCTGGCTGGCGTAGGCCGCAGTTGGCTGTTTCAGAAAGGGTTGAACGACGTTGTCCGGCTGATCCGGCGGCGCGCCTGCCCGAATAGCGACATGGGCCTCCGCGTATTCCAGCCGAAACAGCCGGTCACCGGTCAGGAAACGAACAATCACGTCCGGATGGGCCTTTTGGAATTCCGTCAGAACGGGCACCACCTGCGGGGCAAGCGAGGCGAGCGATGTCACCACCAGATCGCCCGATACCTCCGAGCCGCGCCCCTTGATGCGGCCTGCCAGCTGGCTGAACTGATCGTCCGTCGCCTGGGCCACACGCAGCAGATCCTCCCCCGCCTCGGTTGGCGTGTAGCCCCTTGCGTGGCGCTGAAACAGCTTCACGCCCAGCCGCGCCTCAAGCGCATCGATGTGACGAATAACGGTTGCATGGTGCACACCCAGGGCTTCTGCAGCGCCACTCACGGTTCCCTTGCGGGCGACGTGATAAGCCGTCTTGACCTCATCCCAGTTTTCCAAGGGGTGCCTCCCGTCTTTCTGTGCATTTGCGAACACCTGTTGCGCCATCATGGGCGTTGCGTTCGCCTATGCAAGTATCAAATGAATGGGACACCGCAGCAAACCGCCGGAGCACACATGACCATTCTTCGCATCGATTCATCCGTAAACCTCAACACCTCTGTTACCCGTGACCTGACCGATCACATCATCACAACCTTGGGCGATGCGAGGGTGATCGTCCGCGACCTCGCCCGCGACCCCCTGCCCCAGATCGACCAGGACTGGGCCGTGGCCCGCGCAGTTCCGGAGGCGGACCGCAGCGCAGAACAGCGCGCCACGTTGGAGCAGTCCGACGCATTGGTCGAGGAGATCATGCAGGCAGACACCGTTGTCATCGGCCTGCCGATCTACAATTTCTCCCTTCCTGCCTCTTTGAAGGCCTGGATTGATCTGGTCGCACGCGTGGGGGTCACCTTCCGTTACACCGAAAATGGCCCTGTCGGTCTGATCAGGGGCAAGCGGGTGATCCTTGTGGTGGCGTCCGGCGGCACGCCGGTGGGCTCTGACATCGACTTTGCCAGCACCTACATGACGCATGTGCTTGGATTCATGGGCATGAAGGATATAGAGATCATTGCCGCCGACGCGCTGGCCAAGGATCCCGATGGCACGGTTTCCCGCGCACACGCACAAGTCGAAGGGCTGCGCGCCGCTGCTTAAGGCCTCAGAACCCCACGAATTTGGGCGTCGCCTGTCATAGGCGGCGCTTTTTTTTGCGCGCACTCAAGGCGCAGAGTGACGGACCTGGCCTGAGGCGGCGGATGCGTTCAATTGCGAGAATCGCCAATTCTCGCTATAGTTGATGCCGCCGCACCCCTTTTTCCGCGGCAATTCATTGATCAAAGGTCCATTCCAATGCAGGAACGACATCTTCAGATGCTCATGGCCGCAACGGGAGACTACACCGGCGGCATCGACGGTGTTTTTGGCCCGCTCTCGACCGCAGCAATGCACCGGGTCGAAGCCCGCCACCGTGCCGCCTACACATTCGACCCGACGACCACCACGGATCACCGGCGCAAGACCGCCTGCGCACAGGCGTGCCTGAACCAGCTTGATCATGATGCCGGTTTCATCGACGGCTGGAACGGTCACAACACGACGGAAGCGCTGAATGCGTTTCTGTTCCAGATCACGAACGGCACGGACGAACAGATCGACCGCGACCCTGAGCAGGGCTTCACGCCGCCCGGCAACATCCCGCGCCAGCGTGACGTGGGTCAGGTCTATGGCCAACCGGGCGAGCAGATCAAATCCCGCCTCACCACGATCCAATTGCCTTTCAGCCTCAAGATAGACTGGAACCTGCGCACCAGCACCAACAAGATCAGGGTGCACCGCGATTGCGCGCCACAGCTAGAGGCGGCTTTGATCGCCATCCGTCAGCACTACGGTCCAGACGAGATGAACCGTCTGGGCATCGACCGCTATGCCGGAGCCTACAACCACCGCAGGATGCGCGGGGGAAGCAGTTGGTCGATGCATGCCTACGGCTGCGCGATCGACTTTTATGCCCAACCTAATGGATTGCGTGTCAGATGCCCGCAGGCGCTCTTTTGCGGGGCCGAATATCAGCCGTTCCTCGACATCATGGAACAGCACGAATGGCTGCCGGCAATAAGGCTGTGGGGCAAGGACGCCATGCATTTCCAGCGCGCCCGCCTCTAGGCACGATGGCATTGACTCCCTTCAGGTGATCGCCTAATCCCCGTCAAATCCCGGAAGCTCCGCCTTCCGGTCCCTTTGCCATGTGGCAGGGATCGCCCTCAGTCAGCGCGTTGCGCCCACTGGGGCGTACTTGTTTTGTGGCACGCCCGATGTGGCGTTTGTGCATTTGAGCGTGGGTTCCTACATCAGGAGTATCACGCAACCGAGAAAAGAGAGGGGCTTGCCCCATGTTTGAAAGCCTGAGCGAACGCCTGTCCGGCGTCTTTGATCGCCTCACCAAGCAGGGTGCGCTGTCCGAGGATGACGTCAAGACCGCCCTGCGCGAAGTGCGCGTCGCCCTCCTGGAGGCCGACGTGTCGCTGCCCGTGGCACGCGATTTCGTCAAGGCGGTGCAGGAGCAGGCCACCGGTCAGGCGGTCACAAAGTCCGTCACCCCCGGCCAGCAGGTCGTCAAGATCGTGCACGATGCCCTGATCGACGTGCTCAAAGGCGAGGGTGAACCCGGCACACTCAAGGTCGATAACCCCCCGGCCCCGATCCTGATGGTCGGCCTGCAGGGCGGCGGCAAGACGACGACGACGGCCAAGCTTGCCAAGCGGCTCACGGAAAGGGACGGCAAGCGGGTTCTCATGGCCTCGCTCGACGTGAACCGCCCCGCTGCGATGGAGCAGCTGGCGATCCTGGGCCAGCAGATCGGTGTCGATACCCTGCCCATCGTCAAGGGGGAGGACCCCGTCGCCATCGCCAAGCGCGCCAAGATGCAAGCCGGACTGGGTGGTTATGACGTTTACATGCTGGATACGGCAGGCCGCCTTTCCATCGACGAAGAGCTGATGGCGCAGGTTGAAGCGGTACGCGATGTCGCCAACCCGCGCGAGACCCTGCTGGTGGTCGATGGTCTGACCGGTCAAGACGCGGTCAACACGGCCGAGAACTTCGACGAACGCATCGGCATCTCGGGCGTGGTGCTGACCCGGATGGACGGCGACGGGCGCGGAGGCGCGGCGCTTTCGATGCGCGCCGTGACGGGCAAGCCGATCAAGTTCGTCGGACTTGGCGAAAAGATGGACGCGCTTGAGACCTTCGAGCCCGAGCGCATCGCAGGCCGTATCCTGGGCATGGGCGACATTGTCGCGCTTGTGGAGAAAGCGCAGGAAACCATCGAGGCCGAGCAGGCCGAAAAGATGATGAAGCGCATGGCCAAGGGTCAGTTCAACATGAACGACCTCAAGATGCAGCTTGAGCAGATGATCAAGATGGGCGGCATGCAGGGCATGATGGGCATGATGCCCGGCATGGGCAAAATGGCCAAGCAGGTCGAAGACGCAGGCCTTGATGACAAGATGCTCAAGCAGCAGATCGCGCTCATTCAGTCCATGACCAAAAAAGAGCGCGCCAATCCTCAGCTTTTGCAGGCGTCCCGGAAAAAGCGAATCGCCAAAGGTGCTGGCATGGAAGTCAGCGACCTCAACAAGCTGATGAAGATGCACCGCCAGATGTCCGACATGATGAAGAAGATGGGCAAGATGTGTAAAGGCGGCATGCTCAAGCAGGCCATGAAA
>JABDKA010000245.1 GCA_013002405.1 Sulfitobacter sp. | reverse complement strand
ACTCGGCAGTGTAATTCACGCGGTGCTCATAGAGGGGACGATGGAGACCATGTCGAAAGTGGCGCTTTGCGCCGTTGTGCTGATCGTCACACTGAGGGTGGTGAGCAGCCTCAAGATCAGACCACGGGCGCAGCAACGCAAATCAATCTGAAAGCCTCCTGCCGCGCGGCACCGCGCTGGATATCCTCGACCCCCTGCTGCCTAAAGACCTGCACTGCCCCTCCTACCACCTCATCGGTGTCACATACCATTGGCCGGGTCTTGCTCCACTTTATCGCGACACAGGCATTTCGGAACCAACCGATGCACAACGCGCAGCCTTGCGTCTCGAGCTTCCTCCCACTCAGTAACAGCCACGCCTCACCGCATTGCTTGCACTTCCCAGCGACAGGGCGCATGACACGCCCATGTCCGCCGCCATGACCCAGCATCGCCCCGGCACGGCCATCGCCCTCAAGCTGGGGGCGGTGTTTCTTTTCATGGTGATGGCGGCGCTGATCAAGGCAGCTTCGGGACAGGTGCCGCCCGGGCAGGCCGTTTTTTTCCGGTCCCTCTTTGCCATCCCTGTGATCGGTCTCTGGCTCTGGCAGCAGGGCAAGCTGGAGGACGGGCTGAAGGTCAAGAATGTCTTCGGCCATGTCTGGCGCGGGCTGTTCGGCACGACGGCCATGGCACTGACCTTCGCGGGCCTCGCCCTGCTGCCGCTCCCCGAGGTCACCGCCATCGGCTATGCCACACCGATGTTCACCGTGATCCTTGCCGCGATCTTTTTGGGCGAACGCATCCGCATCATTCGTCTGTCCGCCGTCGCCTTGGGTTTGATCGGCGTGATGATTGTTGTGGCCCCGCGCCTGTCACTGGGCGAAAGCTACAGCGCTGCCGCCACGGCCGGGGCGCTGATGGTGCTGGGCGCCGCCCTGCTGCGCGCAATGGTCCAGATTCAGGTGCGCCACCTGGTGAAGAGCGACACCACCTCGGCCATCGTCTTCTACTTCTCGCTTACCGCGACCTGCGTCTCATTGCTCAGCCTGCCGCTGGGCTGGATCTTTCCTCACGCCTCCCTCACTTGGACCAGTCCGGGCCTCGCCATCCTCAGCCTTGTCATCTGCGCGGGCCTGATCGGCGGTGTGGCGCAGATCATGGTGACCTCTTCCTACCGCTTCGGCACTGCCTCCATGCTTGCCCCCTTCGACTATGCCTCGATGATCTTTGCGACCCTGATCGGCTGGCTGGTCTTCAGTGAGGTGCCCACGCCCCCCATTCTGATCGGCGCTGCCCTTGTCATTGCCGGTGGTGTGCTCATTATCTGGCGCGAACGCCAGCTTGGGCTGGACCGCAGCAAATCGAAACCCTCCAGCGCCCCCTCGGGCACCCCGAATTGAGGACCCCATGACAGACGATCACAAACAGAAGATGCAGGAACGCCAGGCCAAGCAGCGCGCCAAGGTGGCCGAGCTGCAGGACCCCGAAAAGGGGCTCGTTCTGGTCCATACCGGCGCGGGCAAAGGCAAATCCTCCTCCGCCTTCGGGGTCATCGTGCGCGCGCTGGGCTGGAAGCAGCGGGTGGGCGTGGTCCAGTTCATCAAGGGCAAGTGGAAGACCGGCGAACGGCAGTTCTTCGACCGGTTGGGCGAAGTGACCTGGCACACCATGGGCGAGGGATTTACCTGGGACACACAGGACAAGGACCGCGACATCGCCGCAGCCAAGGCCGCCTTCGGCAAGGCGCGGGAGATGATGGAAAGCGGCGACTATGACCTGATCGTTCTGGATGAAATCAACATCGCCATGCGCTATGACTATCTGTCGGTCGATGAGGTGATTGCCGGGCTCGACGCGCGCGACAAGCGTACTGGCGTCATTCTGACGGGCCGCGATGCCAAGCCGGAGCTTTGTGCCTACGCCGATCTGGTGACCGAGATGACAGAGGTGAAGCACCCCTTCAAGGCCGGGATCAAGGCCCAGCGCGGAGTGGATTACTGATGGTGGAGAAGGTCGTCCTGATCACCGGCGCGGCCCGCGGCATTGGGCTGGCCACCGCCCACCTGATGGCGCACGAAGGCTGGCGCGTTGTCCTGCTGGACCGCGACAAGGAGGCACTCGATCTTGCAAGCGCCAAGTTCGGCGGCGCGGCTCTCAGCCTGCTTCAGGATGTCTCCGACCCGCAAGGCGCACCCCGTGCCATCGCCGCCTGTCTAGATCGGTTCGGGCGGCTCGATGCGCTTGTGAACAACGCGGGCGTCGCGGACTTCAACCCCATCGAGAAGACGGATTTCGAAGCCTGGCGGCGGGTCATGGAGACGAACCTTGACGGTGTCTTCTTGATGACTCAGGCCGCCATTCCTGCGCTGAAGGAAACGAAGGGCGCGATCGTCAATATCGGCTCCATCTCAGGCCTGCGTGCCTCGACGTTGCGGGTCGCCTACGGCACCTCAAAGGCTGCTGTCATCCACCTGACCAGACAGCAGGCGGCGGAGTTGGGAGAGTACGGCATACGCGCCAACTGTGTTTGCCCCGGCCCGGTCCGCACCAAGCTGGCTATGGCCGTGCACACGCAGGAGATCATTGACGCCTACCACGACGCAATCCCGCTGAACCGCTACGGATCAGAGACGGAGATTGGCGAGGTGATCGCCTTCCTGTGTTCTTCCAAGGCCAGCTATGTGACGGGTCAGATCATCGCATCCGACGGTGGGTTTGAGAGTACCGGCGTCGGCCTGCCCGCCCTGCGCAGCTAGACAGGCGCTCGCCCGTTCCGTTCTTGGTGCTCGCGGAATAGGTGAATCATGTTAGCATTCCTCTTACTAGGGAGGACCTAACCATGAAGAACATTCTTATTTCCACAACACTCGCTCTGGCATTTGGCGCTGGCGCTGCTTTTGCACAGGACTGCACCCCTTCGAAATGGGGGCCTGAGGATACCATCGGTTCCGCCAATCTCGTGACGCCCGCGCGGACACTTGAAGCCGCCAAGCTGATCAAGCAGGGCAAGTCCATGCCGTTGGGCATCACCATCGGCCCCGACACCCCCGCCTTTCCGCCCCGGTCGCTGAACCTGCAGATCGTGCAGCCAAACCAGCAGGGCGGTCAGAAGCTGAGTGGTTTCGGCTACGAGGGGAACTATAACGACGACGTTCTGCAGACCTGGATCGGCATCGGGTCCCAGCTTGATGGCTTGGGACATCTGGGGGAGCATGGTAAGTATTACAATTGCCTCGACGAGAAAGAGATCAGCGTCATCACCGGTCTGACCAAGCTTGGCACCCATGATGTACCGCCGCTGGTGGGCCGGGGCATCGTGCTCGACATGGCGGCACAGGCAGGGGTCGAGGTGATGGAGGCCGGTCAACACTTTGGTGAGGCGGAGATCAAGGCGGCTGCCGAAGCACAGGGTATTGAGATACGCGAGGGCGATATCGTCCTTTTCTACACCGGCTGGACAGACAGAGTTTTTAACGAAAACCCCGAGCTTTGGGGCCAGGCGGAACCGGGCCTGAACAACGAAGGCGCGGTCTACCTCGCCTCACTCAACCCAATGGCCGTGGGTGCGGATACCTGGGGTCTTGAGGCGGTGCCGCCCGCGGAGGGGGACAAGGTCTTCTACGGGCACGTGACACTGCTGAAGGAAAACGGGATCTACATTCTGGAGACGATGAACGTCGGGCCCTTGCTGGAGGAAGGCGTGAATGAGTTCATGTTCGTCCTGGGCCAGAACCGCATCAGGGGCGCGGTGCAGGCGATGATCAATCCGGTGGCCTTGTACTAAGCCATCGGACGACCTGAGGTGAGAACAACGAAGCCCCGGACTTGATCCGGGGCCTCTTTCTTTTACTCAGAAGGTCCCGGATCAAGTCCGGGACGGCGTTGTTCTGAACTTGTTCAGACCCGCACCAGCGTCTCGTAGCTCTCGGCCACGTCCCGCGTGAGCGCACCCACTTCGAAGTTATAATCCCCAATCTGTCCGACCGGCGTGACCTCGGCCGCGGTGCCGGTCAGCCAGCACTGCTCGAACCCTTCCAGTTCCTCCGGCATGATGTGCCGCTCGTGCACCTTGACCTGCTTGTCCTTCAGCATCCCGATCACCGACTGGCGCGTGATCCCGTTGAGAAAGCAGTCGGGGTCCGGCGTGTGCACCTCACCATCCTTGACGAAGAAGATGTTGGCCCCTGTCGCCTCGGCCACGTAGCCGCGGTAGTCGAACATCATGGCGTCCGAACAGCCCTTCGCCTCGGCCGCGTGCTTGGACATGGTGCAGATCATGTAGAGGCCGGCCGCCTTGGCGTGGCTCGGGATCGTCTCGGGTGACGGGCGCTTCCACTTGGAGATGTCGAGTTTGGCGCCCTTCATCTTGGCGTCACCGTAATAGGCACCCCATTCCCAGGCAGCGATGGCCAGGCGTACGGGGTTGCGAGCGGAGGCCACGCCCATGTCCTCACCCGCGCCGCGCCAGGCGATGGCGCGCACGTAGGCATCCTGCAGACCGGAGGCCTGCAGAACCTCGACCTTGGCCGCCTCGATTTCATCCACGGTCCAGGGAATCTCAAAGTCGATCATCTGGGCCGAGCGCTTCAACCGCTCCGAATGCTCGCGGCTTTTGAAAATCTTGCCGCCGTAGGCCCGCTCTCCCTCGAACACAGAGGAAGCATAGTGCATCGCGTGGGTCAGCACATGCACCTTGGCATCCCGCCAGTCCACCATCTTGCCATCCATCCAGATGTGCCCATCCCGATCATCGTATGCGCCTGCCATCGCAGCCTCCCGCGTGAAATTTCCGATTGTTGCGCTGATACGTCCGATCCGGACATATCCTGTCGCAAAAGCTGCAATTCCCTAGCCTTTGACCCTTGGAGTGTCAACAAGGCTGACGTAAACTTTGGCCAAATCGAAGACGAGGTCAGAGATGTCAGACGGACGTTCCCCTTCCCCGGTCAGAGGCGACACGCTGCTTTTCCTGACGGACGAACAACTGCGCCAGGGCAGTGAGGCGATGTTCTTTGCCTACCGCGGCTTTACCGCCGATCCAGACCGCATCCTGCAGGACCTGGCATACGGCCGCGCGCACCACCGCGCCATCCATTTCATCAACCGGGCCCCGGGGACGACGGTCAACAATCTGCTGAACATCCTGGGCGTCACGAAACAGTCACTGAACCGTGTCTTGCGCACCCTGATCGCCGATGGTCTGGTCCGCAGCGTGGTGGGACGGCATGACAAACGCGAAAGACACCTCTACCTCACCGAGGAAGGTCAGGCGCTGGAACAGAAACTGTCCGACGCACAGCGCGCGCGGCTGCGCGCCGCTTTCCGCGAGGCAGGACCCGAGGCGGTGGCGGGTTTCCGCACGGTGCTGGAGGCCATGATGGATCCTGAAATGCGCGCCAGTTACAACCGCCTCAAGGAGAGCAGCACATGAGCGAGATGGACGCCCACCTGCTGATCGTCGACGACGATGAACGGATCCGGACCCTCTTGCAGAAATTCCTGATGCGGCACGGCTTTCTGGTGACGGCGGCGCGGGACGCGGGACACGCGCGGCGGATCCTTTCAGGCCTTGATTTCGATCTCATCGTGCTTGACGTGATGATGCCGGGAGAGGACGGCCTGTCCCTGACCCGGGCGCTGCGCGAGACGATGCAGACGCCCATCCTGCTGCTTACCGCAAAAGGGGAAACCGGTAACCGGATCGAGGGGCTGGAAGCGGGGGCCGATGATTACCTTTCCAAGCCCTTTGAGCCCAAGGAACTTCTTCTCCGGATCAACGCGATCCTGCGGCGCATGCCAGACACGAGTGCCGAAGACGCAGCCCCCAAAGTCCTGTCGCTGGGTGCGATCCGTTACGATATGGAGCGTGGCGAGATGTGGCAGGGTGACGCTCTGGTGCGTCTCACCGCGACCGAGGTGCAACTGATGAAAATCTTCTCCGCGCAGCCCGGCGAACCCCTGAGCCGCGCCAAGCTGGTTGAGGAACTGGGCCGTGACCGTGGGCAAGCGCAGGAACGTGCGGTGGACGTGCAGATCACCCGCCTGCGCCGCAAGATCGAAGAGAACCCGAAGCAGCCGCGCTACCTGCAGACGGTCCGCGGGGCGGGATATATGCTGGCCCCCGACTGATCCGTCGACCCCTGCACGGGCCCTGCTGTTGCGTCGGAATATTTTTAGTGAAAAAGAGATGCAGTGGCGCATCTGGCGGCGCACTGGCGTTCGGTCTAATGTGCCCCGATTGATCCCCCGAGCAGGTGAGCGCAAGAAGATGTCCGATACCCCGATTGAAGAAATGAACTTTGAAACAGCCATGGCCGAACTGGAAAAGGTACTTGGCCAGCTGGAACGCGGCGATGTCGCGCTGGATGAAAGCATCACGCTTTATGAACGGGGTGCGGCGCTCAAGGCCCGCTGCGAGGCCAAGCTCAAAGAGGCCGAGGAGAAGGTGGCCGCCATCACCCTAGATGGGGACGGCAAACCGGTTGGCACGAAGGCGGTCGAGGACCTCTGAGCCATGTTTCGAACCCGTCTGGAAGCGGCGGCCCGGGCGGTCGATGACCACCTACGTATTAGCCTCTCGGGTCTTGCCCCCCTGCCAGTGGTGGAGGCCATGCGCCACGCCA
>JABDKA010000238.1 GCA_013002405.1 Sulfitobacter sp. | reverse complement strand
GTACGGATTTAGGCAGGTCCTTGAAGGACATGGTGGTATTCCCTTTGTACGTCCGGGGATCATCCCCTGACCCCACCAATATGGGATTGCGGCCCAGCCTTTATAAGGCCCTGACACGAAAGCGTAGTTACGGGCAGCGTCGATAGGCCACTTCCCGCCAAATGACCGGACAAGCCTTGTAAGTCCACCGTTTACCTGCCATATACGCCTTGCAAACGTTATTCTACCTCGACCCCTGTCTCCCTAATCCGGCGCCACGATCGACTAGACCGACCACGCCGGGTCATCGCACAACGCGGATGACATACCACTTAGGAGACACGACTATGGCCACAGGAACAGTCAAATGGTTCAACACCACCAAAGGCTTCGGCTTTATCGCACCCGATGGCGGCAGCAAGGACGTTTTCGTCCACATTTCCGCCGTTGAGCGCGCGGGCCTCACCGGCCTGGCCGACAACCAGAAGGTGACCTTCGACATCGAAGCAGGCCGTGACGGCCGCGAATCGGCGGCGAACATCGCGCTGGCCTAAGCCCGCGATACACCGAACAGACGAAGGGCGGCCCCATCGGGACCGCCCTTTTTCGTTTCTCGCGACCCCATAGGCCCGTCAGGCCACGGCGCGTTCCGGTTCCGAGGAGAAGAGGCTGAAGCCGCGCGGCGGCTGCTTCACTTCCCGCATCACATCGCTTTTGGCCAGGTGATCGCGCAGCTTGTCGCTGGCAGAAAGCCCCGACCAGATCCGCTGATCCCCCACCTGATCCATCGTCAGTTCAGGCACCAGGGGCGTCCCGGTGCGCGCAGCGTTCCAGCTGTCAGTCAGGGCGGCCGTCATCTCTTCCACGGCCACTGCCGTATCGAGGCGGCCCCGGCCCATCATCACACCGACAAAGCGGCCCGATCCGGCATAGGCGATCTTGACAGACTTGTTCTTGAGCGCCTCACCCGCGGCCTGGGCGACCATCTCCAGATGGGCCCGGTACTGCGTGGGCTTGACGGTCTGATGAACACCCCGCATCCCGACCACACCGA
Organism: Sulfitobacter sp.; assembly: GCA_013002405.1. GTDB lineage: Bacteria > Pseudomonadota > Alphaproteobacteria > Rhodobacterales > Rhodobacteraceae > Sulfitobacter. The sequence goes on along the minus strand of JABDKA010000238.1, from coordinate 8,464 downwards.
TGGAGAAGAGCGACATCGCGTAGACCCCGGCGGGCAACCGCAGCAGATCGTTCTCAAGGGCGGCGATATCGGTGACATCACTCTGCGTCAAAGCGATGGAGTCCTCAAAGCAAACCTGCATCGCGGCGGAAAGCTCATCCAGGGAATGCTGCGCGGCCCGTTCCCGGTGCAGACTGTCGTTCAGCATCGCCATGGAGTTGATGCGTGCGCCCAGCTCGACCCCATCCACCGGCTTGAGCAGGAAGTCTGTCGCGCCGGCGTTGAAGGCCTCGCCCATCAGCTCGGGATCCTTGCTGGCGGTGATCATCACGATCGGCGTGGTGTTGTATCCCTCAAAGCTCCGCACCCAGTCGCACAGTTCGATCCCGTCGATGCCCGGCAGCATGATGTCCAGCAGAAAACAGTCGAATGGTGTATCTGTTTCCCGGACCAGCGTCTTCGCATCTTCACCGCTCTCGCAGCAGGTCAGGTCATACTGATCATTCTTGCCCAGCGAACCCTTCAGCAGGTCCAGGATCACCGGATCGTCATCAACGGCCAGAATACGCATTTCAATTCCCTCACTTAAAGGTTGGCAGTTCGTGGAGCAGACCACGTGTTGTCCTGCGGCTCAGAAAAGTCGTCGATACCGGGCAGGATTGGGACTCATTTGAGGCAATTCTGCGAAGTGGCGTTTTTTTCCCGCGAACCTGGGCAAGAGCTTGCCGTTTCGGGGTGTTCGGTCACAAACGCGCCCATTTGTCCGCCTCGAATTGCCAATACCCCCGAAATTAGGGGAAAAGCCGGATTTCTCCTTTATGTCGATTCTGCCACCTTTCGGCCCAGCGGAGGTCCCGGATGGGCAGGTTCACCCACGAATAGCTGACCGACGCCTTGGCACCGGCGGCCCGTCTTCAAGACCCTTCGGTGGCATTCACATGACAGATCCGCCTTTTCACACGCAGAATTGACCGACAAACCGGCCACAGGTGCGCGGATTTTCACCCCACGGCCTTGCCTTGGACCACTCTTTTGGAAGAATAGTGCAAGCCGAAACTTTATTATCGATGGAGCTTACCATGCGCCGCCGCACCTTTCTGGCCGGGACCGCCGCAGCAACGATGCTGCCCCAGGTTCTCAGCGCCCGCACTGCCGCCTTTGATCCGACCCCACAAGAGGTCCGCATCAAGTCCCGGTATCAGCCAGGCGAATTGCTGATCCTGCCCCGGAGCCATTATCTTTACTACGTCATCACCCCCGGCAGAGCCATGCGATATGGCGTTGGTGTGGGCAAAGCCGGGCTCGAGTTCACCGGAACCGCCACCATCTCCGTCAAGAAAGAGTGGCCCACCTGGCGCCCCACCGATGAAATGATCGAGCGGGAACCCCAGACCTACGAGCGTTTCATCGGCAATACGGAGGCCCAGCCCGGTGGTCCCGACAACCCGCTTGGCGCCCGCGCGCTCTACCTCTTCCAGGGTGGCAAGGACACCTACTTCCGCATTCACGGCACGACCCAGCCCAATAGCATTGGTCGCTCGGTCTCAAACGGCTGTATCCGGATGATGAACGAACACGTGATCGACCTCTACCAACGGGTGCCGATCGGCACCAAGGTCACCGTTCTCTGAATCTATGCGTAGATCTACGATCCAAAGACCGGCCCCGGGCCGGTCTTTTTTCGTTTAGACTGAGCCAAAGCATCCCAATGCAGGACCGTGCACCCCGATATCGAGGGGGCCAAAGTCGCTCTCCACACAGAGCGAGAAATACCCCGCCGAGGGAAGATAGATGACGCGATATGTCCCGTCGCCCTGCGAAACCGACCAGCAGGTCTGCGTCACCCCGCCCGAAAAGTTGACCGTTACTTCCGTAGGATCGCGCCGGATGCTCTGGAACTGCCGCGCCGTCGCGCGGTCCACTGCGCTCGCGCTTTTCAGTGCCACTTCAAGTTCCGCGTCGATCAGCCCGTCGATTTGTTTAGCCAGATCTTCCACAGAACCCCCTGCGCGCCGGTAGGACCAGAACAGCCTTCCGTTAACCAGAATGCAAGACCTTGTCCGACCTTTACCCTATCTTCACGATCTCCGGTCAAATTCCACGCGGGTGGCGGGCTCCTCTTGAACAAGAACGGGGCACGTTATGTCTGCTATCCTTCTCAACAACCCTTTCGTCACGCCAAGCCAGCCGTCCAGCCCGCCGCCGGAGGTGGCACCGCCCCTTACCGTGACGCCGGCTCAGATTGCGACCTCCTCCCGCGACAGCGGCGGTGCCACCTCCTTCAGCGGGTCCGGTACCGGGTCAGGGGACAGCCGCCAGGGGGACACTGCTGCCCTGCTGCGCAGCGTACAGAAAAAATCGGTGGCCCGCCCCCCCGATGCGACCGGTGCGTCCGTGGTAAACGCGCAGGGCAGTGGATACGGCAGCAACCTGCCAAAGGTGGAAATGCCTGATCCGCTGCCAACGTCGCCCTTCCTCAAACGCAACTGAAAAGGCGGGCGCGTGGGGCCGAAAACCGGTCACGCGCGTCTATCCGCCCATTGACTGCTCGCAAAACTCGAATCTTGATTTCTTTCAGGCAACCTTCATTATTACACCTGCAACGCGAATGACTTTCGACCCCCGCCTTCCGGCTCAGGACCGATCACGCCTTCGACCGAGCCGACCTGCCGCATGACGTGGGCAGGACTATCTAAAGGAGACAGGGGTCATGGCAACTGGCACCGTTAAATGGTTTAATACAACTAAGGGTTACGGCTTTATCGCACCCGATGAAGGGGGCAAGGATGTGTTCGTACACATCTCTGCGGTTGAGCGTGCTGGCCTCACCGGCCTTGCCGACAATCAAAAGGTGACCTTCGACATCGAAGCAGGCCGTGACGGCCGCGAGAGCGCGAGCAACATCGCCCTGGCGTGAGTCGGCCGATATTTCGATATTCTGACGGGCGCCACGGCGCCCGTTTCTCATTGCGCTTCCCAGTCGACGCCTCCCGCCTTCCGGATCCTCAGCAAGCCCTCAGGCCAGGGTACCATCAGCGGCGCCACCTCCTCCGGGCTCCCTTCCAGCCAGCGCGGAATATCCTCCCGGATCAGGAGCACCCCCATCCGGTGATGGATATCCGCGACATCATCGTTGGGCGGGCAGGTCACCGTGGCCACCTGCGACACGGCGATCCCGCCGGGCCCGTTCCAGACATCCGTAATGGCAGCAAAATTGAGAAGCCCGCCGTCCTTCGCCGAAATCTCCCAGGCAACCTTGCGCCGCTTTTCCCCGGTCCATTCGTACCAGCCATCCACGGGGACCACAGCCCGGCCCACACCCTCGTAGGCGGACTTGGAAAAGACGGTCTCGGAACGCGCGTTGATCAGGGTCTCCATTACCGGGCGGCCCCGGGCGTTGACCCGGCCCACCGGGATGATCCCCCAGCGCATCAGGGTCAGGCCTTCACCGGTCAGCGTCACGATCTCCTGACCCGGCGCGATATTGCGGCGCGGGGCCTGGTCCGCCACAACTGAACCGTCCGCCCCCAGACTTTTCGCAACAGCCGCGATTGACGTGGTCAGGAAGAGACGCCCGGGCATCCCGCTACTCCGCTTCGATCTCTTCGATCAGGCCCTGCACCGCGGGGCCAATCGCCGTCACGATTTTGCTGACACCTTCCGCATTCGGATGGATCCCGTCAGGCTGAAAGTAAGGCCACAATGCCGCCGGATCTATCACCGCCCCACCCGTCAGCCCCTCAAAGAAACTGGACAGGAAAGCCGTCTCATACTGTGCCGCCAGATCCGGATAGATCGCATCGAAGGCCGCCTTGTACTCCGGCCCGTAATTTCCCGGCGCCTCCATCCCGACCAAAAGCACCTCGACGTCGGCCTCCGCCGCCGCCTCCAATATGCCCGACAGGTTTCGGCGCGCCTCCTCGGGGGCCAGGCCGCGCAGCAGGTCATTGCCGCCCAGCGCCACGATCATCCCGTCAACCTCAGGCGTCAGGGTCCAGCCCACCCGCGCCAGGCCTCCCGCCGTCGTATCGCCTGACACCCCCGCATTGATCAGGCGCACCTCAGCCCCTTGCGCGGCAAGCCAGGCTTCAAGCTGGGGGACAAAGCCCGCTTCGACCGGCAGGCCGTAGCCCTGCGTGAGACTGTCGCCCAGGGCAGCAATCACCACCTCACCGGCCTGCGCGGTGCCACCCGCTAGCATCAATACAATCCCTACCGCCGCCTTGCGCATCACTTCCATCGCTCCATATCCAAAGGACGTCCCAACCAAAGGCCCCATCCGCATGTCAGATCCCGTCTTCCACCTTTCAGATGTGGTCTTATCGCTCAAGGGCAATGCCGGACCTGTCGAAATCCTGCGTGGAATCTCACTCGACGTCCAGCAGGGCGAAACCCTGGCCCTGACGGGCCCCTCCGGTTCCGGAAAATCCTCGCTGCTCATGGTCATGGGCGGGTTGGAGCAGGCAACCTCCGGCACCGTCACCGCGCTGGGTCATGACCTGACCACAATGAACGAAGATGCGCTCGCCGCCTTTCGGCAAGGGCGCATGGGCATCGTCTTTCAGTCTTTCCACCTGATCCCGACCATGACCGCGATCGAAAACGTCGCCACACCCATGGAACTTGCAGGGGCCGATGACGCCTTCGACCGCGCGCGCGAGGCACTGGAGACCGTGGGCCTCGCGCACCGCACCGGGCACTACCCTGCCCAGATGTCGGGCGGCGAACAGCAGCGCGTGGCCCTGGCCCGGGCCTGCGCACCGCATCCGGCCATCCTGCTGGCGGATGAACCGACGGGCAACCTCGACAGTGCCAATGGTGCAGCGATCATGGACCTGCTCTTCGACCTGCGTGATCGCTTCGGCGCGACGCTGGTACTGGTCACCCACGATCCCGCGCTGGCAAGGCGGTGTGACCGCGCGATCGGCCTCAACGACGGACGCGTCGCATGAGCCTCACGCTCGCCGCCCGCTTCGCCCGCCGCGAAATGCGTGGCGGCCTGCGCGGCTTCCGCCTCTTCCTGGCCTGTCTCGCCCTTGGCGTTGCCGCCATTGCCGCTGTCGGCTCGGTCCGTGCCGCCATTCAAGCGGGGCTGGAACGCGAGGGGGCCTCCCTGCTCGGCGGCGATGCGGAGCTTGATTTCACCTACCGCTTCGCCAGCGCGGAAGAACGCGCCTGGATGCAAGCGCGCGCCACCGCCGTCTCCGAGATCGTCGAATTCCGCTCCCTCGCCGTGGTCGGCGAAGAACGGGCCCTGACGCAGATCAAGGGCGTCGATGATCTTTACCCGCTCATCGGAACCATGGCCCTTTCGCCCGACATTCCGCTGGAGGAGGCGCTGGCGACCGAAAACGGCCTTCCCGGTGCGGTCATGGAAAGGGCCCTGTCGGACCGGCTGGGCCTGAATCCGGGCGATGTCTTTCGACTCGGTACCAAGGATTTCCGCTTTACCGCCGAGATAAAGCGGGAACCCGACAGTGCCGCCAGCGGGTTCGCGCTTGGCCCCCGGACACTTCTGAAACGGGACGCGCTGGAAGGGGCGGGATTGCTGGCACCCGGTACGCTCTTCAACAGTAAATACCGTCTCGACCTGGCCGAAGGGACGGATCTGGAAGCACTCAAGACCGACGCCCGGTCAGAATTTGAAAACGCCGGTATGCGCTGGACCGACGCCCGCAACGGCGCGCCGGGTGTCGCCCAGTTCGTCAACCGTCTCAGCGCCTTCCTGATCCTCGTTGGGCTCTCGGGGCTTGCCGTCGGCGGCGTCGGCGTTTCAGCCGCCGTGCGCGCCTATCTCAATGGCAAGACCGAAGTCATCGCCACCCTGCGTGCCCTCGGCGCAAGCCGTGCGATTATCTTCCAGACCTACTTTCTGCAGATCGGCACCCTAACCCTGCTCGGCGTGCTCATCGGGTTGGCGCTTGGGGCCTTTGTGCCCCTTCTCCTCTCCCCCATCATCGAAGCGCGCCTGCCCGTCCCCGCGACCTTCGCCCTCTACCCCGCACCACTGGCCGAGGCGGCACTCTACGGTCTCCTGACCGCCCTCGCCTTCACCCTCTGGCCTTTGGCCCGCAGCGAAGATGTGCGCGCCGCAACGCTCTTCCGCGATGCCTGGGCCGGGGCACGCCAACTGCCCGCCCCGCGTTACCTGATCGTCATCGCCCTGCTCACTGCTGCCCTCTTCGGCTTTGCGGGCTGGTTCAACGGCTCCTGGTGGCTCACTCTCTGGACACTGGGCGGCATCGCGGGGGCGCTCGCCATCCTCGCCTGCTCCGCCTTCCTCCTGCGCCTTCTCGCCCGCCGCTCTGCCCGTGCTGCGCGGGGTCGTCCGCGCCTTCGTTGGGCCCTTGCGGCCATCTCGGGACCGGGCGAAGGGGCAGCGGCGGTGGTCTTGTCGCTCGGCCTCGGCCTCTCCGTCCTGGCCGCAGTCGGCCAGATCGACGGCAACCTGCGCCAGGCGATCGAAGGCAACCTGCCCGAGGTCGCCCCCTCCTACTTCTTCGTTGATATCCAGCGGGACCAGATGCCTGGCTACACCGAGCGGCTGGAGAATGACCCCGCCGTCAGCCGTATCGACAGCGCACCCATGCTGCGCGGTGTGATCACCCAGATCAACGGCCAGCCCGCGCGCGAGGTCGCGGGCGATCACTGGGTGCTGCGAGGCGACCGCGGCGTCACCTACGCCGCCACGCCGGACGCAGAAACGACGATCACCGCAGGCGAATGGTGGACCGCAGACTATAACGGCCCTCCCCTGATCAGCTTCGCCGCCGAGGAGGCCGAAGAGATGGGCCTCGCCCTCGGCGACAGCCTCACCGTCAATATCCTGGGCCGCGACATCACCGGCACCATCACCTCCTTTCGTGAAGTGGATTTCTCAACAGCGGGCATCGGCTTTATCCTTGCGATGAACCCCTCGGCCCTGGCGGGTGCCCCCCACACCTTCATCTCCACCGTCTACGCTGAGGAACAGGCCGAGGCAGCGATCCTGCGCGATCTGGCCAGCCAATACCCCAATATCACAGCGATTCGGGTGCGCGACGCCATAGACCGGGTGTCCGACGTGCTTGCCAGCCTCGCTGCGGCCACCTCCTACGGTGCGCTGGCCACGCTGCTCACGGGCTTTGTCGTTCTGATCGGAGCCGCCGCCGCCGGGGCCAATGCCCGCACGTTTGAGGCCGCCGTCCTCAAAACGCTCGGGGCTTCCCGCCGCCAGATCGCCACCAGTTTCATCCTGCGCGCGGCTCTCCTGGGCCTTTTCGCGGGGGCCGTGGCCCTTTTCGCAGGCATCATGGGTGGCTGGGCTGTCAGCCACTATATCATGGAGACCGATTTCAACGTAATCTGGTCCTCCGCCCTTCTGATCGTTGCGGGCGGGATTGCGGCCACCGTCTTGGCAGGGCTCGGCTTTGCCCTTAAGTCTCTGAATGCGCGTCCCGCAGCGGTTTTGCGCGCCCGCGAATAGGCTCTGAGACCAGCGCAATGTCCGAAACCCTTCCCGCCGCCCCACAACCGGCCCTGACCCCGGCCCAGCAGGCGCAGGTTCTCAACATCGTCCGGCGCGCGGCCCGGGCCGAAATCATGCCACGGTTCCGCAGCCTCGCCGCCTCCGATATCAGCGCAAAGAGCCACCCCGAAGATCTGGTCACCGCCGCCGACCTCGCCGCCGAAGCGATGATGACCCGGGCGCTGCAAATGGCCTTTCCCCACGCGCTTGTGCTGGGGGAAGAAGCCTGCGCCAGGGATCCGTTGCTTGTCGAACGGATCGCCGATGCGCCTCTTGCCTTCATCCTCGACCCCGTCGATGGGACCTGGAACTTCGCTCACGGCCTGGCGCTCTTCGGCGTGATCCTTGCCGTCACCCGCTTCGGTCGGCCCGAGTTCGGCCTGATCTACGACCCCGTCGCCGATGACTGGGCCATCGCGGAGGAGAGCGGCCCCGCCCGCCTCGAACGCCCCATCGGCGGCGCGCGGCCGCTCAAGGTCGCGATGGGCAAGCCAATCGAGAACCTGACAGGTCACGTCCCCCTAAACCTCTTCCCGCCTTCGGTGCGGCACAAACTTGCCAGTCTCCTGCCAAGCTTCACCCGGACAGAGGCCCTCCGCTGCTCGGCCCATGAATACCGCATGGTCGCACAAGGCTATTCCGATTTCGTCCTGACAGCCTCGCTCACCCCATGGGACCACGCCGCAGGCGCGCTCATCTGCGCCCGGGCCGGAGCTCACGTGGAGATGCTCGACGGTGGCCCCTACACGGCGGCCCGCACCTCCGGCCATCTGCTGGTGGCACCTGACCGGACCACCTGGAACCGGCTGGAAAAGGTCTTTCGGGTGTTGCTCGAAGTATCAGACTAGCTGCTGCGTAGTCGCGACTTTCGCGACCCAGCGAAGAAATGTTTCCTGCGTATAGCTATTCTTTCCAATATTCACTGCTTTACAAACTATCTGACAATTCTCCAGAGAGTAGCCGAGACTAGGGTTGATC
>JABDKA010000228.1 GCA_013002405.1 Sulfitobacter sp. | reverse complement strand
GCCCAGGGCACGAACCTCATCCTTGAAAAGCTCCCGCAGGGGTTCGACCAGTTTGAGCCCCATTTTCTCGGGCAGGCCGCCCACGTTGTGATGGCTCTTGATGGTGACCGATGGCCCGCCGGAGAAGGAGACCGATTCGATCACATCCGGGTAGAGCGTCCCCTGGGCAAGGAAGGTGGCATCGCCTACCTCCTTCGCGTGTTTCTGGAACACGTCGATGAAGAGTTTGCCGATGGTCTTGCGCTTGGTTTCGGGGTCGGAGACGCCATCGAGGGCGCCGAGGAAGAGCTCCTGCTCATCCGCGTGGATCAGGGGCATGTTGTAGTGGTCGCGGAACATGGTCACGACCTCTTCGGCCTCCCCCTTGCGCAGCAGGCCGTGGTCCACGAAGACGCAGGTCAGCTGATCGCCAATGGCCTCGTGAATGAGAACGGCGGCGACGGAGCTGTCGACCCCGCCCGACAAACCGCAGATAACTTTCTGATCGCCCACCTGTTCGCGGATGGCCGCGACGGCCTCTTCGCGGTAGGCGCTCATCGTCCAGTCGCCCTTGAAGCCTGCAAGGCGGACGAAATTCTCATAGAGGCGTGCACCGTTCGGCGTGTGGTGTACCTCGGGGTGGAACTGGACCGCATAGAAATGCCGCTCGGGGTCTGCCGTGATGGCAAAGGGCGCGTTAGGAGAGGTGCCGAAGACCTTGAAACCGGGGGCAATTCTGCTCACGTGGTCGCCGTGACTCATCCAGACCTGCTCGCGCTCGGCCTCGAACCAGCCGCTGAGCAGATCAAGCTTTTCGGCGCCGGGCGTGACATAGGCGCGGCCAAACTCGGCGGTGCCGTGGCCCCTTTCGACCTTGCCGCCCAGCATCTCCATCATCACCTGCTGGCCGTAGCAGATGCCCAGGATGGGGACCCCCAGTTCAAACACCTGTTCGGGGGGGCGGGGGCTGTCTGCGTCGATGACGGAGGCCGGACCGCCCGAGAGGATCACCGCACGCGGGTTGAAGGCGTCAAGGAAGGCCTGGTCCACGGCGTTGAAGGGATGGATTTCGCAGAAGACATTCAGCTCTCGCAGGCGGCGGGCAATGAGTTGCGTCACCTGGCTGCCGAAGTCGATGATGAGCAGACGGTCGTGGGCGGTTGGGGAGATGATCTCGGTCATGGGGCCTGATTATGCCGCACCTGCGCGGGAGGCAAGGGAGGAAGCGGGTGTCAGCCCCCGCACCCCCCGGAGGTAAATACGGCAAGATGAAGCAGGGGAGCGTGGCACGATGTCGTTTTCGTCGCTCTGTGGACGCAATCCGCGCGAAAGGGGGAGGTATGATCGGATAGGGACGTGCCAAGTCTGAATGGATGGGGAAAGACCATGGCGGAAAGAGCACGGCGGGGACGTGGGGGCGGCGGTGCCGCACGGCGCGCGGAGCGAAGCGCGGTTTCCTTCGAAACGGCGAAGTACATTGAGCGCAAGATCCCGAATTTCGAGGTGCTGAACGAAGAGGCGCTTGAGATCATCGAGGCGAACGCCGAAACGGTGCTCGAAGAGATCGGTGTCAACTTCATCAACAACCCTGCGGCCCTTGAGCGCTGGCGCGAGGCCGGAGCCGATATCGACGGTGAGCGTGTTCGCATCCCACGCGGCCTGGCCCGCAAGCTCTGTGCCACGGCACCTTCCTCCTACACCCAGCACGCGCGCAACCCGGAGCGGAACGTGGTCGTCGGCGGCAATTCACTGGTTCTGGCTCCGGTATACGGCCCCCCCTTCGTGCGCGATGCGGTCGGCGGGCGGCGCTACGCCACGATGGAGGATTTCAACAAATTCGTGAAGCTGGCCTACATGTCAAAGTGGCTGCATCATTCGGGCGGGACGGTCTGTGAACCGACCGATCTGCCGGTCAACAAGCGGCACCTGGACATGCTCTATGCCCACATGACGCTGAGCGACAAGCCCTACATGGGTTCAGTCACGGAGCCTTCGCGCGCGCAGGATTCGGTCGATATGTCGGCACTCCTGTTCGGCGAGGATTTTGTGCAGCAAAACACGGTGATGACCTCGCTCATCAACATCAACTCACCGATGACCTTCGACGACGTGATGATGGGCGCGCTGGAGGTCTATGCCCAGAACAATCAGGCCTGTATCATCTCTCCCTTCATCGTGGGGGGTGCCATGGCACCCGTTTCTGTTGCGGGCACCCTGACGCAGGTGCTGGCTGAGGCGCTGGCGGGGATCGCTTACTCCCAGCTGATCAAGCCGGGGGCGCCGGTGATCATGGGGGCCTTCGTCACCTCCATCGACATGAACTCGGGTGCCCCCACCTTCGGCACACCGGAGGCCGCGCATATCACTTACGGTGCAGGGCAACTGGCACGGCGGATGAACCTGCCATACCGCTCCGCGGGCTCCTTCTGCGGCTCCAAGTTGCCGGACGCGCAGGCCGCCTATGAGACTGCGAACAGTCTTAACATGGGGCTGCTGGCTGGCGTGAATTTCATGCTCCATTCCTGCGGGTGGCTCGAAGGGGGGCTGGTCAGCTCCTTCGAGAAGTTCGTGATGGATGCCGATCAGCTGGGCATCCTGCATCACTTCGCCAAGGGGATCGAGGTGGACGAGAACGCCCAGGCAATGGACGCCATCCGTGAGGTGGGGCCGGGGGGGCATTACCTGGGCTGCGCCCACACTCAGGCCAATTTCAAGAGCGCCTTCTGGAAGTCAGATCTGCTGGATTACAAGCCTTTCGAGACCTGGGAGGACGAGGGCGCGCGGGATACCCAGGCCCTGGCCACCGTCCGTGTGGAGCGGATGCTGGCCACCTACCAGCAGCCCGCGCTTGACCCCGCCATCCGGGAGGCGCTGGACGCCTACGTCGCCCAGAAGAAGCTGGCGGAGCCCGACAGCTTCATGTGAGCCTCAGACGGGGGCCTGTGCGGCGCGCAGCAGCCGGGCCTCTGCCACCATCGCGATAAGCACGTCGAGGTGCCGGACCAGATTATAGCTGGCGTCCGACGTGGTGCGCTGGTGCTCCAGCTCCGCCTCCATTTCCATCAGCTTGACAATCGCCCCCCCGTGGCGCGGCAGAACGCCGTAGCCCAGGATGCGGGGCAGATAGATGGTGCGGCGGTAGTCCTCCGCGCCGCTGCGCGCGGCCCGCATCATCAGGCGGGGGCGGTGCAGGGCATTGAGCATGGAAAGCAGATCTTGCATGTCGGTCTCCGTTGGTAGCAGGGCGGACGGTCTTCCGCAGTGCCCTCAGGATGTCACAACCTATGAGGGTGTTGCGTGCTCTGCGTTTGCGGCGTGCGGAGGTGTGAGAACTGTTTATCATTTGGAAACAATGATCTGCCTGAGCGATGATTTTAACCATTAGGTAACCAACACAATTCTAGGTTGTGTGGATAACACAGTGGATAAATTCCAATAAACGGACAGAGAGAGGGAAATCCGAATGGGTGTAGAGGGGCAGTTCATGAAGGATGCGTGGCGTCTGGACCTGCCGGACTGGGTTCCGGACGGGGCACAGCATTACCTTGCCCATACTGAACGCGGCGCCTCGATCCGGGCGCTTGCGCGGGCGGCGGGCTGCCATGCCTCCACCGTCCTGCGCCAGATCCGCAAGATCGAGACGCGCCGCGATGATCCCCTGGTCGATGCCGCCCTGCGCAAGTTGAGCGCGTCCGGCCCCGTCCCCTCCCACCGTCAGAGCAGCCCAAAGGAGCCCGCTGGCATGACAACGGCAAAGCCGGAAACCGTCCCGGACGAGGCAACCCTGATCCGCGAGGCCCCCCCGCGTTCTGCGCCGCCTGTGTGAAACGGGCGCGGTGCTGGCGGTCGCGGCTGAGATGGAAAAGGCTGTCGTGGTTCGCGATTCGACCTCTGGCGGCACCACGCGGACGGCGGTTGTCGATACGAAACTGGCCCAGGCGATGGCGTTCAAGGAATGGATCGCGCCGGTGCAGACGGGGCGTGTTGTCCGCTATGAGATCACGGCGGCGGGCCGGGCGGCACTGGAAGGCATGCTGCAGACCAAGGACCCTGCGCACAAGGGGCTGGCCGAGGCGTCGGAGGCCTGCGTCAGCGATGGAGCGCAGTAGCACGAAGCACCGGGTCAACCCGCCGAGACGCTGCGTAAGCAGCGGATGCGCTATGCCCTTTCGGAAAGCCCCCTCATTGCCCTGTCGCGCCGCAAGGATTGCAACGTCAAGCCCTTTCTGAGCGATGCGATGGTCTACGCGGGCGAACGTCTGCGCGAGGATTTCGAACTGGCGCAGATGGATGGCCAGAGCACCCAGCATTGGGACCACTTTCTGGCCGGTGGGGCAGCGCGAAGGTCAGCTGTGTGTCCCGAAGGGGCGGTGGCAGCCACGGATGCGCGAGCGCGTGTTGCGGCGGCCCTGTCACACCTTGGGCCGGGCCTTTCGGATGTGGTGTTGCGCTGCTGCTGCTATCTTGAAGGGCTGGAGACGACGGAAAAGCGGCTGGGCTGGTCTGCGCGGTCGGGCAAGGTGGTGCTGCGTATCGCCCTGACGCGTCTGCAGCGCCACTACGAAGAGACCATCGGCGTCGGCGGCCCGATGATCGGCTGATCCGCTCACCTTTGCGTGTATGCGGCAGCTTGATGCAGACGCAGACCCGTGGCCACGCTAGGAGAGGGCCGGACGGGGAGGCGGCGATGACGGCACAGGACAGACGGGATGCAGCGGCGCTCTTGGTGATGCGGCTGGGGCTGGCCTGGTTCATGTTCCTGTGGGCCGCACACAAGATTATCGCGCCCGAGCAGTACAGATCCCTGGCAAGGAATTTCGATGGCGTAAGTCTGAGCATTTGGCAGATCTACCTGGTGGGCGGGCTGCAAATCGCCCTTTGCCTGCTGGCTGTGCTGGGGCTCTTCCGTTATGCCAGCTATGGTGCGCTGGCGATCATGCATTTTTACACGATTACAAGGCGTTGGGAGCGTTTCTTTGATCCGTTTGAGGTCAATGCCAAGGGGTTTCCCGTGAACCGCAATGTGGTGATCGACCTTGCTGTCATGGGGGCCTTTGTCGCGCTCTTGCTGTTGATCGCGCGGGATCACTGGTCCGTCGGGGGCTGGTTGCGGCGCAGGAACGGGCCGCGTTGGTGGCAGTGATCCGGTCAGACGCCTGGACGCGATGGCACGCTGAGCAAGGTTTCTGATCCACATCTGAGGCAGATCAAATCTTGTGCTGACTTGCTCTTAGAATGGCTTGAACACCCTTGGGTCCGGTACCTTTCGAGGGATTCTGATATTTGGAGGGTCTTGCCCATGCTTCCTGGCATTCTGGTTGATTGTTCGCGAACGCGTCGCTTTTCATTCCTTCTATCTTTGGTTTTCTGCCTGGGGCTGGTGACCAGCGCGACAGGAGCCTCGGCAGAACAGGACCAGCGTTGGTATCTCGACCGGTTCGCGGGGATCATGTCGGAAAACAGGTGGCATGAGGTCTTCGATCCCTCGCGGGCGAAGTTTGCCGATTCGGGCCTTTTGGGTGTCGGACTTGGCTGGGAGAGACAGATTGGGAAGAGCCGGTTCCATTTCGGGGTGCAGGGCCAGGCGGTTGTGCATTTCGGCAGGCAGGATCATTTCGAGTTCAATGTACCTGTGATACTGCGCTACGTGCCGCGCAACCCGGTGCCGCGATGGCTCAAAAGCGCCTCCTTTGGGCTGGGCCTGTCCTATGCGACAAAGGTGCCGCAGGTTGAAGTGGACCGGACTGGGGAATCGCAACGCACCTTCGCCTACTGGCTGACCGAGTTGGAGTTCGACACGGCACTGCCCGACAGCAGCCTTTTTGTCCGCCTGCATCACCGGTCCGATGCTTTCGGGGCATTTGAGGCGGACAGCGGTTCCACCGCCGTTTCCTTTGGCTGGCGCACCGAACGATGAATTCGGGCCGGTCCGCCGGCGCCGCATAGCGGCAATGCGCCGCGCGGGCTTTCGCAGGGCGGCCAATATGATACATAGAGGCCAATCAGTCAGAGGCCCCTTATGCGTGATCTGAAAATTCCCGAACAGCGCCACCCCGAAAAGGCGCGCAAGCCTGACAATGCCCAGCCGAAGAAGCCGGATTGGATCAGAGTCAAGGCACCGGGTGGCAAGGGCTATGCCGATACCGCCAAGATCATGCGCGACAACAGGCTGGTCACGGTGTGCGAAGAGGCCGGTTGCCCGAACGTGGGCGAATGCTGGTCCCAGGGACACGCCACCATGATGATCATGGGCGAGGTCTGCACCCGCGCCTGCACCTTCTGCAACATCGCCACCGGCAAGCCGCCTGAGGCACTGGATGTATTCGAGCCGGGCAGGGTGGCCGATGCGGTGGCGAAGCTGGGCCTGAACCATGTCGTGATCACCTCGGTCGACCGGGACGATGTGGAGGACGGCGGGGCGGAGCACTTCGCCCAGACCATCCGCGCCGTGCGCCACCGGAGCCCCGACACGACGATCGAGATCCTGACCCCCGACTTCATCAAATGTGCGCCAGAGGCGCTGGAGAAGGTGGTCGAGGCGCGGCCGGATGTCTTCAACCACAATTTGGAAACCGTGCCGGGGCTTTACCCCGAGGTGCGGCCGGGTGCGCGTTATTTTCATTCCCTCCGGCTGTTGCAGCGCGTGAAGGAGCTGGATCCATCGATGTTCACCAAATCGGGCATCATGGTGGGTCTGGGAGAGGATCGTCAGGCTGTCATGCAGGTCATGGACGACATGCGCGCCGCCGACATCGATTTCCTGACCATTGGCCAGTACCTGCAGCCGACGCCCAAACATCACCGCGTGGATCGTTTCGTTCATCCCGATGAGTTTGCGGCCTACGAAAAAGCAGCCTACGGCAAGGGGTTCCTGATGGTGTCAGCGACACCCTTGACGAGGTCGAGCTATCACGCGGGAGACGACTTTGCCCGCCTGCGTGCGGCGCGTCTGCGCAAGCTGGGGCAGGTATAGGGCCTGCCGCGTCATTGGTCGCTTGGCCAGGCCGGTGATGTGTGAAAATTTTGCTGAAACATGACATTTGTCATAAAGCTGTAACAAACTCGTAACAAAAGCGCATCACAGCCACCCTACGGACCCAACGAGGCCGTCATGGGGCGGCCGTACGTTACACATTCGACAGGAGACACCATGTCACTGACCAAACTGACCACCTCTGCTCTGGCCATTGCTGCTCTTTCCGCAACCGCTGCTGCGGCGCGCGACCAGGTGCAGGTTGCAGGTTCTTCCACCGTTCTGCCTTACGCTTCCATCGTGGCCGATGCCTTCGGTGAAAACACAGATTTCCCCAAGCCGGTCGTTGAATCCGGTGGTTCTTCGGCGGGCCTCAAGCGCTTCTGCGAGGGCGTGGGTGAGAACACCATCGACATCGCGAACGCCTCCCGCGCGATCCGCGAAAAGGAAATCAAGGCCTGTGCCGAGAATGGCGTGAACGACATCGTCGAGGTGCGCATCGGTTATGACGGCATCGTTTTTGCCAGCCAGCAGTCCGGCCCGGCCTACGACGCCTTTGTGCCATCCGACATCTTCAACGCCATCGGCGCCAAGGTGCTGGTTGACGGTGCCATCGTCGACAACCCCTACAACACCTGGAATGAGTTCAACGGCGACCTGCCCGCCGCTGAGATCGCCATGTTCATCCCCGGCACCAAGCACGGCACCCGTGAAGTGTTTGAGGACAAAGTCCTGCTGAAGGGTTGCGAGGATACCGGAGCGATGAAAGCTATGATGGACGGCGGCATGTCCGAGGACGATGCCGAGGATGCCTGCCTTGACGTGCGTCAGGATGGCAAGTCCGTCGACATCGACGGTGACTACACCGAGACCCTGGCCCGGATCGACGCCAACCCCAACGGCATCGGCGTCTTCGGTTTGGCCTTCTACGAGAACAACACCGACAAGCTGAAGGTCGCCACCATGTCCGGTATTGCGCCTTCGACTGAGACCATCGCAACCGGCGAATACCCCGTCTCGCGTCCGCTGTTCTTCTACATCAAGAAGGCGCACATCGGTGTTATCCCCGGTCTGAAAGAGTACGCCCAGTTCTTCATCTCTGACGAACTGGCTGGTCCCTCTGGCCCGCTTGCCAACTACGGCCTCGTCTCCGATCCTGAGCTGTCCAAGACCCAGAAGGCCGTCGCCGATGAGCAGGTGATGGGGTCAAATTCATAAGGCCTCACCAAGAGGCATAATAAGCGCCCGGGGCGGTCTCAAGGCCCGCCTCGGGCGCAAGCACGGAATACCCCGGGGGATCAGATGCCATTGGTTTGGATCATCGCAATTATTCTGGCGATTGCCGCGATCGGTTTTCTGCTAGGTCGTCGCAGGGTCCTGCAAGCAGTGCAGGGTGACCGGCGCAAGCTTCATTCCCTGCCAAATTATTATGGGTCGAATGTCCTGATCAGCGCCCTTGTCCCGGCGTTATTGTTGCTCATTATCTGGCTGACATTGCAGCCGATCTACGTCAATTCGCTTGTTTCAAGCGGGCTCAGCGTCAGTGATCTGGAACAGGCCGCATCGCCTGATCTGGTCATGGCCGAGATCCGTCGCACCGCCGACGGCTTGGAACTGGCGGTTGCCAGCGGGACGATGACCGAGGACCTGGCCCGAGATCCGGGCGCTGACATCACGGAGGTGGCAGAAGGACTGCAGGAGGCGGGCTCCATCGTGACCTCCGCTGTCACCCAGCCGATTTTGCGTGCCGCGCAGCAGTACCGGGCCATCATGGGCACCGGCTACACGATGATGTTCTGGGCGGTTGTTCTGATGGCGTTGGGGGGCGCGTTTTGGGGCCTGCGCAATGCCAGGCCGGATTACCGCGCCCGCCACACGGTGGAGCAAGCAATACGCGCGCTGCTGGTTGCAGCCGCCTCCATCGCTATCCTGACGACGCTGGGGATCATCCTGTCACTGATATTCAACACCATCGAATTCTTCCGCCTCTATCCGGCGACAGAGTTCTTTTTCGGCACCAACTGGGCCCCCAGTTTCTCGGGCCGTGGCGGCGCGTCAGATCTGGGGGTGCTTCCGCTTCTTTGGGGCACCTTCTATATCTCCATTGTGGCCCTGACGGTGGCCATTCCCATTGGCCTGTTCGCCGCGATCTATCTGTCCGAATATGCGTCGCCCCGGGTCCGTGCCATGGCAAAGCCCGCGCTTGAGGTTCTGGCCGGCATTCCAACGATCGTCTACGGCCTGTTTGCGTTGCTGACGGTGGGGCCGCTGCTGATGAAGGTTTTCGGCCCCGATGCGCTGGGCATCATGCAGGCGGGCACTGCCGTCATGACCGCGGGCCTTGTCATGGGCATCATGCTGATCCCCTTCGTCAGCTCCCTGTCCGATGACATCATCAATGCCGTGCCCCAGGCCATGCGCGATGGCTCTTACGGGTTGGGGGCGACCAAGTCCGAAACCATCCGCAAGGTGATCCTGCCCGCCGCCCTGCCGGGGGTCGTCGGGGCCATCCTGCTGGCCGCAAGCCGTGCCATCGGTGAGACCATGATCGTAGTCCTGGGGGCAGGGGCCGCCGCACGCCTGTCGCTGAACCCCTTCGACGCCATGACGACGGTGACCGCCAAGATCGTGAGCCAGTTGACCGGAGATGCGGACTTTGCCAGCCCAGAGGCGCTGGTTGCTTTCGCCCTGGGCATGACCCTCTTCGTGATCACGCTGGGGCTGAACATCATCGCCCTCACCATCGTGCGCAAATACCGGGAGCAATACGACTGATGACCGAAGCAAGTTTCGACAGCCAAGGGGCCCCCGCACGCAAGCGCACGTCGCTCACTGTGACCGACGAGCGGACGAAGGCCCGCAACCGTGCCGAAACCCGCTTTCGCGCCTATGGTGTTGCCGCCATTTGCGTCGGCGTTTTCTTCCTGATTGTCCTGGCCTTCTCCATCATCCGCTCGGGACTGCCCGCCTTTACGCAGACCGTGGTCGCGGTGGATTTCCAGCTGTCACAACAGGATTTCGATGAGGCGGAAGCACAGCTTTTCAAGACCAAGGCGTACGAAGGTTTCCTGATCGAGGCGATCCGAGGCAAGCTTGAGGAACGCGGACTGGAGGCTGATTTCGACGCGGGCGCGATTGAACGGTTGCTGGGCAAGCCCGGATCGACCCTGCGGGAGCATTACCGGGCCAATCAGCAGGATCTGGGGCAGGAGGTCTATTTCCAGTTGGCCGCCGCGAGCCGCGTGGACGGCTACCTGACGGGGCGTGTAACGCGCGATACCCTGCAGGACAGTCGTTTCCTGCAAATGTCGGACCTGGATCTGATTGACGAACTGGTGGCGGTCGGTGTCATCACCCGCTCCTTCAACTGGAATTTCATCACCGGTGCGGATTCGGGCGTGGATGACCCGGGCGGTGCCGGGATCGGTGCATCGGTGATCGGCTCCTTCTTCATGATGCTGGTGGTGCTGGTACTCTCCCTGCCCATCGGTGTTGCCGCCTCGATCTACCTTGAGGAATTTGCACCGCAGAACTGGTTTACGGACCTGATCGAGGTGAATATCTCGAACCTCGCTGCCGTGCCTTCGATCGTCTTCGGGATCCTGGGCCTGGCGGTCTTTATCCAGTTCATGCACCTGCCACAATCGGCTCCGCTGGTGGGCGGTCTGGTGCTGACCTTGATGACCCTGCCGACCATCATCATTTCTACCCGTGCGTCGCTCAAGGCGGTGCCGCCCTCGATCCGGGATGCGGCACTGGGGGTAGGGGCCTCGAAAATGCAGGCGGTGTTCCACCACGTTCTGCCGCTGGCCATGCCGGGGATCCTGACGGGCCTCATCATCGGTCTTGCGCAAGCCTTGGGTGAGACGGCGCCGCTCTTGCTGATCGGGATGGTGGGATTCGTCGCGCGCGGCAATCCTGAGGGGATCGTTGCCGGGTTCACGGAGCCCAATTCGGCGATGCCTGCGCAGATCTACACCTGGGCCTCTCGTGCCGATCCCGGCTTTTACGAGAAGGCGTGGGGCGGCATCATCATTCTGCTGATCTTTCTGCTCAGCATGAACGTGCTTGCCATCATTCTGCGCCGCCGTTTCGAGCGCCGCTGGTAGTATGCTAAGGACAAATTAGGCATGTACGATACACAAAATAAGGAAAGCGCTTTGTCCCAGGACGACATCAAGATCTCTGCCAGGAACGTGCAGGTGTACTACGGCGACAACCACGCGATCAAGGACGTCAACGTCGACATCGAGGACAAGACCGTGACGGCCTTTATCGGTCCTTCCGGCTGTGGCAAATCCACTTTCCTGCGTTGTATCAACAGGATGAATGACACAATTGATGTCGCGCGCGTGGAGGGCGATATCCTGCTGGACGGGGAAAACATTTATGATCCCAAGGTCGACCCGGTACAGCTGCGGGCCAAGGTCGGCATGGTTTTCCAGAAACCGAACCCCTTCCCGAAGTCGATCTATGACAACGTGGCCTACGGGCCTCGCATTCACGGGCTGGCTCGCAACAAGGCGGAGCTGGATGAAATCGTCGAGCGCGCTCTGAAGCGCGGGGCGATCTGGGAAGAGGTCAAGGACCGGCTGACGGCACCTGGCACCGGCCTATCGGGGGGGCAGCAGCAGCGTCTGTGCATTGCACGGGCCGTCGCCACGGAACCCGAAGTGCTGCTCATGGACGAGCCCTGTTCAGCGCTGGACCCGATCGCAACCGCGCAGGTCGAGGAACTGATTGACGAACTGCGGCAGAACTATTCGGTTGTGATCGTCACTCACTCCATGCAGCAGGCCGCGCGGGTCAGCCAGAAAACCGCCTTCTTCCATCTGGGCAACCTTGTTGAGTACGACGATACTGACAAGATCTTTACCCAGCCAGAGGACCCGCGCACCGAAAGCTACATCACCGGACGTATTGGATAAAATCATGCAAGATCAACACATTGCATCTGCTTTTGATCGTGACCTCGAGGCCGTTCAGGCGCAAATCATGCGTATGGGCGGACTGGTGGAGGATGCCATTCGGCAGGCCGCGAAATCACTTGAGACGCGGGACGAGGAGCTTGCCGAACAGGTGCGGGCAGGGGACCGCAGCATCGATGAGCTTGAGACCCTGATCAACGAAAGCGCTGCCCGTGTGATTGCCTTGCGCGCCCCCACAGCGATCGATCTGCGGCTGATCCTGAGCGTGATCAAGATTAGCGCCAACCTGGAACGCATTGGCGACTATGCGAAAAACATGGCCAAGCGGACTTCTGTTCTGGCGACAATGCAGCCCGTTAGCAACTCAACCGGCGCCATCAGACGGATGGCCCAGGCCGTTGAGGCCATGCTGAAAGACGCGCTTGATGCCTATATCCAGCGCGACGCGGAACTGGCGCATGAAATCATCCAGCGGGATGAGGATGTTGACCAGATGTATAACGCGCTTTTCCGTGAATTCCTGACCTTCATGATGGAAGACCCCCGAAACATCACCGCCTGCATGCACCTGCATTTCATCGCCAAGAACACCGAACGGATGGGTGACCACGTTACTGCAATCGCGGAACAGGTGGTCTATCTGGTGACCGGCCAGCACCCGGATGAAAGCAGGCCCAAGGCGGATGAAACTTCGCTGACCGCAAAGGCCTAATTGCCATGTCTGCGGCGCATCCTCATGTCCTGCTGGTTGAGGACGAACCGGCGCAGCGCGAGGTCCTGGCCTACAACCTGGAGGCCGAGGGGTTTATTGTAAGCCGGGCGGAGAACGGCGAAGAGGCGCTGATGCGCCTGCGTGAGATGCTGCCGGACCTTGTGATCCTGGACTGGATGATGCCGCTGGTAAGCGGGATCGAGGTCTGCCGCCAGCTCAAGTCGCGTGACGATACCAAGAACATTCCGGTCATCATGCTTAGCGCCCGGTCCGAAGAGGTTGACGCCGTGCGCGGACTTGAGACCGGTGCGGATGATTATGTAACCAAACCATACTCTCTGCGCGAGCTGATGGCGCGGGTCAGGACCCAGTTGCGACGCACGCGGCCTGCGCTGACGGGGGTAAGGCTGGTCCACGGGGACCTGTCGCTGGATCCTGAACAGCACCGGGTCAGCCGTGGTGACAAGGAGCTGAAGCTGGGGCCGACCGAATATCGGCTGCTTCTGACCCTGATGGAGCGGCCGGGCCGCGTTTTCAGCCGCGATCAACTGCTGGACCAGGTGTGGGGGCGCGACATCTACGTCGATGCAAGGACCGTCGATGTGCACATCGCGCGGCTTCGCAAGTCGCTGACCAAGCACGGCGGGGAAGATCCCATCCGCACGGTCCGTGGGACAGGCTATGCCTTGGGGTGATGTGCTGAATGGAACGCCG
>JABDKA010000227.1 GCA_013002405.1 Sulfitobacter sp. | reverse complement strand
ATCCTTGTGGCTGATACCCGCGAAGGCCGATGTATTGAACGCCAGGGTCAGCGCAACGGCGAGATCGAAGTCTGGCTGGGCTGTCAGGGCCCGTTCATGGGCCGCCCCAAGGGTTACGCCCCGGCCCAGCGCGTGCAGCCAGTCTGCGGTGCCGGGTGGCAATGAATGGGGCGCCGGATCGAACTGCGGCCGGGTGATCAGAACATCCTGCGCTGCTGGTTGCGGCTTGGAGGCCCCTTCCTCGGTATTGAAACGCCAGATATCGAAAAGCGGCCAGCGGGAGCGCAGGATTCGCGTCGCTGGGGCGAGTTGCACCTGGACCTCCATCAGCGCCTCTGGCGTCAGGGTGTCAAACAGGTCCGGGTCGAAAGGGGCTGCATCGGCGGCGTGGTAGGAGCTGCGTAGGGCTAAATCCAGCCGGGCCGCATCGGGCAGGTAGCCGATGTGCTGAAGGGGTGCGAAGCCTTCCAGAAAGTTGGGAAAATCGGCACCGTAGAACATCATCAGCGGTGACTGGGGGGGATGGGCACGTACATATAGCGGCGCCAAGGTGTCGAAGTTCGCCGCCCCGATGAGTTTTCGCACTAACGGAAAGGCCGTCTTCATCGCCTCAATCAGCGAATGGGTTACGTTGTTGCGATAAACGTCGTAGCGGCGACCGGCGGGCCTTTTCAGTCCATCAAGCAGCCCGTCCGGCACGGATTGGCTGACGTCCAGAAGGCCCGCGCGAAATGTGGATTGGTTTGTCACGCCACCAGCGCCCGCGCGGCGCGGGCGGCATCATCCCGCAACACTGGCCACTCTGGTACGTTTGTGTCCCATTCAACCAGCACCGGCTTCGGTCCGGTCTGTGCCAGGGTGTATTCGAGCAGGGACCAGACAGGATCGACGACGGGCTTTCCGTGGCTGTCGATCAATAGTGGCGCGCCGTAATCGTCGTGATCTTCGTCGTGACCGCCGACGTGGATTTCCCCAACTCGGTCGGTTGGATAGGCGTCGATGTAGGCTTGGGGGCTGAGTCCCAGATTTGTGGATGAAACGAAGACATTGTTGACATCCAGCAAGAGACCGCAGCCCGTCTTGCGGGTAAGCGCCTCTAAGAAGTCGGTTTCAGACAAGTCAGATTCCTCAAAGATGAGGTAGCTCGATGGATTTTCCAGCAGCATCTGCCGCCCGAGCGTTTCCTGCACCTGATCAATATGGGCCGCGACGCGGCCCAGCGTCTCTTCTGTGTAGGGAAGGGGCAGCAGATCGTTCAGGAACTCCGCCCCGTGGGTGGACCAGGCAAGATGTTCCGAAAAACTGGCCGGTTCGATCCAGTCGCAAAGCCGCTTCAATCGCGCGAGGTGTTCGGCATCCAGCGGCCCTTCACCGCCGATGGACAGACCCACGCCGTGGATTGATATCGCAAAATCCTCGGACAGGGCACGCAGTTGCGCAAGCGGACGGCCACCATCCCCCATGTAGTTCTCGGCGTGCACCTCAATCCAGGCCACGGGGCCGGGGTCTTGGCGCAGGTCGTCAAAATGCTGGGGTTTGTAGCCGACGCCAACCGCATTTGGCAGGCGGGGCGCGCGGCGCAACTGGTCGAGCATGGTCTTGCTCCGGGTCTTGGGAGTGGTCCCGGGCAGGTGATCTGCCCGGAACAGGTATCTTATGCGGGCAGGTCGCGCTCAAGTGCTTCGAGGGAACCCGTGCGTGCTGTGCCATCCGCCATCTCGGGCAACTCGATCTCGGCGCAGGTGCCTGCATCGACCAACGTCCAGGCGTTGCCCTGGTAATCGACGGTGGAGGTACCGGCGCAGGTGGTGCCGGGCCCGGCCGCGCAGTCATTCTCACCCGCAAGCGACACACCGTAGCATTTTTCCTTGGAGGCCGCTTGGGCCGTGGTTGCGCCATGGGCGGTCATTGCGGCGGCAACGGCACCCGCGATGGCGACTGACTTCATTACGTTTGACATTTGCTTCTCCTCATCAGGTTGGAACGATCTGTACGGGCTGACTAAACCATCGGTCGCAATCTAACACCATTCACGACCGAGTGTGTCACGTTCCTGTCAGCGGAGCGGCCAAAAAACCGGGAAAAGTTGCAGAATTCGTGGGATGGGGCGTTACAAATGTTACAATTCCCGGGCGAAGGCGGGACGGCTTGCCGCGCCCTGCCTGGAGATTATTACAGCCCCGTGATCAACGCAGATCGGGCGGTGTCGCCTCGGCACCCAGGGCGGCGGCGACATCGGCCAAGGGCTGCACGCTGGTTTGCTTCTCACCCAAACGGCGGACGGAGACGGTCTTTTCCTCTACCTCTCGGCCACCTACGGCCAGGATCACGGGAACCTTGCCGACGGAATGTTCGCGGACCTTGTAGTTGATCTTTTCGTTGCGCATGTCGGCTTCTGCCCGAACGCCCGCCTTTTTCAGCGTTTCGACCACTTCCAGCACGTACGCATCGGCCTCCGAGGTGATGGAGGCCACCACGACCTGCCGCGGCGCCAGCCAGAATGGCAGCTTGCCCGCGTGTTCCTCGATCAGGATGCCGATAAAACGCTCGAAGGAGCCAAGGCACGCGCGGTGGAGCATATAGGGGCGGTGCTTTGCGCCGTCCTCACCGATGTAGGTCGCACCCAGACGTTCGGGCAGGTTCGGATCAACCTGGAAGGTGCCGCACTGCCACACGCGTCCAATGGCGTCCGTCAGATAGAAGTCGAGCTTGGGGCCGTAGAATGCGCCATCGCCCGGTTCCAGGATGAAGTCACGCCCGGTGGCCTTGATCGCAGCCTCCAGCGCGCCTTCGACGTGGTCCCAGCTTTCGTCCGATCCCACGCGCTGTTCGGGGCGGGTAGCGAACTTGATCTCGAAATCCTCGAAACCAAGATCGCCGTAGACATCCGCGAGGTAGTTGATGAATTTCGCGCATTCCGCCTCGATCTGGTCTTCGGTGCAGAAGATATGACCATCGTCCTGAGTGAAGCCGCGCACCCGCATGATGCCATGCAGGGCGCCCGAAGGCTCGTACCGGGTACAGGACCCGAATTCAGCCAGTCGCAGGGGCAGGTCGCGGTAGGACTTGAGGCCCTGGTTGAAGATCTGCACGTGGCAAGGGCAGTTCATCGGTTTCAGAGCGTTCACTGCCTTTTCCTTGGCATGCTCTTCTTCCACCTCAACGATGAACATGTGCTCCTGGTACTTGTCCCAGTGGCCGGATGCTTCCCATAGTTTTCGGTCCACGACCTGGGGCGTGTTGACCTCCTGGTAACCGTCGGCCCGTTGTTTCCGGCGCATGTAGTCCTGGAGAGTGGTGTAGACGGTCCAGCCGTTGGGGTGCCAGAAGATCTGGCCCGGCGCCTCTTCCTGCATGTGAAACAGGTCCATTTCGCGGCCCAGCTTGCGGTGGTCGCGTTTGGCGGCCTCTTCCAGCATGTTAAGATGCGCGCGCAGCTTCTCTTTGCCGGTGAATGCCACGCCATAGATGCGTTGCAGCATCGCGCGGCCACTGTCGCCGCGCCAATAGGCACCTGCGATGGACATAAGCTTGAAGGCATCACCCGGCACCTGTCCGGTGTGCTGAAGGTGGGGCCCACGGCAGAGATCCTGCCAGTCGCCGTGCCAGTACATGCGCAGCGGTTCATCGCCCGGAATGGAACCGATCAACTCCACCTTGTAGGGCTCATTATTGTCTTCATAGTGCTTGATCGCCCGGTCGCGGTCCCAGACTTCGGTGGTGACGGGATCCCGCTTGTTGATGATTTCCTTCATCTTCTTCTCGATCAGGCCCAGGTCTTCGGGGGTGAAGGGCTCCTCTCGGTCGAAGTCATAATACCAGCCGTTTGCAATCACGGGACCGATGGTGACCTTGGTATCGGGCCAGATCTCCTGGACCGCGCGGGCCATGATGTGGGCGAGGTCATGGCGCACCAGTTCGTTCGCCTGCTCCTCGTCCTGCATGGTGTGGATGGCGATCGAGGCGTCCTTCTCGATCGGCCAGGCCAGATCGTAGTGGGTTCCGTTGACAGTGGCGCTGATGGCCTTCTTGCCCAAGGATTTTGAGATATCGGCCGCCACCTCGCCCGCAGTGATGCCTGCGTCGTAGGATTTTGCGTTGCCATCGGGGAAGGTGAGTTGGACTTGGGCCATGTCGGGCGCTCCTCGTCAGTTTGGCGCCCACGAGACGCCCGGTTGCGGGTTATGTG
>JABDKA010000208.1 GCA_013002405.1 Sulfitobacter sp. | reverse complement strand
CTCCTTTGCCTTTCCGCCCGCCTTCATGAAGGAGGCGCGCATTCGCGTTGCCGCCGAGTGGACCCACGACGATCTGAGCGCAACGCGCGCGCTGGTTGAAAGCGGGACCCTGTCACTGGGAGGTTTGATCACCCACCGCGTTGATGCGCAAGAAGCGGCGAGCGCCTACGCCACCGCCTTCTCCGATCCCGACTGTTTGAAAATGATCCTTGACTGGAAAGGCCACGCATGACCCTGGACATCCCAAATCTGAAGGATGGCGGGACCATCAAGGATTTTGACCAACGCCTGCGCGATGAGGCCGGGGAAGACCTGGCCGACATCATTGCGGAAGAGCCGACGTCGAAGACCCAGATCATCGCCATCTACGGCAAGGGTGGCATCGGCAAGTCCTTCACGCTGGCCAACCTCAGCCACATGATGGCCGAGCAGGGCAAGCGCGTGCTGCTGATCGGCTGCGATCCGAAGTCTGACACCACCAGCCTGCTGTTCGGCGGCAAGGCCTGTCCCACGATCATCGAGACCTCAACCCGCAAGAAGCTGGCGGGCGAAGAGGTACAGATCGGCGATGTCTGTTTCAAGCGCGGTGGCGTCTTCGCCATGGAGCTGGGTGGCCCGGAAGTGGGCCGCGGCTGTGGCGGGCGCGGGATCATTCACGGGTTTGAGCTGCTGGAGAAGCTGGGCTTTCATGATTGGGATTTTGACTACGTTCTGCTGGATTTCCTGGGTGACGTGGTTTGCGGCGGTTTTGGTCTGCCCATCGCACGCGACATGGCGCAGAAGGTGATCCTGGTTGCCTCCAACGATCTGCAATCGCTTTACGTGGCCAACAACGTCTGTTCGGCGGTGGAGTATTTCCGCAAGCTGGGCGGCAACGTCGGCGTGGCAGGGCTTGTGATCAACAAGGATGACGGCTCGGGCGAGGCGGCGGCCTTTGCCGAAGCGGTGGACATTCCGATCCTGGCGGCGATCCCGCAGGATGACGATTTGCGCAAGAAAAGCGCCAATTACCAGATTGTCGGCTCATCCGCCTCCCCCTGGGGAGACCTCTTTGCCGGTCTGGGCGATGCGGTGGCCCAAGCACCCCCGGTGCGCCCCGCGCCGCTGGATCAGGACGAACTGCTGGGATTGTTCGACGCTTCCGAGACAGGGGGCAACGTGGTCCTGGAACCGGCCACGGATGCGGACATGCGCGGCAAGAATGCGAAACCGAAGGTATCGTTGGAGGTGATCTACGACGATGTCTGAACGCGTTGGATACAGAGTGGACTATGACGACGCGGGGGGCGTGGTGATCGATGAGGCGCAGGCGCCGGATCTGTCTGCCGATCCATCGCAGTCGGCGGCGGTCCCGGATCAGGCCCGCGAGGGCGTCTGTTCCTCGACCGCGACGCTGGCGAAGGCGGCGCGAGAGGCGGGACAATCGGAGTTGCTGGATCAATTCGCGAAGGACTATCCGCAGGGGCCGCACGACAAGCCGCAGTCCATGTGCCCCGCCTTTGGCAGCTTGCGCGTGGGGCTGCGAATGAAACGGGTGGCGACGATCCTGTCAGGGTCGGCTTGTTGCGTTTATGGTCTGAGTTTTGTCAGCCATTTCTACGGCGCGCGCCGGTCCGTGGGTTACGTGCCCTTCAATTCCGAAACTCTGGTGACCGGCAAGCTATTTGAGGACATCCGCGAGGCGGTGCACGAGATAGCCGATCCCGAAAAGCTGGATGCGGTCGTGGTGACAAACCTTTGCGTGCCGACCGCGTCAGGTGTGCCTCTCCGGCTGCTCCCCGAAGAGATCGACGGTGTGCGGATCGTGGGGATCGACGTGCCGGGCTTTGGTGTGCCGACCCATGCGGAGGCAAAGGACGTGCTGGCCGGGGCCATGCTGAACTACGCCCGGCGCGAGATCGAGGCGGGGCCGGTGGCCATGCCCGAAGGGGGCAAGTCTGACCGGCCAACCGTTTCCTTGCTGGGTGAGATGTTCCCCGCCGATCCGATGATGATCGGTCAGATGCTGGAGCCGCTGGGCCTCGCGGCGGGACCTGTCGTGCCCTGCCGCGAATGGCGCGAGCTTTACGCGGCCCTCGACTGCGGTGCGGTGGCGGCGATCCATCCTTTCTATACCGCCTCCGTGCGCGAATTTCAGGCCGCGGGGCGCCCCATTGTGGGATCGGCCCCCGTTGGCCACGACGGAACGGCAAGCTGGTTGGCGGCGATTGGTGATGCCTTTGGCCTGCCCAGCGATCAGGTCGCGAAGGCGCAGAACATGTTCCTGCCCGCGATCAGGGGGGCGCTTGCTGCGGCGCCGATCGAGGGGACAATCACGCTGTCGGGCTACGAGGGATCGGAGCTGCTGGTGGCCCGTCTGCTGATCGAGAGCGGGGCGGATGTGCCCTACGTCGGCACCGCCTGTCCGCGCACCCCCTGGCTGGCCGAGGATGCCGCCTGGCTGGAAGCCCGCGGCGTTAAGGTTCAGTACCGCGCCTCGCTGGAAGACGATTGCGCGGCGATGGAAGCCATCAAGCCTGACCTGGCCATCGGCACCACCCCGGTGGTGCAAAAGGGCAAGGAGCTGGGGATACCGTCCCTCTATTTCACCAACCTCATTTCCGCGCGGCCCCTGATGGGCGTCGCGGGTGCCGGATCGCTGGCCCAGGTTGTCAATGCGGCCATTGGCAACAGGGACCGGATGGACCGGATGCGCGCCTTCTTCGAAGGGGTCGGATCAAAGGACACGGCGGGTGTCTGGGAAGGCGCGCCGAACCTCAAGCCCGAGTTCCGGGCGCAGAATATGAAGAAGCTTGAGAAACAGGCGAGGGCGGCGAAGGCCGCGCAGATGATATGACGGTTTGCCGTGCATATCGGTGCGTGCAAGCACGCACCCTACAGCGTGCCCGTAGGGTGCGTGCTCTTCATATCATCTCGCGCATCTTGCCCGGACCGCCGGGGGCCAGCCCCCGGACCCCCGGGATATGTTTCCATTTGGAAGCAGGGGGGTGCGTTCCATGCTGATCCAGGATCACGACAGGGCCGGTGGCTACTGGGGCGCGATCTATGCTTTCTGTGCCGTCAAGGGTTTGCAGTGTGTGATCGACGGACCCGTCGGGTGTGAGAACCTGCCGGTGACATCGGTGCTGCACTACACCGATGCGCTGCCGCCGCACGAGTTGCCGATCGTAGTGACCGGGCTGGGCGAGGGTGAGATGGGTGCCGGTACCGAAGAGGCGATGAAACGCGCCTGGGATGTGCTGGATCCGGCCCTGCCAGCCGTGGTGGTCACGGGCTCCATCGCTGAGATGATCGGCGGCGGCGTGACGCCGCAGGGCACGAACATCCAGCGCTTCCTGCCGCGTACGATTGACGAGGATCAGTGGGAAGCGGCTGACCGTGCCATGACCTGGATCTTTACCGAATTCGGCATGACCAAGGGCCGTATGCCGCCCGAGAAAAAGCGCGAAGCGGGGGCCGCCCCCCGGGTCAATATCCTCGGGCCCATGTATGGCACCTTCAACATGCCTTCCGATCTGGCCGAGATCCGGCGTCTGGTCGAAGGCATCGGGGCCGAGGTGAACATGGTCATGCCGCTGGGCGCCCACGTGGGCGAGATGCGGAACCTTGTGAACGCCGATGCCAACATCTGCATGTACCGCGAGTTCGGCCGCGGCCTTTGTGAAGTGCTGAGCAAGCCCTACCTGCAGGCCCCCGTGGGCATTGAAAGTACCACGAAGTTCCTGCGCACCCTGGGCGAGATGCTGGGGCTGGACCCCGAGCCCTTCATCGAGCGCGAGAAGCATTCGACGATCAAACCGGTCTGGGACCTGTGGCGGTCCGTCACGCAGGACTTCTTTGCCACTGCCTCCTTCGGGATCGTGGCGAATGAGACATATGCGCGGGGGGTGCGGCATTTCCTGGAGGATGATCTGGGCCTGCCCTGCGCCTTTGCCGTGGCCCGCTGCCGGGGCAAGAAGACCGACAATGACCGGGTGCGCGCGCTGGTGCACAATGAACGGCCTCTGATCCTGATGGGGTCGATCAACGAAAAGATGTACCTGGCAGAGATGAAATCGGGCTTTGGCCCGGCCCCGGCCTTTATCCCCGCCTCCTTTCCCGGTGCCGCGATCCGGCGGGCCACGGGGACACCCTTCATGGGCTACGCGGGGGCGACCTATCTGGTGCAGGAAATCTGCAACGGGCTTTTTGACGCGCTCTTTCACATTCTGCCGCTCGGCTCCGAAATGGATGCCGCGGCGGCCACGCCAACCCCGCTTCGGCGGGATTTTCCCTGGGATGCGGATGCCCAGGCCAAGCTGGACGAAATCGTCGCCAGCCATCCGATCCTGACACGGATCTCCGCCGCCAAGACCCTGCGCGATGCCGCCGAAAAGCGGGCATTGGAGACAGGGGCCGAGCGCGTCGTTCTGGAGACCGTCGAAGGGCTGCAACCAGCTTCGGGAGGAGCAAATCCATGACTGACATGACAACGGATACGATCCACGCAGAGCCCGCGGCGCGCGTCAAGCACGGCCCGCCCATGCGTGAATACTACGTCTATTTCGCCATCATCTTCACGGCCACCTTGCCATTGGCCCTTTTGACATGGGTGCTGACCGCAGCGCGCCGGATGGAGCTGCCAGAGCGCGGCCCCATCAAGGCCGCCTGGTCCCAGGCCCGCATCATCGTTCCGCGCATCTTCAGCGCGTGAACTTTCGGTTTCTGGGAGCCTCCCCGGAAAAGACGTTCGCCACTCCCCCCCGGGGTGGTGGATTAGGGCGCAGGATGAGCCTGCGTCGTAACCCGGCCGCGGGGGGCGCGGCGTCGGCACTTTTTTCGAAGGAGAAAAAACATGGCTGATAAAAACGACCTGTCTTTCACAGGTCTGACAGACGAGCAGGCGCAGGAATTGCACTCGGTCTATATGAGCGGCTTCATGGTCTTCACGATCGTGGCAGTCGTCGCCCATATTCTGACCTACATCAAGCTGCCCTGGTTCGCCTGGTAACGGAGAGGAACCGGATAGATGGCACAGTTTTACAAAATCTGGCTGGTCTTCGACCCCCGCCGCGTTTTCGTGGCGCAGGGTGTGTTCCTGTTTTTGCTGGCGGCGATGATTCACCTCGTCCTGCTCAGCAATCCAGAGACCAACTGGTTCACCCTCGCTTTCGGCGCGGGCGAATAAGAGATCGGCTCTTAAGACATCGCCGCGGGCGGGGGAGCCTCCCGCCCGCAGCAAAACCGGACATTCACGCGCACCTTAGGGCCCTCAGGGACAGGACCGCTGGCGCAAAAGGAGAAAGAAGATGGCACAGCTCAGCTTCGAAAGAAAATACCGGGTCCG
>JABDKA010000204.1 GCA_013002405.1 Sulfitobacter sp. | reverse complement strand
GGCCATGCCATCGAGGTGCGCATCAACGCAGAAAAGCTGCCGAATTTCGCGCCCTGCCCGGGCAAGATCACGCAGTACCACGCCCCCGGCGGGCTTGGCGTGCGGATGGATAGCGCGCTCTACGACGGCTATTCGATCCCGCCCTTCTACGACAGCCTGATCGGCAAGCTCATCGTGCACGGCCGCGACCGGCCCGAGGCGCTGGCCCGTCTGGGCCGCGCGCTGGGAGAGCTGATCGTTGACGGGGTGGATACGACTGTGCCGCTCTTCCACGCGCTGCTGGCCGAAGAGGCAATCCAGACGGGAGATTACAATATCCACTGGCTGGAACATTGGCTGGAAACCCATCTGGGGGACAGCTGAGCCGCGATGTCCGAGCTGACGCCGGAACTGCTGCTGCACGGCTACTCAATTGGCATCTTCCCGATGGCCGAATCCCGCTCGGACCCGGACATCTTCTGGGTCGATCCGCGCATGCGGGGTGTGCTACCGCTGGACGGTTTCCGGATCTCACGATCCCTGGCGAAGGCAATGCGCAAGACCACCTATGAGGTGAGCATTGACCGGGATTTCGCTGGGGTCGTCGAGGCCTGCGCGGACCGCTCAGAGACCTGGATCAACGTTGAGATTGCCCGGCTCTACGGTCTGCTGCACGAAATGGGCCATGCCCATTCGCTTGAGATCTGGGACGATGGCACCCTTGTCGGCGGCGTCTATGGGGTCACGCTGGGACGCGCATTTTTCGGGGAAAGCATGTTTTCGCGCCGGACCAATGCCTCGAAAATGGCCCTTGCCGCGCTGGTGGAGCGGCTGAACCGCGCTGG
Source organism: Sulfitobacter sp. (assembly GCA_013002405.1). Lineage (GTDB taxonomy): Bacteria > Pseudomonadota > Alphaproteobacteria > Rhodobacterales > Rhodobacteraceae > Sulfitobacter. Next base: position 10,859 of record JABDKA010000204.1, on the reverse strand, counting down.
TTTCGTCCTGTTTGACACGCAATTCCTGACCGAACACCTCGCCTCTCTTGGTGCCATTGAGATACCGCGCAACACCTATCGGACCCGGCTTGCGGAGGCCTTGGAAGGGAGCGCAGATTTCTCCGCGCCGGAGGTCATTTCACTTCATGAGGTAATACAGCGGATGACCCAGACGTCGTAGCGCGGATGCTCCATCGCTGAGAGCGCGGGAGCAGAGGCGATCATCCAGCCGGAAAAGAGTGTCCCTGCCCGTCCGGTTTCGGAGATCTCAAGCGCGGCGTAAGCATTGCCGGAAGGGTTGCCTGCCGGATAGCGGCATTCCACCAGCACAATCTCAAGCGAACCGACGCCTGCCTTGCCCCCGGCCGGGATTTCAATATCGACCGTATCGCCGGAGATCTTATCAAGCGCCCTCAACACACCGCCGGACGCCGTCGTAACCACCTCCGCGGTTGCGGGCAGCGCCAGAAAGGCCAATAGGAACAGGAGTATTCGCATCAAAAACGATTCCCGAGAAGGCCGGTCACTCGGGGCTCCAGGCCTCGTAGTCGGAACGGTCCTTGGGCTTTTTCTGACGGATGGAGCCCGCGGGCGCATAGGCAAGCGCCGTGCCCGTCAGGTTCTCGATATGCGGTTTTTCCCAGTTCTTGTGTGGCAGGGGGCGATCCGTCGGCGGCTCATCCCAGGTGCGGTGCAGCCATCCGTGCCATTCGGGGCTGACCCGGCTGGCCTCCATGTCGCCATTGTAGATGACCCAGCGGCGGCTGTCGTCTGCGTTGCGATAATAGATGTTGCCCTGGTCATCTTCACCCACCTTAGTGCCCTTGCGCCAAGTGAAAAACTGCGTGTTCAGGGTCTGACCATCCCACCATGTGAGGGCGCGAAAAATGGTGTTCAGAATACCCATGGGAGTCTCCACTTTGCCTGTGCGGGTTATGCACCATAGGCCCTGCCCCGTCCAGCCGAGTGTTGCAGCAAAGACTCCTGTCGTTAACCATCTCCATCAAATCCCTTGGCGGAAAAGCGCCCAGGGCGTACTGTTGCCAAAACGGAGACAAATGGCATGTCGAGCAGTACGAAAAAGCCACTCCACGTTGCAGAATGCCGTGGCATCAAGGTGCCGGCGAACCCGGCACTGAACGAAGAACGTTTGGGACGGATCAACGCGGAGCGCTACGAACGTCATGAAATCGCGGGAGCGCTTGAGGTTGTCAAGCCCGGCGACAGGGTGCTGGAACTGGGCGCCGGAATTGGCCTTGTCGGTGCAGTCACCCTGAAAAATGCGAAACCTTCCAAGGTTTTGGCATACGAAGCCAACCCTGATCTGATCCCCCACATCGAAGCACTATATAAGCTGAACAAGTTGGGCAAGAAGATCGAGATCCGGAACAAGATCCTGGTCAGTGATCCAAAGGCACCCAAGAGCCTTCCCTTCCACGTACGCAATTCTTACCTTGGCTCCTCCCTGATCGACACGACCCGGCGCCCCACGCGCGCGATCAAGGTGCCCACGGAAAGCTACGCCAGTGTTCACAAGAGCTTCAAACCCGACGTGATCATCATGGATATCGAGGGGGGCGAACTGGAATTCCTGCGGCACGCTGACCTCAAAGGGGTTCGGGCCATAGTCGTTGAATTCCATCCTGAAGCCTATGGCCGGGACGGTATGCGCGAATGCAAGCGCCTGTTGGAGCATGGGGGCTTCGTCAAGGAATCAGGCCCTTCCACCCGTACAGTCTGGACGGTCACACATGCACCTGACCTGACCATGCCCATGCCAGACACGGGCTGGACAAGGGAAATGGAAGAGCTTGAAAAGGCTTATGTTGTCCCGCCGGACAAGCAGAACTTCGTTCAGCAGGCGGGCGTGCTGCGGGCCGACGGCAGCTATTGCGAAAAAGGCGCGCTCTGGCGGAACGGGCGCATCCTGACGGAAGAGCCAGAAAAGCCACAAGGCCGGTTGCCGACGCGCAAGGGCACTTGGCTTTGGGGTGGCGTTCTGTGGATGCATTTTGGGCATTTCATCGTGGAGAGCAGTTCACGGCTCTGGGCGCTTGAACATCTCAAGAAAGAAATCGACGGTATCCTCTTTGTACCTAAAAGACCGCGCAACGGGTCGGAGGTGGCCCAGTTCCAGCAGGATTTCGTATCACTTCTGGGCACAGATGTTGAGATTGCCTGCGCGGCAGAACCGGAACGGGTCGAACGGCTGATCGTACCGGGCCAGGGTTTTGGTCTGGGTAACATGATCGAAGGGACGGACGAGTACCGCGAAATGATGACCAGCCGCTTTGCCGCGGAGATCAAGCCCGACGGCAACGACAAGCTGTACATCAGCCGCAGCAAGCTGCCTGCCGGGCGGGGAAATCTGATCGGAGAGCCGGAGCTGGAAAAGCGTCTCGAAAGCCTCGGCTACACGATCTATCACCCCGAAAAGCACGATATCCGGCACCAGATCGCGACCTACAAGGCCGCCAACAAGGTCATCGCGGCTGAGGGATCGGCGCTGCATCTGCTGGGGATGGTCGCGGACCCGGAGGCGGATATCGCAATCATCGTCCGCAGACCCTCGGGCGCCACCCGCAACCTTGAACTGCACCTTACCTCTTTCAAGGGCACGCAGCCGCTCTTGGCTACGCACCTGGTCCGCTCCTGGAAGCCCTTTGGCAAGGCCAAACCACGGCTTTGGATGGGAGAACTGGACATGCCCGCGCTCCAGAAAGAGTTGGCCGAGGGCGGTTTCATCCGCAAGAACGCCAAGAAGTGGTCCTCGCTCGATCCAATCGACGTGCAGGAACGGCTGGGCGATGAGTTCGAGGAAGTAGCTTAAGGCAGGACCGCCGTCACCTCGATCTCGATCCGGTACTTGGGATCGATCAGACCGCATTCAATCATGGTGGCCGCGGGCGGATTGGCACCGAAAGCCTTTTCCAGCAATGGCCAGCAGGGTTCGAACTCTGCCCGGTCTGGCAGCATGTAGGTGACGCGCACCACCTGATCGAAACTCGTCCCCGCCTCATGCAGCGCGCTTTCGATGATCTCCAGAGCGGACTGGCATTGCGCCACCACATTCTCACCATGCCCGACCGTGCCCGCCACATGGACCATCCCGCACGCCACGACGGCGCGGCAGTAACCGACCTTCTCTTCGTATTCACCGCCGGTGTGAATCCTGTGGATGGCCATTGCTGTCCCCTTCTTTTTTTCATCTTGCGCGACATCTGCAATATCTGCTGCAAGTTAACAGCGCAACAATCTGTATTTCAAAGGAAAAGGGCGCGCCAGCGGCACGCCCTCCAAATCCCACGGTGTGACTATCGCAGTCGACTGCCAGCCTATCCTGCGGTCGCTGGCTCTTTCTCGGCCTCGCCATGAATCATGAGGGGTGCCGCATCCGAATTCACCGCTTCCTCATTCACGACAACTTCGTTCACGCTATCCAGCCCTGGCAATTCGAACATCGTGTTCAGAAGGATGTCTTCGAGGATGGAGCGCAGGCCACGCGCACCCGTCTTCCGCTCAATCGCACGCTTGGCGATGGCCTTCAGGGCATCGTCGGTAAAAGTCAGATCGGTATCTTCCAGCTCAAACAGGCGCTGGTACTGCTTGACCAGCGCGTTCTTGGGCTGGGTCAGGATCGTGACCAGCGCGTCCTCGTCCAGATCCTCGAGCGTTGCCAAGACGGGCAGACGGCCGACAAATTCCGGGATCAGACCGAACTTCAGCAGGTCCTCGGGTTCCAGATCGTTAAAGATCTCCCCCACGCCGCGTTCGTCATTGTCGCGCACGTCCGCACCAAATCCCATGGCAGACCCCTTGCCGCGCGCCGCAATGATCTTGTCGAGACCGGCAAAGGCACCACCGCAGATGAAGAGAATGTTCGTGGTATCCACTTGCAGGAATTCCTGCTGCGGATGCTTGCGCCCGCCCTGCGGCGGAACAGAGGCGACTGTGCCTTCCATCAGCTTGAGGAGGGCCTGCTGCACGCCTTCTCCCGACACATCGCGGGTGATCGAGGGGTTCTCGGACTTGCGGGTGATCTTGTCGACTTCGTCGATGTAGACGATGCCGCGCTGCGCACGCTCGACATTGTATTCGGAGGCCTGCAGCAGCTTGAGAATGATGTTCTCCACATCCTCACCGACATACCCTGCCTCCGTCAGGGTGGTCGCATCGGCCATGGTGAAGGGCACGTCAAGAATGCGTGCCAGCGTCTGGGCGAGCAGCGTCTTGCCGCAGCCGGTGGGGCCAATCAGCAGGATGTTGGATTTCGCGAGTTCGATATCCCCGCCCTTCTGGGCGTGGTTCAGACGCTTGTAGTGATTGTGCACCGCCACCGAAAGGACCCGCTTGGCCATGGCCTGCCCGATCACGTAGTCGTCCAGCACCTCGCAGATGTCCTTGGGCGTCGGTACACCGTCCGTCGCCTTGAGCCCGGAGGCCTTCGTCTCCTCACGAATGATGTCCATGCACAGCTCAACGCATTCATCGCAAATGAAGACGGTTGGCCCTGCAATCAGCTTGCGCACCTCGTGCTGGCTCTTGCCGCAAAAGCTGCAATAAAGCGTGTTTTTGCTATCGCCGCCGGAGTTGTTCGCCATTCGAAACCCTTTCAGGTCTTTCGTGAATTTCGTGCCCCGCAGGACGGGGCACCGATTTGGCCTTCACCCTAGGCCACTGCTTAACCCGCTACAATCGCAAAATCGTCACAGTTAAGCGGGTTAAGCATAGGGTAGTGGCTTACTTGCCATCCTTGCCTTTTTCGGGTGCATCGGGATCATCCGCCTTGCCGCGGCTCTCGACGATCTCGTCGATCAGACCCCAGTCCTTGGCATCCTCGGGCGACATGAAATTGTCCCGCTCCAGCGCCTCTTCGACCTTCTTGAGGGTCTGGCCGGTATGCTTGACATAGATCTCATTGAGACGGGTCTTGAGCTTTTGTGTCTCCTGCGCGTGGATCATGATGTCCGTCGCCTGACCCTGGTAACCGCCCGAGGGCTGGTGCACCATCACGCGGGAGTTGGGCAGTGAGAAACGCATTCCCGGCTCGCCGGCGGTCAGCAGGAGCGAGCCCATGGAGGCAGCCTGCCCGATCACCAGGGTAGAGACCTTGGGGCGGATGTACTGCATCGTGTCGTAGATCGACAAACCGCTCGTCACCACGCCGCCGGGGCTGTTGATATACATTGAGATTTCCTTGGACGGGTTTTCCGCCTCAAGGTGCAAAAGTTGCGCCACGATCAGCGATGACATGCCGTCGTGCACGGGACCGGACAAGAAGATGATCCGCTCCTTCAACAGGCGTGAGAAAATATCATACGCCCGCTCACCCCGGCTGGTCTGCTCAACCACCATGGGGACGAGGTTGTTCATGTAGAATTCGTAAGGATCATTCATTGGTTGTCGCCTGTCTTGTGCTGGCGGGACCATACCCGCCAAACCGTTACGCTGAGATTAGTCGTGGGGTCTGGGACCTTCAAGGGGGGCGGGCCACTTGGTTGCCCCTGCCGCAGGGTGAACGCGCTCGGCCGTCATGACCCGTTGCCCTTTCCTTTTCCCCCGACCCGCGCAGCCGGGCTTGACCGGCTTGAGGCCTTCGTTCCCCGGGGCTGCTTGGGATTACACCCAGAAACGCAACTCCGACCTCGGGCCCAACGCGCGCGATCGGGTCCCGGGTGGCGCGGACCTGACCATGCTGCAACGGCGGAGAAGTTCGCGGTCTGGACCAAGGGCCGTAATCTGGCGGCGGTCCCGGCACCCTACGCACCGGTTCGCACGACCCGAGCGATGCTGACGGCCTATCGCGGGCCACCCGATGCCGTGCCGCTGTTCATGGTGCGCCGACTGTTGGATAGGGCGGCCTGGTCTAGGGCAACGAAGGGCCTTTTTAATTTCAAGGAGCATTTCCCGGACCTGATCAAGACCTTCGTGCGCGGCTCCGAGGTTCAGGATGAGGGAGCAAGGCAGGCCGAAAGGCCAGCCGAGATCGACTTTAGCAAGGCGGGATAATGCCCTGTTCCCAATGGAATGTCGGCACCAAGCGGATCAATCGTTCCAAAGTTGATCTCCATCCCTTCAACCGCCGTGCGCAGCAGCGCATCGTCGATCTGGGGTTCGGAAAGAGCACAACGCGCACCGCTCTCCTTCAAGGTCTCGCGCAGCGCGGACAGGCGCGCGGGGCCGGGCGTGTCGGCCTCGCTGGACTTGACCGCTGCCAGGGCCTCAATTCCGAAATGCGCTTCAAAATAATGGAATCCATCGTGCAGGACCACAAAGGGCACTCCCGTGACCTCACCCAATTGCGCCGCAACCGCCTGCTCTGCGGCCGCAATCTCGCGCTGGCCCGCCTCTGCATTGGCGCGGTAGATGTTCGCATTTTCGGGGTCCCGGTCTGCAAGGGCTTCGGCAATCCGGGCCAGCCATAGGCGGGCATTGTCGGGATCGAGCCAGAGGTGCGGATCGACCCCTGCCCCTTCCTCGTCCTCGTGCCCGTGGTCGTGATCGTGGTCATGCCCACCCAGCACTCCTGCGGCCCGGCTTGGCAGCCGTATCGACCCCGTGACTTCCGCCAACGAAAGATGGCTCGCATCACCGGCAAGGTTTTCGATGGGATCCTCCAGCCAGGGCGTCAGTCCATGCCCAACCCAGATGACCAGATCCGCCTGCGACAGCGCCCGTGCCTCCGATGGCCGCATGGCGTGGTGATGCGGGGAGGCACCCGGCTGCAGGATCAGGCCAGGCTCCCCCAGCCCCTCCATCACCCGGGCTACCAGACCGTGAATCGGGGCGATGTCCGCAACCACGCGCGGCACCTCGGCCGAGGCGGTAGAAGCAATGAAAAAAGAGGAAAGCAGAAGCGCACGCATCGGGAACCTATGTTATATTATTACACTTGCTGCCATCTATGTTATATCATAACAGATAGTCAACCCGTTCAGAGGAAGCACCCAATGTCAGCCATCGGATTTGAGCCGCACGATCATCGGTCCTGCGTGCACGACGCGCTAGAAAAGGCCGAATCCCACTGCGCCGAAAAAGGGTTGCGCCTGACGCCGGTGCGGCGTCGGACACTGGAGCTTTTGCTGGCCGAACACCGGGCCATGGGTGCCTATGACATTCTCAAGGTCCTGGCCGAAGAAGGCCTTGGGACCCAGCCACCCGTCGCCTACAGGGCATTGGATTTCTTGGTGAAATCAGGTTTTGCTCACAAGATCGAGGCGCTCAATGCCTATATCGCCTGCGCCCATCTTGGCTCTGACCACAGTCCGGCCTTTCTGATCTGCCGCACCTGCAAATCCGTAGCCGAAGCCGATACGGCGCCCACACAGGGGCGCCTGGGCGAGGCCGCCCGCGCCGCCGGATTCAAGATTGAACGCACGGTGGTGGAAGCCGAAGGGCTCTGCCCCGAGTGCCGGAGCGCCGCATGAGCCTGATCGCGACGCGGGATCTGACGCTTTACCACGACGATCTGAAGGTGCTCGAAGGGGTGAACTTTTCCATCCAGCGCGGTGAGATCGTGACCATCGTCGGGCCCAACGGTTCGGGCAAGTCTTCGCTGGTTCGCGCGCTTATCGGTGCCATGACCCCCGCGAATGGGAGCGTGACCCGCGCGCCCGGTCTACGGATTGGTTATGTGCCACAGAAGCTTCAGATCGACTCTACCCTGCCCCTCACCGTAGCGCGATTCCTGAACCTGCCCCAGCGCCAGTCCCGCGCCGCCATCAAGGAGGCTTTGACGCAGGCGGGCGTGCCGGATCTGGCACAGCGGCAGATGGCGGGCTTGTCAGGCGGCCAGTTCCAGCGGGTCCTGCTGGCCCGCGCGCTTCTGGCGAAGCCTGACATCCTGATCCTTGATGAGGCCACACAGGGCCTTGATCAGCCAGGTGAGGCGGCCTTCTACAGGCTCATCGCCGATCTGCGGGAAAGGCTCGACCTTGCCATTGTGATGGTCAGCCACGATCTGCACGTAGTCATGGCCGCCTCTGACCGGGTGCTCTGCCTCAACGGCCATGTCTGTTGCGAAGGCGCGCCAGAGATCGTGGCCGACGCGCCGGAATACCGCGCGCTTTTCGGTTCTGGCACCCAAGGGGCCCTGGCACTCTACCGCCATGAACATGACCACGGGCACAGCCACGATCACCCTCACGATCACAGTCCGCACTGATGTTTGACGATTTCATCCTGCGCGCGGCCTTGGCCGGCCTCGGCGTCGCCCTGGCTGCCGCCCCGCTGGGCTGTTTCGTCGTTTGGCGGCGCATGGCCTACTTCGGGGATGCCACCAGCCATGCGGCACTGCTGGGCGTGGCGCTGGCACTGGCCACCGATCTGCCGACCTTTGCCGGTGTCCTGATCGTTGCACTGGTGATGGCGTTGATCGTCAGCGGTCTGTCCGAACGCAAGGTCAGTACCGACGCGCTGCTGGGCGTGCTGGCCCATGCAGCATTGGCCGTGGGCCTGGTGGCCGTTTCGCTCCTTCCGAACCAGCGCAATGACCTTTCCGCCTACCTTTTCGGAGAGATCCTTGCGGTCACCGGTGCCGATCTGCTGGTCATCTGGGCCGGTGCACTGGTGGTCGGAGGCCTGCTGATCTGGCGCTGGCAGGCGCTCTTGACCGCAACGCTGAACCCGGACCTGGCCGTGGCCGCAGGCGGCAATCCAAGGCGGGAGCAGTTGATCCTGACCCTTGCCCTTGCAATCACCGTGGCCGTGGCCCTCAAGGTGGTGGGCGCCCTGCTCATCGCGGCCATGCTGATCATCCCGGCGGCCGCCGCACGCCCCCTCGCCCGCACGCCCGAAACGATGGCGGCCCTCGCCATCCTTGTCGGGGCGGTTTCGGCCCTGGGTGGTCTTGGCGCCTCCTTCACCTTCGACACGCCGACCGGCCCCAGCATTGTCACACTGGCGGCACTCCTATTTGCGCTTTCGGCCGCCTTCGGGAATGACCGGCTGAGACATTAGGGCTGGTCCACGGGCCGATATTGGCTAGTCTGACGGCGGGAGGGCAATCATGCGTACACAGGTCGTGATCATCGGCGGTGGGCCGTCGGGGCTTTTGCTGGGGCAACTGCTGCACCGCATCGGGGTGGAGGCGGTGGTGCTGGAGCGTCAGACCCGTGACTATGTCCTGTCCCGCATCCGCGCGGGCGTTCTGGAGCGCGGTATGGTGGAGTTGATGGCCACCGCTGGCGTAGATGCGCGACTGAAGGAAGAGGGGCTGCCCCACGACGGCACGCTGATCTCCTACAGGGAAGAAATCTTTCGCATCGACTTTGCCAAACACACCGGCACGCCCGTCATGGTCTACGGTCAGACCGAAGTCACAAGGGACCTTTACGAGGCACGCGAAAATATCGGCGCTGAAACATATTTTGAAGTGGAGGACGTCGAAATCGAGGGGGCCAATACAGACCGCCCTTCGGTGCATTTTACCAAGGACGGAACCCGCCACCAGATCGCTTGCGACTTCATCGCGGGCTGCGATGGGTTTCACGGCATCAGCCGCCGGACCATCCCCGAGGAGGTCCGAACGGAGTACGAAAAGGTCTATCCCTTCGGCTGGTTGGGCATCATTTCTGAAACCCCGCCCGTCAATCACGAACTGATCTACGCCAATTCGGATCGCGGCTTTGCCCTCTGTTCCATGCGCAGCATGACGCGCAGCCGTTACTACATCCAATGCTCCATGGCCGATAGCGTCGACAACTGGTCCGACGATCAATTCTGGACCGAACTGAAGCGTCGGCTTCCCCAGTCCCTTTCCAATGACATGGTCACCGGACCATCGGTTGAGAAATCCATCGCGCCGCTGCGGTCCTTCGTGACCGAGCCAATGCGCTGGGGGCGGCTTTTTCTGTGCGGGGACGCGGCCCACATCGTGCCGCCGACCGGGGCCAAGGGGCTGAACACCGCAGCCTCCGACGTTCATTACCTCTTTGAAGGGCTGAAATCGTGGTATGGGGATGGCGATGCGGCGGGGTTGGACGGGTATTCCGAAAAGGCCCTTGCCCGGGTTTGGAAGGCGGAGCGGTTTTCCTGGTGGTTCTCCACTCTGATGCACCGCTTTCCCGATCAATCGGAGTTTGATCTGCGCATGCAATGGGCCGAATTGGACTTCCTGCGCAGCAATGAGGCGGCCCAAAAGGCAATGGCGGAGAATTATGTCGGACTACCCTACTGATGACTGACCCAAAGGCACCCAAGGGCGGCTTCGTCGGCCGTCAACCCGGCCACCACCCCCTGGCGCTCCACCCGCCCTACCGGACCTCGGTAAAACGCAGCCCGCAGGCCGCGCCCATTTCCTTTCCCTCCACCCCAAGCGAGGAAAGTGGGCCGGTCTTCGGTCACGACATCATCCAGCCCCTGGACTCCGATCTGCTGCATAATTTCGGGAACCAGGACCAGTCCGCCATTGGGCCACGCATCATCGTGCATGGACAGGTCCGGGACGGCTTTGGCAGGCCCGTGCCGGGTGCATTGCTGGAGGTCTGGCAGGCCAATGCGGGCGGGCGGTACAGGCACAAGAAGGAAAGCTATCTGGCTCCACTTGACCCCAATTTCGGGGGGTGTGGACGTGTGATCACGGATGCCGAGGGGTGCTATGAATTCCGCACGGTGCTGCCCGGCCCCTATCCCTGGCCAAATGGCCCGAACGACTGGCGGCCCGCCCATATCCATTTCAGCTTCTTCGGCGAGAGCTTTGCCCAGAGGCTTATCACGCAGATGTACTTCGAGGGCGATCCGCTGATCTGGCGCTGCCCCATCGTAGGGTCGATTCCCGACAGGGCCGCCGTTGAGCGCCTGATTGCGCCGTTGGACATGGAGCGCACCATTCCGATGGACGCGCGCGCTTACCGCTTTGA
>JABDKA010000165.1 GCA_013002405.1 Sulfitobacter sp. | reverse complement strand
GTGCGCCCTTCATGGGTCCGATCGCAGGCTGCCGGGTTGGTTTCGAGGACGGCGAATATATCCTGAACCCAACCGTGGATGACATGCAGGACCTGCGCCTGAACCCCGACCAGCGTCTGGACCTTGTCGTTGCCGGCACCAAGGAAGCCGTGATGATGGTGGAGTCCGAGGCCTATGAGCTTTCGGAAGAGGAAATGCTGGGTGCGGTGAAGTTTGCGCACGAGCAGATCCAGCCGGTTATCGACCTGATCATCGAGCTGGCGGAAAATGCCGCGAAGGAGCCGTTCGATTTTCAGCCCGTCGACTATTCCGACCTCTATGAGGCCGTGAAGAAGGCCGGCGAAAAGGAAATGCGCGCGGCCTTCGCCATCGCCGACAAGCAAGAGCGGACGGCAGCGGTTTCCGCCGCACGCGACACCATCAAGGAGGCTCTGACCGAAGAGCAGCTTGAGGATGCGAACCTCGGCTCCGCCATGAAAAAGCTAGAAGCCTCCATCCTGCGCGGTGACGTGGTCAAGACAGGCAAGCGCATCGACGGCCGCAAGACGGATGAGATCCGCGATATCGTATCCGAGACGGGCATCCTGCCCCGGACACATGGTTCGGCGCTTTTCACCCGTGGTGAAACGCAGGGTCTGGTCGTGACCACGCTGGGCACCGGCGACGATGAGCAGTTCATCGACGCGCTGCACGGCAACTTCAAATCCAACTTCCTGCTGCACTACAACTTCCCGCCCTACTCGGTCGGTGAAGTGGGCCGCGTGGGCCCTCCGGGCCGCCGCGAAGTGGGTCACGGCAAGCTCGCCTGGCGCGCGCTTCAGGCCGTGCTGCCTCCGGCGACCGATTTCCCCTACACCATCCGCGTGGTGTCCGAGATCACGGAATCCAACGGCTCCTCTTCCATGGCGTCGGTCTGTGGTGGTTCGCTGTCCATGATGGACGCGGGCGTGCCGCTGAAGACAGCCGTGGCCGGTGTGGCCATGGGCCTGATACTTGAGGATGACGGCTCCTACGCGATCCTGTCGGACATCCTGGGTGACGAAGACCACCTGGGCGACATGGACTTCAAGGTGGCGGGCACTCAGAACGGCATCACTTCCCTGCAAATGGACATCAAGGTTGCGGGCATCACGCCCGAGATCATGGAAAAGGCACTGGCACAGGCCAAGGATGGGCGCATGCACATCCTCGGTGAGATGAACAAGGCCATTTCCGGTGCAGCTGACTTCTCCGTCCACGCGCCGCGTATCGAGACGATGCAGGTGCCCACCGACAAGATCCGTGAAGTGATCGGATCCGGCGGTAAGGTCATCCGTGAGATCGTGGAAGTGTCCGGTGCCAAGGTCGACATCAACGATGAGGGCATCATCAAGATCGCTTCGCCCAATGCGGATTCGATCCAGAAGGCCCACGACATGATTTACGCCATCGTGGCGGAGCCGGAAGAAGGTCAGGTTTACACCGGTACGGTCGTCAAGATCGTGGACTTTGGTGCCTTCGTGAACTTCTTCGGCAAGCGTGACGGCCTGGTGCATGTCTCGCAGATCGAAAACCGCCGCCTGAACCATCCTTCCGACGTTCTCAAGGAAGGCCAGGAAGTGAAGGTCAAGCTTTTGGGCTTTGACGATCGCGGCAAGGTGCGCCTGTCGATGAAGGTTGTCGATCAGGAGACCGGCGAAGAGATCAAGAAGGAAGAGAAGGCGGACTAAGTCCCTTCTCCTTTCAGTAATCAGGCCCCTGCCCCATCGGCGGGGGCCTTTTTCGTTGCGGCACATCGCGCGGAGTGGGTGACTGACAGGAAACTGATGAACTTTTAGCGCGGCTTGGCGTTTGCTAAGCAGAGTTGAAAAATTCGACAGGAGGCCAAATGCCCTTCATCACCCGCCGCGATGTTCTTTTGACCGGTGCCGCCGCTTGTGTGGTCAATCCGGCCTACGCGACCACACAGAACTATCAGATTCCGGCGCAACATCAGGCGCGGATCGTTCAGATCAAGGCCAAGTTCGCGCCCAACGAAATCCACGTCGATCCGGGGCGGTTTGCGCTCTACTGGACCCTCGCAGGCGGGCGGGCTATCCGCTATCCCGTGGGCATCGGCACGGTGGGCCGGTATGTTTCGGGCACCTTCTACATCCATCACCGCCGGGACTGGCCCAGTTGGACACCAACCAAGGCCATGATCGCGCGAGAACCCCACATATACGCAAAACACGCAGGCGGCATGCCCGGCGGGCCGGACAATCCGCTCGGGGCACGCGCGCTTTATCTTTACAAGGGCAATCGCGACTCCCTACTGCGCATTCATGGGACGCCAAGGCCTGAATCCGTCGGGCGGCGGATCTCAAACGGCTGTTTACGGATGATCAATGCACATGTGATCGATCTGTCAAACCGGGCCCCGAACGGCACCCGCGTCGTTCTGCACTAAAAGGGCAGGAATACTGCGGGAAGGAGACAGACCATCAGGGGCTTTATTTGGCCGCCCTTTTTCCGGTCAAAAATCCGGGCGGTGAGGTCACAGTCCCGGGATCGGCACAAAAGCTACCGCGCAACTCTCTTGCCAAGATTCGGCCCACTGCTTAGTCATGCTGCATGAACCCGCTTGCCCGCGCAATTTACAAGAAAATGATGTCCCACGCGGTAGGGGCACATCTGAAATCGGGAAGGCCAGCATTGGCCGGTTACGGGTTCGACCACATTACGGTGATGATGCACATCGACGGCCGCTTTGCCGACCGGGAGCTCTCTGCGCTTGAAAAGAAGCTCTTTCCGCAGCTGCCGCGGGACGGTGTCTGCCTCGATATCGGTGCGAACATCGGCAACCATGCCGTTTCCTTTGCCGACAGCTTTGCCCAGGTGCACGCGTTCGAGCCCAATCATAAGGCGCTTGAGCTGTTGCAGATCAACGCCCGCCTGAAGCCCAACATTACAGTTCACCCGGTTGGTCTGTCGGACCGGGATCAGACGCTAACTGGGACGCAGCCGGAAGGGAACCTTGGCGGAACGGGGGCCGGAGCGGGTAATGGCAAGGTCACGGGAGAGACCGTTGAACTGCCTTTGCGCCGCTTGGACGACATGGACCTGGGGTTGGACGGAAGTCCGATCACCTTCGTCAAGATCGACGTTGAGGGCCACGAGGCCGAGGTGATCCGCGGTGCCAGCGAAACCCTCTCGCGCCACAGGCCGGTCATCGGGATGGAGGTGGACCGCCACACGGTCAACGGCGGCTCAAGCCCCGCGCTCGAAGCGGCCTTCGATCTGGGCTACACGCACATGTACGCCATGCTCAGGGGACGGTCGATGAAGTTCCGCGCGGTCAGCAAGGCCGCCGCACGGAACCATCCGATGCTTATCCTGTCGATGGAAGCACTCGATCTGGGCTGAGGGTCAGCCCGGCGCCTTGGTGGTCCGCAGGTAGGGCAACACCGTCTCAAATTCACCAAACTTCGCCTTCGCATCCTCGTCCGACACCGACGTGGGAATGATCACATCATCGCCCACGTTCCAGTTGGCAGGTGTCGCAACACCTTTGCCGACAGACATCTGCAGGCCATCCAGCGCCCGCAGCACCTCGGCGAAGTTGCGGCCGACGGTCATGGGGTATGTCATCGAAAGCTTGAGCTGCTTGTCGGGTCCGATGATGAAGACGGAACGCACCGTCGCACTGTCGGCGGGGGTGCGCCCATCGGGCAGATAGGCTTCGGCGGGCAGCATATCGAAGGCCTTGGAGACCTCGAGCCCGTCGTCGGCGATGATTGGGAAACCGGCCTTGGTGCCCGCCACCTTTTCAATGTCGCCTTTCCACTTCTTGTGATCTTCGACCCCGTCGACGGAGACGCCGATCACCTTGGTCCCCCGCTTGGCCCATTCATCGGCCAGTTGCGCCACCGCACCGAATTCGGTGGTGCAGACGGGTGTGAAGTCCTTTGGGTGGGAGAACAGGATCGCCCAATGATCGCCGACGAAGTCGTGCAGCGACATTGTGCCCTGGTCAGTCTCAACGGTCAGGTCGGGAATAGTGTCATTGATGCGCAGGCCCATGGAATCCTCCTTGGTGTTAAAATCCATGATAGAACATTTAGGCCCTCCCGGCGCGCAATACACCCCCTTGCGGCGCGAGAGGCGCAATGACACAGTGGCGCGAATTTGCGCACCGGGCGGCTCCGGGGCCAATAATAACAAAGGAGTTTTGCCATGCTGGAAAAGCGTCAGTTCTACATCAACGGCCAGTGGGTCGACCCCGCCAAGCCGAATGATTTCGCCGTGATCGACCCTTCGACGGAAGAGCAATGTGCGGTCATCTCGCTTGGTGGTCAGGCGGACACCGATGCCGCCGTATCAGCCGCCCGGGCGGCTTTTGACAGCTGGTCCCAAACACCCCGCGAGGAACGCCGCGCGCTGGTCGAAAAGCTGGCCGAAGTCTATGACCGCAGACAGGAGGAGATGGCCCAGGCCATGTCCATGGAAATGGGTGCCCCCATCAACCTCAGCCGCGCGCAGCAGGTCGGCGCCGGAAGCTGGCACATCGGCGGCTTTCTGAAGGCCTTCGACAAGTTCGAGTTCGACCGCGATTTCACCGCGACCGAAATGACCTTGCTGGAGCCCATTGGCGTCTGCGCCCTGATCACCCCCTGGAACTGGCCCATGAACCAGATCATCCTCAAGGCGATCCCGGCCATCGCGGTGGGCTGCACGGTGGTGTTGAAACCCTCCGAGATTGCTCCCCTGTCGGGCCTCCTGTTTGCGGAGTTCATGGATGAGGCGGGCTTCCCACCCGGCGTCTTCAACCTGGTGAACGGTGACGGCGCGGGTGTTGGTAGCCAGCTTTCGGTGCATCCCGAGGTAGACATGGTCAGCTTCACCGGCTCGACCCGGGCAGGCATCGCCATTTCCAAGGCCGCTGCCGACACACTCAAGCGCGTGAGCCTGGAATTGGGCGGCAAGGGCGCCAACATCATCTTTGAAGATGCGGATCCCAAGGCCGCCAAGGCCGGTGCCATCCGCTGCTTCCGCAACTCCGGCCAGTCCTGCAACGCGCCGACGCGGATGCTGGTCCACAAGAGCCGCTACGACGAGGCGGTGGCGATGGCCGCGGATGTGGCCAAAAACACCCACGTCGGCCCCGCTTCGGAAGAGGGCAAGCACATCGGGCCGGTGGTGTCCGAGGCGCAGTTCAACAAGATCCAGGGCCTGATCGAGAAGGGTATGGAAGAGGCGCGGCTGGTGGCCGGTGGTCTGGGCCGCCCGGACGGGCTGAACCGGGGCTACTACGTCAAGCCTACGGTTTTTGCCGACGTGACCAACGACATGACCATTGCCCGGGAAGAGATCTTTGGCCCGGTCCTGTCGATCATCCCCTTCGAGAGCGAGGAAGAGGCGATCGAGATCGCCAATGACACGCCCTATGGTCTCACCAACTATATCCAGACCGAGGACACCGACAAGCGCCGCCGCGTGGCGCGCCGTCTGCGCTCGGGCATGGTGGAGACGAACGGCCAGGGCTTCGCCCAAGGCTCGCCCTTCGGCGGCTACAAGCAGTCGGGCAACGGACGCGAAGGCGGGGCCTTTGGTCTGGAGGAGTTCCTGGAAATCAAGGCCGTATCCGGCTGGGCCGCCGAATAGGATCTGTTACCGCGCACTCATCAAAAGGCCGCCCTTCGGGGCGGTCTTTTCCTTAGTGGCTTCCAGTTTGAGAAGAGGGGGCCAAGACATCTGGAACGATGAGCCGGGTCCGATGCCGTATCTTGGGGGCAATCGCGCGCAAATGATCCCGGCGCAGGGCAATGCAGCCTTCGGTCGGGAAGCCCGGGCGGCGCCACTGATGGATGAAGATCGCCGAGCCTCGGCCCTTGACCGCGTAGGGCCAGTTCCAGTCCGTGAGCAGAATCAGATCGTAAAGCGGATCGGCCCGCCGCAGCCTTTCGTGGCTGCCGTCGTAGGGCGCGCGGACCATCATGTTGTAGTCATCGTCACCGGCGTCGTCCGACCACAGATCGCCCGGGCGAATCGGCAGGGCCCAGCCCGCGGGCCTGGCCATCCGGTCAGGGCGGTATAACATACCGACGATCCGGTGCACCCCAACCGGCGTGGCCCCATCGCCTTCCCGCTTGCGACCACTAACGCCGCCCCGGCCGACGGTGCAAGGGTAGGTCTGGCCCCCAAAGCGCAAACCGCCGCGCGTCAATACCATGTCCCACAGCCCCATCCGGCGCATCAAAGCAGATGCCCCGACTTGCGTGCCTTGGTGGCAAGATAGTCGCGGTTGTGGCGGTTTTCGCCCACCTGAAGCGGCACGCGCTCCGCCACGGCAACACCGCTGGCCTGCATCATGGCAACCTTGCGTGGATTGTTTGTCAGCAGCCGAACTGCGGAAAAACCCATGGATTTGAGGATGTCGGCACCCAGCCGGAAATCCCGCTCGTCATCCTCGAAGCCAAGCCGGTGATTGGCCTCCACCGTGTCAAACCCCTGATCCTGCAGTGAATAGGCGCGCATCTTGTTGGCCAGGCCAATGCCGCGCCCCTCTTGATTGAGGTAGAGCAGAATGCCCTCCCCTTCCTCACCCATCTGGGCAAGAGCCGCGCGCAGTTGCGGGCCGCAATCGCATTTGAGGCTCCCCATCAGATCGCCCGTGAAGCAGGCCGAGTGGAGCCGGGCGAGCACGGGTTTGGACCGATCGGGGCGTCCGATCTCGATGGCGTAATGTTCCTCACCGCCGTCCTCGGGGCGGAAGATGTGCAGACGGCCCGCCTCTGACACCTCCATCGGCAGCCGCGCGCTCACCACCGGGTGGAGGGGGCTGCGTTCATTCAGTGCGGGAGCCGCGGCTTCGAGATCAACCGTAGTGAGGGCGTGATCGCGGGCAAAAGCGGCGGCATCCTGCAGGGTCAGCACCAGTGTGGCGGGCAGCAGGCGGGCGCTCTTGGCCAGTTGCAGGGCGGCGCGGTGGGCGGCAACCTCCCCACCGCGTGCGCAGACAAAGGGGCCCTTCATCGGGCTGCGCAGATCATCGGCGGGATTGGCGATGCTCTGGATCCAGGCGGGGGTCGCATCAGCGGGCAATTCGATACGCGCCAAATCGCCGTCGTAGACCTGCACCTTGAGTGTTTCGGCCCGCCGCGCGGTGATCGCCAGAACCGGCGATCCGCCCAGCGCCAGAAGATCCGCAAGGCGCTGCGCGCTTAGCGTTTCGGCCGCCAGCACCAGCGACGGCTGTTCGCCCGTCAGCACGACCGGCACACCCATGCGCAGATCCGCCCGCGCCCGGGCCAGCTGTTCTGTGATGTCCGGCCCAAGGCTCATGTCTGTTACAACTCTGACACTCCGTTGCAGCATATCTAGGCGCAAAGCCAAGGAATTGAAACAATTGGCCGCACTCCATAACGTCGGCGTGAGAGATTTACCGCCTCTCTTGCCGCAACTGACGCCTGCACACATCTATGTGATATAGGTAAGGGAGAGGACCGATGGCCCAGCTCAAGAAAATCCTGCTTGTTGACGATGACGACGATCTGCGCGAGGCGCTGAGCGAACAGCTGATCATGACGGAGGACTTCGATGTTTTCGAGGCCGCCAACGGGGCCGACGCCTTGGCGCGGGCCAAGGAGGCGATCTATGACCTGGTCATCCTCGACGTGGGTCTGCCCGACACCGACGGCCGTGAGCTTTGCCGTTTGATGCGCAAGCAAGGGGTAAAAAGCCCCATCGTAATGCTGACAGGGCATGACAGCGATGCCGACACCATCCTGGGCCTTGATGCCGGGGCCAATGACTACGTCTCCAAACCCTTCAAGTTCCCCGTTCTGCTGGCCCGGATCCGCGCGCAGCTGCGCCAGCACGAACAGTCCGAGGATGCGGTTTTCCAGCTGGGGCCCTATACCTTCAAGCCCTCGATGAAGATGCTTATCACCGAGGATGACAAGAAGGTGCGCCTGACGGAGAAGGAAACCAACATCCTGAAATTCCTCTACCGGTCCAGTGACGGGGTCGTGGCGCGCGACACGCTGCTTCACGAGGTCTGGGGATACAATGCGGGCGTAACGACCCACACGCTTGAGACGCACATCTACCGGCTGCGCCAAAAGATCGAGCCGGACCCCTCAAACGCACGTCTTTTGGTAACTGAATCGGGTGGTTACCGTCTCATGGCTTGAGAATTTCGATATCGTTGGAACCAACCCGCTGATTTCACGTTCTTTACCTGAGACGCGGGGTATCCCTTCCTGCTTCTCGGTTTGAATCCCGACTATTGTGCCCGGGAATAGGCACATACCTCCCTGTTGGACTTGGCCGAACCTTTGGGTTCGGCCCTTTTTTTGTTCCGGGCCTAGTGCCCATTTCGCCGTGGCGAAAGCCACGCGGGATGACTAGGTTGCACAGCGAACACCCTCTCGGAGCCTGCCCATGTCCTTCACCATTGCCACCTGGAACATCAACTCTGTCCGCCTGCGTGAACCGCTGGTGGCCCGGCTGATGGAGGAAGAGGCCCCCGATATCCTCTGCCTGCAAGAGTGCAAGAGCCCGGTCGACAAAATCCCGCTGGAGCGGTTCGAGGCCCTGGGATACCGCCACGTGATCGCGCGGGGACAGAAGAGTTACAATGGGGTGGCCATCTTTTCCAAACTACCGATGAAAGAGGCCGCCGCCTGGGATTTCGGTGATCTGGGGCACGCGCGGCACATCGCTGGCAGGCTTGAGAACGGGGTGACGATCCACAACTTTTATGTACCCGCAGGCGGGGACAAGCCGGACCGGATGAGCAACGAGAAGTTCGACCAGAAGCTCGACTTTCTGGCCGAGATGCGCGGCTGGTTCCGCTGCGCCCCGCCGGAACGCGCGATCCTTGTGGGGGATCTGAACATCGCCCCGCTGGAAGAGGATGTTTATGATACGAAAAAGCTGGCGCGGGTGGTCAGCCATACTGCCGTTGAGCGCGAGGCGCTCGAAGGCCTGCGCAAGGTGGGTGGATTTGTCGATATCACGCGCGCGCACATCCCCGATGGCAAGCTCTACAGCTGGTGGACCTACCGGCAGCCGGACTGGGAGAGCGCGGACCGGGGCCGCAGGCTCGATCACGTCTGGGCAACGGAAGATATCGCCGAAGCGGCCCATTCCAGCCGGATCCTGCGTCACGCCCGCGGCTGGGAGCAGCCCAGCGACCATGCACCGGTTTTTGCGACATTTGACCTTTAAAAACGGGCGGCAGGCCGACATATAAGGCCAAACCGCAGATGCGAGGATGAGACGATGGAACTGAACCTGACCGGCGCCGCCGACGACACCCTGATCACCGACAGTGACGAGGCCACCTTCATGACCGACGTAATCGAGGCCTCTCAGACGGTCCCGATCATCGTTGATTTCTGGGCCCCCTGGTGCGGGCCTTGCAAGACCCTCGGCCCACAGCTCGAAGAAGCTGTGCGCGCGGCAAAGGGGGCGGTGAAGATGGTGAAGGTCAATGTGGACGAGGCCCAGATGATTGCGGGTCAGCTGCAGATCCAGTCGATCCCGACGGTCTATGCCTTCCACAAGGGCCAGCCCGTTGACGGCTTCCAGGGCGCTCTGCCACCGTCCGAGATCAAGGCCTTCATCGACCGGGTGGTCAAGGCCGCGGGCGGTGAAGCGCCCAGTGATACCCTCGCTGATGCGATTGAGGCTGCCGAAGAAATGCTGTCCGAAGGGGCCGCGACGGACGCGGCACAGACCTTCGCCGCGATCCTTGGAGAGGATGAGAAGAACGCCCCGGCCTACGGCGGACTGGTCCGCTCCCACATTGCTATGGGAGAGCTGGATCAGGCCGAAGCGCTTTTGAACGGTGCGCCCATTGAGATTTCCAAGGCACCGGAACTTGAGGCCGCGCATGCCCAGCTTGAACTGGCGCGGCAGGCTGAGAATGCCGGCCCTGTGGCCGAACTGACCGCAACGGTCGAAGCCAACCCGGAGGATCATCAGGCCCGTTTCGATCTGGCGCAGGCGCTCTATGCACATGGCGATACCGAGGCCGCTGTCACCCATCTGCTGGAGCTTTTCCGCAAGGATCGCGAATGGAACGAAGGAGCGGCAAAGACGCAGCTTTTCACCATTTTTGACGCGCTCAAACCAAACGATCCTGTCGTACTGAACGGGCGGCGAAAATTGAGCTCAATGATATTTGCCTGATGCGTTCACCGCGCTAGGTCCGTTGTCATGAAACAGCCAACAGATCTGCCAGAGATGCTTGCGATTTTTCCGCTTGCGGGAGCGTTGCTGCTACCCCGCTCGCGGCTGCCGCTGCACATCTTCGAGCCGCGATATCTTCAGATGATCGAGGATTCCCTGAAAACGGATACCCGTTTGATCGGGATGATTCAGCCAAACGCCATTCCTGGCCGTGACGGACACGGCCTGCATACCATCGGTTGCGCCGGGCGGATTACACAGTTTTCCGAAACCGAAGATGGCCGGTACATGATTACCCTGGGGGGCATGTCCCGTTTTCGGGTCCGGAAAGAGGTCGAAGGTTTCACGCCCTACCGCCGCTGCGAAGTGGATTGGGAAGGTTTTGAAAAGGACCGCTGTGACGGAGAAGAGGACAAGGCATTTCAACGCAAGCCTTTCCTGGCCCTGCTGCGCCGCTATTTCGAGGCGCGCGGTCTGTCGGCCGACTGGGCAACACTGAAAGAAGCGGACGATGAACTGCTGATCAATTCGCTGTCGATGATGCTCGATTTTGAAGTCGAAGATAAGCAGGCGCTTCTGGAGGCGCCTTCTTTGCAGACCCGTCGTGAGACGCTTGTGACCCTGATCGAATACGCGCTGCGCGGCGGTCAGGAAGAGGGCATGATTCAGTGAGCGATACGGAGATCAAGTTCGACCGTCGGATGCTGGATGCGCTGATCTGCCCAAGAACACAGAACACGCTCAGCTACGACGCGGAGAAGCAGGAACTGGTCTCCAAGGCGGCTGCCCTTGCCTACCCGATCCGCAACGGCATTCCGATCATGCTGGTGGACGAGGCCCGCAAGCTCGACTGAGGTTGGTCGCAGCGATGCAGCGCGACCTAGAGCGCACGGCCCTGCATCAGGCGCGGTAACTCGCCGGTCAGGCCCGCCGCCTCCCGGATAAAGCCGCGCCGCAGACTGGGCAGCGCATTGACCGCTGCCATACCCACATCACGGGCCAGACGCAGTACGGGGTTGTCGTTTGAGAACAGCCGGTTAAAGGTATCGGTCGCCAAAGCCAGCGTGGCATTATCAAACCGTCGCCATTCCTGATAGCGGACCAGAGTGGTGTCGCTTCCAATGTCCTCCCCGCGCCGCGCGGCGTCGGTGAGGACCTCGGCCAGGGCCGCCACATCCCTCAGACCTGCGTTCAGTCCCTGCCCCGCGATTGGGTGCACTCCGTGCGCCGAATCCCCAACCAGCGCGACCCGGGGCGCCACCATCTCATGGGCAAGCGACAGACCCAGCGGAT